>JBMDXC010000656.1:0-33306 GCA_048594805.1 Candidatus Entotheonellaceae bacterium | reverse complement strand
GGCGAAGAGCCGTGTGCAGCAGTCACAACTGGCCATCCGTCAGCAGATGGTGCGCATCAAAGATCTGGAGGAAAACATCATTGCCGATGTGCGCAACTCTTTCCGCGATGTGCTCACCAATGCCCAACGGGTGCAGTCGTCCCGCATCTCGAGCCGACTGGCGCAAAAGCAACTTGAAGCTGAAGAGAAAAAACTGCAGGTGGGACTCGCCACCGTCTTCACGACGCTGCAGTTCCAAGATGTCCTCTCACAGCAACGCTCGAACGAAATCAACGCCATCACCGAGTATCTCAAAGCCCTGGTCCGCCTCGAGGAGTCCAAGAACACGCTGCTGCAATCCTATAATATCGTTCTGCAGGCAGACGGCCCGCGCCTGCCGCAGTGAGTGCAGGCAGAGCATGTCCTGACATGTCTCAAGGGGGGCGCCGCCTATACCACCGGCTGTGGGCGCCAGCGGTGCCAGAGGCGTTGCGGGCCCTCCCAGAGCTGCGCCACATCCAGTGGCGCGGCATCTCGAGCGGTCCGTCGCAACAGCAAGAGCGTGACGCCGCTCATACAGACGTTGGGGAACCAGGCGGCAAGGACAGCGGGAAAGAAGGGCATTTTGTCTGCCAGGGCATCACTGGCCGTTAAAAAGATGTAATATACAAAGATCGCCCCCAGACCAAGGACATACCCCGCAGAACGCCCAGACTTAGGATGGACGACCCCCAGCGCCGGACCCAGGCCAGCAAAGATAAGCGATGCAAACGGCAGTGCAAAGAGCTTATGCCAGTACAGGACGAGAGCACGGGGATTTTTCCCAAGGGCCTGTTGACGCGCAATCTCCGTGCGCAACTGGGAGGGAAATAGTTCGCGTGGACGCGCTTCATCCCGTGCCTGGCGTGCCAAACGCGTATCGAGATCGAGAACAACATCATAGTGGCTAAACTGGAGGAGATCGTAGCGCTTGTACGGTGGTGCAGAGCGATGGATAGTCCCTTGGTCAAGACGGAGAACGACACGCAGGGCTTTAGGCTGGATGACCAGCGCCCCGGCCCGTGCGGTAATGATCTGTGAGACATCCGAGCGTGTATCAGCGATAAAGACACCCTCGAACCGTTCGTGCTCTGGCATGGTACGCTCCACATAGAGCACCAGCCCCTTAAACGTATCGTTGAATTCACGCGCTTGGAGATGGTAGTAGGCGCGGCTGCGGGCGACTTCAAAGAAAAGATGCTGCAGCCCCTGAAATCCCCAAGGCGACACATACATGAGCACATAGCTGGACAGACCATAGACGACCACAGCCACCGCGCCCAGGGGCACGAGCATCCGGCCCAAACTGATCCCAGCCGCTCTGAATACCACATACTCACTATCCATAGACAATCGGTTAAACGTCAACGTACACCCAATGAGAAAAGCAATGGGCAGCGTGAGACCGCTGACCGTCGGGAGTGTGTAACTCAGCAAGCGTACCGACGTCACCAGATCGAGATGGTTGCGGAGAATGAGACTGGTGAGCCAGAGAAGCTTATCAGCGAAGAGCACAAACGTCGCGACAACGAGCGCCAGGACACATGAGGGCCAGAGCTCACGGAGCATATAGCGATCGAGTAGAGGCATCATGGTGTGTTCGTATACCGCTCAGTTGACATGACTCCAGGGGGCACGCACGTATCCCAGAGCCTCATGATTGTCTTTGGCACGGCCTTGTATTACAATACGCCCACGTTATGGGCGCTGTGTCGTGCACCCAGCTCTAGAGTGTCGTCAGCAGAAATTATACGCTTGCGTTCTCTGTCTGTCTTCTTAGGATGCATGGTGTGGATACGACTGGCTACAGTTGCTCCCCGGCTTGGACGGTGCTACGGCACGAGAAAGGCTCAGTATGGCCACGAAACTGTTGCTCGTTGACGACAGTCTTTCCATTCAAACCATCGTCGAGACTGCCTTTGCCCGCGAGGGCTTTGAGGTCATGGTCGCGGATAATGCCCTGGATGGCTTGCACAAAGCGCAGACGTTGCAGCCCGATATTGTGCTGGCGGATGCCTCCATGCCAGGCATGGACGGCTTCCAACTGTGTCAGAGCATTCGCCAGAGTGCAAGTGGCCGCCACGTGCCTGTTGTCCTCCTGACGAGCGGTTTTGCAGCGTATGATAAAGTCAAAGGGGACCGTGCGGGTGTAACCATACATCTGGCTAAGCCCTTTGAACCCCAGGCACTCCTGGATATAGTCAAACAACTCGTGCCAGTGACCTCCCACTCTGCCTCCCCTCTTGCAACCGAAGCGACGATCCTGCCCCGTTTAGATGGAGATCCTGGCGAGGCACCAATGTCTAGCAGCCGGGGACATACCGAGAGTGATACCCCGCTGGCGGAGACATTGGCTATGGAGCATGTCGAGACTGGAGCCGTCTCTCCCAGTGGGGAGCCTGAGATAGCGGTAGAGCTTCTGGGAGGCCCGTGGAGCAACGTGGCCATCCCTTCCATGCCTCCAGAGGTCTCGCATCCGGCAGAGCCCATCCCAAAGGCAAGCGCTGGCGCATGCCCTATGACATCGCAAGCATCGCAGGACGCGCACCCTAGTGTCAGCCGTGAGACGGTATCGCTCGACGTCCTGTATCAAACCCTAGGACGTCACATGCTCCAGATGCTCCACGAGTCCCTTGACGCGCATCTCACCACGATGCTCGCCCAACTCATGCCACACCTGTTGGACACTGTACGCGACGTGGTGCAGGCGAAAATGCCTGACCTGCTTGAAGTGCTGCTCCAACAGGAAATTGACAAACTCAAGCAAGCCGTCGAGCAAGACCAACATGATGTCTAAGAGTGCCTGGCGCGGACAGTGCCAACCTTCCCAGGACAGCGATGTTCTTGACACCCCATCTCTCCAGCAGCTCCTGACCACGCAGGTATTCGGTCGCACCCTGTATATTTTGCCTTCCACCACTTCGACCAATGACATTGTCAAGCACCTGGCACAGCATGGCGCTCCAGAGGGTACGGCGGTCGTGGCGGAGCATCAAACGCAAGGCCGTGGACGGCATGGACGCTCCTTTGTGTCGCCAGCGGGAGTAGGTATTTATGTATCACTCCTCGTGCGCCCCCAGATCGACACGCCGCGTCTCCCACAGCTGACACTGGCTATGGCGGTGGCGACGGCAGAGGCGCTGGCAGAGTATAGTGCGCTCCCTGTACACCTGAAATGGCCGAATGATGTCGAAATCTATGGCAAAAAAGTTGCCGGCATCTTATGTGAAGCAGTGCTACATCCCGTCGCCTCTCCTCTGGTTATCGTTGGTATTGGCATCAATGTCAATACGGCCCTCGAGCATTTGCCGCCTGAGTTACACCAGCATGTCACATCGCTCGCTCTTGCCGCTGGCCATACCTGGGCACGGTTGCCACTGCTGGCGCTTTTACTGGCCCACCTGGAGCGGTTCTATGGGGCTTTTCAACAGGGGGACATCACGCCGGTCCGGCAGCGCTGGTTGCACTATGGGGGACAGATGATCGGACGTCAGGTGCGTCTTGCCCCTGAACCGAACGCTAGCGTAGGGACGGTCGTAGACCTCGACGCGGATGGGGCATTACTGGTACAGCATGCCGATGGCACGCGGTACCGGCTGGTTGCTGGCGAAGTGCTTTTCCTCTGAGCCAACGGAAAGGAGGCCCCCAGTGGTTTACACCGGTCAGTCTGTGAAAAGGTTTGAGGACCCGCGCTTGCTCACCGGCCAGGGCACTTTTCTCGACGACATCAAATTGCCAGGCATGCTCCACGCCGCGGTGCTCCGCAGTCCCCACGCGCACGCCCACATCAGGTCGATGGCTACTGCGGCAGCCCGTCACATGCCCGGGGTGGTGAGCGTTTTCACTGCGGCGGATCTCGCAGAGGTGGTCGAGCCCGTACCGACCAGGTGGGAGACGGAAGCCGAGGAACTGCGACCTCCCGTCCACCCGGTCCTGGCGCGTGACAAGGTGTGCTACGTCGGGCAACCTATCGCTATTGTGGTGGCCCAGGACTTGGCTCTGGCCCAGGATGCCAGGACCTTGATCCAGGTGGACTATGCACCGCTGTCCCCTGTCATCGATCCTGTGGAGGCGATGCAGGCAGACGCCCCCATCGTGCACGAGGAATTGGGCACGAATATCGCCTTGCGCACGCGCAACGCTGGTGGAGACGTCGAAGCGGCCTTGGCGCAGGCTGCACACGTCGTGCGGCAGCGCTACCAGGTGCAGCGCCTGGCACCGACGCCTCTCGAGACGCGTGGAATCGTGGCCCACTACCAACCTCAGGACGATATGCTGACCGTATGGGACTCTACCCAGCACCCCCATACAATCAGAGATCATCTGGCGCAGGTGCTGCACCGTCCGGCGAGCCGGGTGCGCGTGGTGGCTCCAGACGTCGGCGGCGGCTTTGGGGAAAAGGGCGGCCTGTACCCTGAAGAGATTGCCATACCGTACCTCGCCATCCACCTGGGCCGTCCCGTGAAGTGGGTGGAAGAGCGCTGGGCAAACCTGCTCGCCTTCCACGGCAGAGGACATACCGTGGAGGTGGAGGCGGCGGTGCAGCGGGATGGTTCCTTGCTCGGCCTGCGGGTGCAGATTGTGGCAGACCTGGGCGCGTATTTCCTCATGTCCACACCCACAGTACCCCTCCTCACCAGCCATCGCCTCGCCGGGCCGTACAAAACCCCGGCCATGCACGTCGAGGTGCGGGGTGTCATCACCAATAAGCCGCCGACCGGGGCTTACCGGGGCGCTGGCGGCCCTGAGGCAGCCTTTTGCCTGGAGCGCACTATAGACCTGATTGCCAGAGACCTGCAGCTAGACCCGGCAACAGTGCGCCGGCAGAACTTCATTCCACCAGAGGCGTTCCCCTACGAGACCCCCACCGGGCTCACCTACGACTCCGGTGAGTATGCAAAAACCCTGGACCGCGCCCTAGAACTGTCAGAATACTACCGCTGGCGCGCGCGCTCTCGTCAGCCAGGCTCCCCCGATGGGCCACTCATCGGGGTGGGCCTGGCCACGGTCGTGAAGGGCTCCGGTGGCCGCGTGCCTCCCCTCACCGACCACGCTCGCGTCATCATTGAGCCCTCGGGGCACATCACGGTCCATACCGGGGTCTCGCCCCACGGCCAGGGCTCGGCGACTACCTTTGCCCAGGTGGTGGCCGATATGCTGGGCGTGACGCCAGCGGAGGTCCGGGTATTGCACAGCGATACCGCGCTCCTGCCCGCAGGTGGGGGGACGGCGGCTAGCCGGGGCCTGGTCGCCGGTGGCTCGGCATTGTATGCCGTGTTGCAAGAGGCCCACCAGAAACTCGCCCTGCTTGCCTCCCACCTGCTCGATTGCCCGGTGGCAGACGTCTGCTTCCAGGACAGGCGGGTATTCCCTCGGTACGATCCCGAGCACCACGTCCCCTTTTCGCAGCTCGCCACGGCTGCTTACAATGATACACGGCTCCCTCCAGGTGTAGAGCCCGGGTTGGATTTCCGCGGCAGCCACACGCTCCGCACTAGCCCTTATGCTTTTGCGGCGCACGTCGCGGTGGTCGAGGTCTCTCAGGAGACCGGCGCGGTATGCGTGCTGCACTATGTGGCGGTGCACGATGCTGGCCGGATTATTAATCCCCTGCTGGCGGCGGGGCAGGTGCATGGGGGCCTGGCCCAGGGCATCGGCCAGGCGCTCATGGAAGGCATGGTCTATAGCCCGGAGGGACAGCCGGTGACGGGCAGTTTGCTGGACTACGCCTTACCGAGGGCGAGCACCACACCGGCGTTTACCCTCGATACGGTAGAAACGCTATCACCCCTGAATCCTCTGGGCGCCAAAGGCATTGGCGAGTTGCCCACGCTGGCGGCCCCGGTGGCCATTGCCAATGCGGTGATGGACGCGCTGTCGCACGATGGCGTCCGCCATATCGACACGCCCCTGACGCCAGAAAAGATATGGCGCGCCCTGCAAGGACAGAGGGCATAGTGGGGGTGCTTACAGAGACTAGCACAAACGGTCTTGGGCCAAGTGTACTCGTTTTCGCCTTATACCCTTATGCCTCCAGGGCCTCGAGCAACGCCTTGGCCTCTTGGAGGTCGGCGGTGTCAAAGCCCTCAGTGCACCAGCCATCGCGCGCTGCGAAACCTGGCTCTCTCATCCCGTTGGCTGAATGTTCTGGTTGAGTCGGAAGAGATTTGTGGGGTCGTACTTGTTCTTCACGGCCACCAGCCGCGTGTACTTGGCTGGACTGTAGGCCGCTTGGACCCGGCCGGCATCGTGCTCCGCCTCGTAATTGACATACAGGCCGCCGGACGAGAACGGTTGCAGCGCCCCCCAGAGCTCCCGCACCCAGCCAATGACCTTCGCATCGTCTGCCGCGTCGGCCCACATCCCGACAATGAGAAAGTTGAAGAGAGCGTCGCGGTGATCGACCGCCGTCTCATCTGCACCCACCCGACTGACTGCGCCGCCGAGATGTTCAACGACCACGTGTGTGTTTGGGGCAGGAACAGTTTTATAGTGGTCGACCAGCACTGCAATGGCAGCGTCACTCAGGTCCTGCAGGTAGTTTGACTTCCAGTAGTTGCGCAAGCCTGGGGGGTTAAAATTTTCCACGATGCTCTGTAACGCCGTGTACGGCAGTGGGCCGACCTGATCGGCCATCAGAGTGCCAAATTCTCGCAAGGGGCGCAGGAGGCGTGCGCCTTCGGCGAGATCCCCGCCATAGGCAATGAGGATCACCACCGCCGGCGTACCGTCCGGCAACGTCGCGAGATTGATGAGCGAGCCCAGGGCATCGGGCACGGTCCGAGTATAGTCACGATAGAACTTGAAGAGGTCTTGCGCCTGGTCCATCGGGTAGATCAGCAACCCGCCCAGCATCTGGCTGACTGGGTGGAGCCGATACTCGAAGGCGGTCACGACGCCAAAGTTCCCTCCACCGCCCCGCACCCCCCAGAAGAGGTCGGCGTGCTCGGTGGCGCTGGCCGTCAGCAAGCGCCCATCGGCGGTGACCACATCCACGGACAGGAGATTATCGCAGGACAGGCCATAGGTGCGCATCAGGTAGCCGTGGCCGCCGCCGAGCGTTAGTCCCCCGATACCGGTGGGGCGGGCAATGCCGCCCGTCGTGGCCAGGCCAAAGGCCAGCGTCTCATGGTCGAAGTCTCCCCACGTGCAGCCGCCCTCGGCGCGGGCCGTGCGGCGCACAGGATCCACGCGCACGCTCTTCATGCGCGACAAGTCGATCATCAGACCGCCCTCGCAGACTGCAAAACCCGGCACGCCATGTCCGCCACCGCGCACCGCCACGACGAGGTTGTGGGTCCGGGCGAACGTGACTGCTGCCATCACGTCGGCAACTCCGGCGCAGCGCACGATCAGCGCCGGGCGTCGGTCGATCATGCCGTTATGAATAGCGCGGGCGCTGTCGTAGTGCGCATCACCGGAACAGAGCAAGTCGCCGCGCAAGCTGCCCTTGAACTGCTCGATGGCAGTCGCATTGAGCCCGGTCGTCGTATCGTGGGTTGTCGTCATACGCTGGTCTGCCATGGTGTCTCTCCCTCTGGTCGGTGGGTTGCTGCGAGATGGGCCTGGCGCCGCACGCCTCTGTCACCGGCACGTATGCCCCCTGCCATGCTTTTGGTGGTCTCCATTGTCGCCCACCCTTTGTCGAGCAGGTGAAGTCCTGGAACGCCGTGCTCTCTCGCTGTGGCAGAGGTACAAATTCTATGCCAGTGGACGGTCCTAGAGCACGAGGGGTGTACCGTTTGTCGGGCTAAAGACGCAGGTGCTGCTCCGACCCTGTGGAAGCGGCGGCACCCGCAGCAACCCTGAAGAAGGGCGCTCTCCAGAATGATCACGGTGATAATATCGCTTTGATATATGTATATGTGGCTGAGCCTGGATCCCTGAAGCACAAAGGGGCTGTGCCTCTGCAGTGGTGAGACCCCAGTATGGGGCTGTTAGGCTAACTATAGCGGCCAGCCAGCAAGGGCAAACCATACGGCTGAAATACCATGGCTCCTGGGGCACGCCAAGCCGCCAGACCCTGCCGCATCTGGGCTATGTCAGCCTATCCCTGCTCCCAGTGGGCAGCCATGCCCGGTATGTGGCCTGCTATCTCCATAGCGATCAGCGTGTGCGGCCTATGTGATGCGTCAGCACTTGCTGGCGTGGCTTTTCTGCAGGCACGCTCATAACTCCTGTGAAGATTTATCCCACTACGAACTGGGGGATATTTTTTCTGCCGAGGGCTTTGAAGAAAGTCCAGCCCAGGGTGAGAGGAAGCCAGCTGGCGTCAGCGGTGGTATAGGGAGGCCCCAGGTGCTACAATACGGTACCCTAGGGGCGGAGAAGCATAGCACATGCGTTCTCGCTGTGCGGCCAGGCCGCGCTGAGCGCACTGCATGGAGAGCGGTGCGGATGCGGCTCTCCTGACCTGCGTACTGGCTTGTCGGCGCGTCCATGACCATCCGAGGCTCTGCAGTCTGCCTCGTCCAGAAGGAGCCCTCACATGCAGAGCAGTGGCACGAGTAAGCTGGTGGAGGTTATCAAGAGCGAGACCCGGGAACTGCTAACGGACTGGATGAAGCAGCAGTTGAACACGGACACCCTGCGCCTCGAGCTTATGAACGAGCGCGAGTTGCGGGAGCAATCGCAGCAATTCTTGCGCGCCTTCAGCGCGGCAGTGCAGCATGGCGCTTTGACCGACATCAGGGGGCCAGCCTGGGCCGAGGTACGCGAACTGCTGGAGCACATCTCCGACTCCCGCGCCATGCAAGGCTTCACGGCTTCAGAAACCGCTACCTTTGTGTTCTCACTCAAACAACCCCTGTATGCTCGGCTGCGCCGGGCGCACGGACGGGATGCCGATGGGCTCGCCGACGACATCTGGCAGACCACCGTGCTGCTGGATGCGTTAGGGCTCTACACCGCTGAGGTGTATCAGAAGAGTCGGGAGGCCATCATTGCCCGCCAGCAGCAAGAGCTCCTGGAACTCTCCACGCCTGTGGTCCAACTCTGGGACGGCGTGCTGGCCGTGCCGCTCATTGGCACGCTCGATAGCGCCCGGACACAGATGGTCATGGAGAACCTCCTGCAACGCATTGTTGAGACCAGATCGGCCATCGCCATTGTCGACATCACTGGCGTGCCGCTGGTTGACACCCTGGTGGCGCAACACCTGCTCAAAACCGTGGCGGCGGCCCGGCTGATGGGCGCGGAGTGCCTCATCAGCGGTATTCGGCCACAGATTGCGCAGACCATTGTGCATTTAGGCGTGGAATTAGGCGATGTGACGACCAAGGCGACGCTGGCGGACGCCTTTGCGGTGGCGTTGCAGCGGACCGGCTACCGCCTCCAGAAAAGCTAGGGAGAGGCAACGCTGGCTGAGCCGGCAACACAGGAGGGCCTGCGGTGGACCGCATTCCGATTTTGCAGATGGAGGAATTCTTGCTGGTCACCATCCAGGTGGACATGCATGACCAATTGGCGTTGACGCTGCAAGATGAGCTGACCGCACACATCGTCAAGACCCGCGCTCGCGGCGTGCTGATCGATATTTCGGGGCTGGAGATTGTCGATTCGTTTATTGGCCGCATGCTGAGCACCATTGCGGCGATGGCGCGCGTGCTCGACACCGAGACGGTAGTGGTGGGCATGCAACCGGCTGTGGCCATTACTCTGGTGGAGTTGGGACTGTCGCTCACCGGCGTGCGGACGGCCCTCAATGTGGAAAAGGGCATGGCATTTCTCCGGGCCGCCTTAATGCAGAAGGGCGATCGCCATGACCGTCGTCAAGTGTGAGACGACGCCCCTCCAGACCGAGGCGGACATTGTTCGGGTACGGCAAGTCGTGCGGCAGTGGGCTATCCAGCAGGGCTTTAGCCTGGTGGAGCAGACCAAGATGGTCACCGCCACCAGTGAGCTGGCACGCAATACTGTTATTCATGGCGGCGGGGGGACCGTCCAGCTCGAAGCCCTCACCAGTGGGAACCGCCGTGGCCTGCGGGTGATCTTCGTGGATCATGGCCCGGGCATTCCCGATATCGCACAGGCAATGACCGATGGTTACACTACCGGGGAGGGCCTGGGGCTGGGGCTCGGGGGAGCCAAACGGCTGGTCAATGAGTTTGAGATCATCTCTAGCCCCGGGACAGGAACGCGAGTGTGCATCACGAAGTGGAAATAAGGCATGCTTAAGGTAGGCGAGTGCAACGACTGTACCCCATCGAAGGAGCCACCGACCATGCCGATGTACTGCATCCCCATCACGGAAGCCAGCCAGGTCGCCGCCGCCCGCCGCGTCGCCCTCCAGATGACCCACAGTCTCGGGCTATCCGAGACAGAGACGGGCACGCTGGCGCTGGTGGTCACGGAAGCGGCCACCAACCTGGTCAAACATGCGCAGGCGGGTCGGCTGCTCCTGCGGACGCTCGATGAAGCGGAGGGTCCTGGCGTGGAGCTGCTCGCTCTCGATACCGGTCCCGGGATAGCCAATGTGGGACAGTGTTTGCAGGATGGCTATTCCACTGCTGGCAGCCCTGGGACCGGGCTCGGCGCTATCACGCGTCTGGCCACACTGTGGGACTTATATTCTGTCCCTGGGCAAGGCACGGCCCTGCTGGCGCGGGTAGTACACCGGGCGGGTCGTACTCCAGCAGGGCGGTCGTCCCACCGCTCTACGCCTGGCCCTCTGGTAGTCGGGGTCGTCTGCGTGCCGTATCCCGGCGAGACGGTGTGTGGGGATGCCTGGATGGTGGCACAGCAGGAGGAGCGCTGCCTGGCGCTGGTGGTGGACGGGTTGGGCCATGGCCCTGCGGCGGCAGACGCCGCGCGCGCCGTGGTGCAGGCGTGTCGGCAGCACGGCACCCGCACGCCTGAGGAGTTGCTGGCCACCGCGCATACGGCCGCCCAGGGCACGCGCGGGGCGGCTGTTGGCCTGGCCGAAATCAATACGGCCACCCAGAGGCTGCGCTTCGCCGGAGTGGGCAACATCGCCGGGATAGTGTGGACGGCCACCGGGAGGCGCGGTCTGGCCTCGCATAATGGTATTATCGGGCACGCCATGCGCCGCCAACAGGTGTTCACCTACCCCTGGTCTCCAGACGTGGTGGTGGTGCTGCACTCCGATGGTCTCCTGACGCGCTGGCGTCTCGACGCCTACCCCGGCCTGGTGCGCCGGCATCCGAGCCTCATTGCCGGGGTGCTCTACCGTGATTTCGCGCGCGGGCGGGACGACGTCACCGTCCTCGTCGTAGCTGCAGCACCGCCCTCTGGCCCTGGGACACTGTCTGGACAGGAATGAGACAACAGGTATGCGTATCCTCATGGTGACCCTGCAACGTGAGCAGGATGTGGTTTTCACCCGCCAGCGGGCCCGGCAGATTGCCCAGTTGCTGGGGTTCGACGTCCAGGATCAGACCCGCATTGCCACCGCCGTATCGGAGATCGCCCGCAACGCCCTGTCCTACGCCGGCGGGGGGCAGGTCGAGTTCAACCTCGAAGGCCAGACCCGGCCGCAACTCTTACAGGTTTTGGTCAGTGACAAGGGGCCAGGTATTCCGCACCTGCAGGAGATTCTCGCCGGGCAGTACCAGTCACCGACCGGCCTGGGTCTGGGTCTGCGCGGCGCCCAGCGGCTCATGGATCAGGTGCACATCACGTCCGCGCCGGGTCAGGGCACCACCGTGCGGCTGCAGAAACTCCTGCCGCGCCAGGCACCCGTGCTCACCGGACGGCGCCTGCACCAGCTCGTGGATACTCTGACGCAGCAGCGGCCGCATGACCCGCTTACCGAAGTCCAACAGCAGAACCAGGAGCTCCTTCAGACTCTGGAGACGCTGCGTGCCCGGCAAGACGACCTCCTCAGGCTCAATCGCGAACTCGAGGACACCAACCGTGGCGTGGTGGCGCTCTATGCCGAACTTGAGGAGCAAGCCGAGCATCTGCGGCGTGCCGATGAGCTGAAGAGTCGGTTTCTCTCCAACATGAGTCACGAGTTTCGCACACCCGTCAACTCGATTCTCTCTCTGGCCCGGCTGTTGCTCGAGCACACTGATGGGCCCCTCACGGACGAGCAAACCAAGCAGGTGTCCTATATCCGCACCGCCGCCGAGGCACTCTCCGAGCTAATCAACGATTTACTCGATCTGGCCAAAATCGAAGCCGGCAAGGTCACCGTCCGGCCCGCCCCTTTTGCCGTGAGTGACCTCTTCAGCGCCCTGCGCGGCATGCTGCGCCCGCTCCTGGTGACAGAGAGCGTCACCCTGGTCTTTGACGAGCCGGAGGACTTCCCCCTCATCAACAGTGACGAAGGCAAGGTGTCGCAAATCTTGCGCAATTTTCTCTCTAATGCGCTCAAGTTTACCGAGCGGGGTGCAATCCGCGTTTCTGTTACTCTGACACCCGCCGGTGATGCGGCCATTTTTGCCGTGGCTGATACTGGCATTGGCATTGCCCCGGAAGATCAGGAGATCATCTTTGAGGAGTTCACCCAAATTGCGCACCCCATACAGCAGCGGGTGAAAGGCACCGGATTGGGGTTGCCGCTCTGTAAGAAGCTCGCAGAACTGCTAGGCGGGAGCGTGGCAGTACGCAGCGCGCCCGGTGTCGGCTCGACCTTCACCGTTACCATCCCCCTGCAGTATCAGGAGGCCAGCGCCGCGCCCGGTGCAACGGCAGACGCGTGGGTACTCGATCCGGCGCGCGTGCCGGTGCTGGTCGTGGAGGACCATGCGGAAACGCAGTTCATTTATGAGAAGTTCCTCCAGGGATCTCGCTTTCAGCCCCTGCCGGCACGAACGCTCCGCGAGGCTGAGGAGGCCCTGCTGCGGGTGCGGCCGCAGGCGATTATCCTGGATATTCTGCTGCCCGGGCGTGATACCTGGAGATTTCTGACCGCGCTCAAGAATCAGGACTCCATGAAAGACATCCCAGTCCTGGTGGTCACCACGGTTGTAGACCAGCGCAAGGGCTTGGCGCTCGGTGCCGACGCCTATGCCATCAAGCCGATCACCCGCGAGTGGCTGCTCGGTGCATTGCAGCAGTGTACTGGGCAGTCCCCCTGGCCCCGTGTGCTGGTGATTGACGACGAAGAGATGGCACGGTACATCTTCAAGCAGTGTCTGGCCGGTGCACCGTATCTGGTTGATGAAGCGGCTTCTGGATCCGAAGGCGTGCAGCGGGCGCAGCGTGACCATCCGCAGGTGATAGTGCTGGATCTCCTCATGCCGGGGATGGATGGCTATGAAGTCCTGCGGCGCTTACAGACTGATCCGGTCACACAAGGGATCCCGGTGATCATTGTCACCTCACGCGTGCTGACCCCTGGCGAACAGACGCAGCTTGCCGGGCAGACAGCTGCCATTTTGGCCAAGGGAACCTTATCGTCGCAGACGGTCCAGGACGCCCTGGCCACCGCACTGGGAGGCACGCCATAAGGACAGGAACTGTAGTGCGGGAAACATCTCCGTACAAAGAAGGAGACATCATGGCCCACCTGCTGCCCACTCGCATCTTGCTGGTCGATGACAATGACGTGGGCCGCTATGCTCTGAGCCGGCTGTTGCGCCGGGAAGGGTTCGATGTCATCGAAGCGGCGACCGGCCACGAGGCACTGCGGCTGGCGGCTGCAGCGCCGCAGCCGGACCTCATAATCCTAGACGTCAAGCTCCCTGACATGAGCGGGTTTACTGTCTGCCAGGCTCTGAAACAGCAGCCGGAGACCGCATATATACCGGTCATGCAACTTTCGGCGGTGTATGTTCAGGAGGCCGACAAAGTCCAGGGGCTTGAGGGCGGCGCGGACGCCTATCTTACTGGGCCAGTCGAGCCCCCGGTTCTGCTCGCCACCATGCGGGCCTTGTTACGAGTGCGGCAAGCCGAGGCGGACCTGCGTGCCAGCGAGGAGCGCTGCCGGGTGGTCATGGAATCGCTCCCGGATGCCATCTACACTGTGGACGCAGAGGGACGCATAACGTTTTGCAACAGTGTGCTAGCCCAACTGACTGGCTACCCACCCGAGGCGCTCCTCGGCCAACCGTCCTTGGACCTCTATGTGCCTGAGGCCGTGCCGCTCTTCTTGGAGCGCCGACGCCAGGCCCTGCTGGATGAGCCGGTCCCCGCGCATCTCGAAACCGAACTCGTCTGCCGTGACGGGCGCCTTATCCCCGTAGAGGTGACCGTCGCCAGCCTGCGCCGCGACAACCAGGTGGTCGGCCGCGCCGCGGTAGTGCGGGACATCAGCGCACGCCAGCAGGAAGAAGCGGCCCGCCGCGCGCAGGAGCAGCGGCTGCGGCTAGCCCTGGAGGCCGCTATGGCCGGCTCGTTCGACTGGGATATTGTCACTGGCGCCTTCGTATGGTCACCCGAGTACTTTACCCTTCTTGGCTTGGAGCCTGGGAGTCTCACGCCCACGTATCAGGCCTGGCGCGACCAGGTGCATCCGGAGGACATCAGCCAGGTCGAAGCGGCTCTACACCATAGCCTGGCCGAGCGGCGCGACATCGACCTCGAATACCGGGTGGTCCGGCCCGACGGGACGATCTGCTGGATCAACGGGCGTGGGCATACCTTCTACAATGCGGCGGGTGAGCCGGTGCGGATGGTGGGGCTGATGCTGGATATCACCAACCGCAAACAGACGGAAGCGGCGCTACGGGAGGTCAATGCCACCCTCGAACAACGTGTCGCGGAGCGCACCGCTGCCTTGCAGCGCGAAGTGGCTGAGCGCCAGCAGATGCAAGATGCCCTGTTCCAGCGCGAAAAACTGGCCGCCATGGGATCGCTGCTGGCCAGTGTGGCGCATGAGCTGAACAATCCGCTCTCGATTATTCTGCTGCACACCGACCTGCTGCAGGCCGATGCCGGCCCGGGCCTTCTAAACGAGTACGCGGCTGAGATTGCCCAGGCGGCCAGACGCTGTGAGCGGCTGGTGCGCCAGTTTCTCACCCTGGCTCGCCAGCACGCACCCGAACGCACGGTGGTGGACCTCAATGCCCTGGTGACCGAGACCGTGGAAATGCTGGTGCCGTCGTTGCAGGTCGACACGATCACCGTGGACCTGCGCCTGACGGCTGCTCTCCCCCGCCTGTGGGCGGATCCGCATCAACTCCGGCAAGTCCTGGTCAATCTCGTCACCAACGCGCAGCAGGCGCTGCGCGAGGTGGCGGCGCCCCGGCAGCTTACGCTCACTACTGCGGTCAATGAGGCACAGACGCGCGTCACCCTGGAGGTCGCGGATAGCGGCCTGGGGATATCGCCCGACGTTCAGACGCGTATCTTTGAACCCTTCTTTACGACCAAGCCCCCCGGGGTCGGCACCGGCCTGGGGCTGCCCTTATGTCGGGGTATTCTTGAAGACCATGGCGGTACCCTGGAGTGCACGAGTCAGATAGGTCGGGGCACGACGTTTCAGGTCGAGCTGCCAGTTGGAGTCATCCCAGAGACGCCCCTGGCCTCGAATAGTGGGACTGCGCTCTCCCCCGTTCCTAGCAGCACCATTTTGCTTGTGGATGATGAACCCGTCATAGCCAACGCGATGGCCCGGCTGCTGCGTCGCGACGGCCACACCGTAGACACCGCGGCCAACGGCCGGCTGGCGCTCGTGAAGCTCCAGGAATGCGCGTATGATCTGATCCTCAGTGACCTGCGCATGCCAGAGTTGGACGGGCCCGGCCTCTACCGGGCGCTGGAGACCCGCTATCCGCAGCTGTGCCGGCGGTTCATCTTCCTCACGGGAGACACCTTGAATCCCGACACTCATGCCCTCAGTGTCCAGCGTGGCGTGCCCCAACTGTTCAAACCCTACACGGCGGTGGAACTCCGACGTATCATCCACCAAGTCTTGCAGGCTGGCTGAGACACGCCATAGGCGGGGAAGCTCTACGCGTGCGATGCATATGTGACAGCTTGTACTAGTAGCTGAGGTGCCACGTGGGGTACGTCATGTCTAGCCGCGCCTCTCACTCCTCCTTATCTCGCCTCAACCAGGGCCGGCCGGCGCTGGCGACTCGGCGACACGGTCTCATATCCGTGCGCCACCTGAAACAAGCGTGCTTCCTCAAACGGGCGTCCGATGAGCTGGAGGCCAATGGGGAGGCCGGCGCGCGTGAACCCACAGGGAACCGACATGGCCGGCAATCCGGTAGCGTTACTAGGACTGGTACACCTGGCGGTCATGCCCGCACCCGGTCCGCGCACGGGATACGCCGTACCGCCCAGGGCTACCGTTTCTGAGTCAATGCGCCAGGCGGCGACGGGCGCGGCTGGCGTGACCAGAAAGTCAACGTCCTGGAGCACGCGGGCGTATTCCTCCTTGATCAGCCGCTGGACTTTCAGGGCTTTAGCATAATCTCGCCCCAGCACAAATTGTCCCGCCAGTGTGCGGTAGAGCACCGTGGGTCCATAGTCGTGGCGGTGTGTCTTCAGATACGGCTCGTGCGTCACCACACTGTCCGCCATCCCGGCGATGCGCAGGGCGCCAGCGTATTGCATGCTAGGGAGTGCCACCTCTCGCGGCTGGACCCCGAGAGCTTCTAGAGCCGAGATCGCCTGCCGCACGGCCGTTTCGACCTCCGAATCGACGATGTCAAAGTAGTAATTGCTGGGAATACCCATCTTCAACCCACGCAGCTCCTGGCCCAACAGGGCCGAGAAGTCTGGCACCGGGACCGGCACTGTACTGGGATCCAGCGGATCATAGCCGGCAATGGCTTGCAGCATCAGAGCGCTATCCCGCACCGAGCGGGTAATAGGACCAATATGATCGCCATTGAAGCTGGTGACCAACAGCCCGCGCTGACTCACCCGGCCGTAGGTCTGTTTCAGTCCCACCACACCGCAGAAATTCGCTGGACCCCGTACCGAACCGCCCAGGTCCGTCCCCAAAGACGCAAAGGTCACGCAGGCCGCCACATTGGCACCGCCGCCGCCGCTGGAGCCACCCGGGATATGGTCGAGATGCCAGGGATTGTGCACGGCGCCGTAGTGGAGATTCTTGGAGGTCGATCCGGCCGCGAACTCCTCCAGGTTTTCCTTGCCGATAATAATGGCACCCGCCTCTTTGCATCGGCTGACCACGTACGCGTCCTCCTCCGGGACATAGTCAGTAAAAACCTTGGAACCGACAGTGGTGCGGATGCCAGCAGTGGCGATGTTGTCCTTGATGCCAATAGGGATACCATGCAGGGGGCCCTGGTACTCGCCCCGCATCAGGGCAGCCTCCTGTTCTCGGGCCTGACGCCGGGCCTGCTCGTGCAGGACGGTAATAAACGAATTCAGCACCGGCTGCAGCCGATCCACTTGAGCCAGGACGGCCTCAGTGAGTTCAACGGGAGAGATGGCCTTGGTTTTGATCTTGGGCGCCAGCTCTGCAATGGTCATGGTCACGAGTGCAGCATCCGCCATCAGGGTTTCTCCCCTTCTTGGGCTCGCAGAAGACGGCCAGACATCACGTTCGCGAGGTCCAGGTCACGGAGTTTTTCGACTTCTTTAAGGTAGTTCTCCAGCTCGGGACGCACCAGCTCAAGCTCGTCATCGGTGAGCGCAAAGCCGTGATATGCGCGGATTATGGCCTGCAGCGTTTCGTTTGGAATGCTCATCCTCTTTGCCTCCTACCATGGGCACGTCATTTTTGCAACATGGCCACGGCATCCTCAAGCCGTGTCAAGCAGATGGCCTGCCCCAGCACTTGCATGGTGGCAAACAGCGGCGGCGAAGCCGTACGACCCGTGATGGCCACACGCATGGTCATAAAGAGATCGCGCGTTTCCCACGAGCTCCCCTCGGCGTACGTCCGCACGACAGTTTCCAGCGCACCGTCCTGCCAGAGGCCGTCATAGCGCTGCAGCGTCTCACTCACCTCAGTTAAGACACGCGCCGTATCACGGGGATTTCGCCCTTTGGGGATGAGGAGCGCCTTGTCGTAGGTCAAAGGGGTATCATAGAAAAACGCCGCCATGGCATGGAAGCCCCCCAAGGTGGGCAGACGTTCCTGGAGCAACGGCGTGATCGTACGCAGATACGCCGCATCATCGAGACGCCGCGCTTTGGGCTGGGCTATATGCTGATGCAGCCGCAGCGTTAATTCCTCAGGAGGCAATTGCCGTATATACATGCCATTGAGCCACTCGAGCTTCTGCAGATCGAACACTGGACCGCCCAGATTGACCCGATCAAACGAAAATTCCTCGATCATCTCGTTGATGCTAAACACCTCGCGGTCGTCAGGCATCGACCAGCCCATCAGGGCCAGAAAGTTTAACAGGGCCTCTGGTAAATAGCCTTGTCGTTCGTAGTACTCGAGCGATACCGGGTTCTTGCGTTTGCTGATCTTGCTGCGATCGGCGTTGCGCAAGAGCGGCATGTGCATAAAGATCGGCGGCTCCCAACCAAAGGCCTGATACAGCAAGACGTGTTTTGGCGTTGAGGAGAGCCATTCTTCAGCACGAATGACGTGTGAGATCCGCATCAGGTGGTCGTCCACGACATTGGCGAGATGGTACGTTGGATAGCCGTCGGACTTGAGCAACACCTGGTCGTCGATCTGTTGGTGATCAAACGTGATCGGCTCACGAAACGCATCGTGTACGACTGTCGCGCCACCCTCTTGTACCTTGAGACGCACCACACAGGGCTGATCCTGCTTGGCAGCAATGTCTGCGGCTGTCATGTGACGGCAGTGTCCGTCATAACGCAGCATGTGTTTCTGCTGGCGCTGCTGTTGACGCACGGCCTCCAAACGTTCTGGGGTACACCAGCAGCGATAGGCGGCACCGGCAGCGATCAGCTCATGGGCATAGCGCTGATATAAGGCGAGACGCTCCGATTGCCGATACGGTCCATACGGACCACCAACATCAGGGCCTTCGTCCCACTGCAGCCCGATCCAGCGCAGCGAGCGCAAGATGGCTTCTTCATAGCGTTGATGCGAGCGCGTCTGATCTGTGTCTTCAATACGGACGAGAAATTGCCCACCATGGGCACGGGCAAAAACATAATTAAACAGCCCAATATAGGCGGTCCCCACATGGGGTACGCCCGTTGGACTCGGGGCAATACGTACACGTACGTCTACTTGGGTCATGATGACGTCCACACCGCTGCCACCGCCATAGTCCTGCACGTCTGTGCGCGCCAGGCAGCAGGCTCCACAGGTTGCATGCACATTCACTCAATGCCAGAGGGCTTGTGATAGTAACATATTTCTCGCGCTGCACAACGGGCCGGCGCCCTCTGTCATACATTGGACTGGCTCAGGCCTCCCCCCCCTCACGCCGGGTGAGCTTTTGGTGGCCATTCGCGCGCGGACACATATGTCCTTCAGGATCAATTGGACGGTGACAGAGCTGGCACATTGGACGCCCTCCAGCCACTGCCTCAGCGCAAGACTCGCTCAGCGAACGCGCCTGTTCGCGTGTGAAACGGCACGCTAATGTCGGTGGGATAGACTCATCATCCCCAGCCTCGACATCATGGGCTACTAACACTAAACGGTCCTCCTGCGCAGCATACCCTAGCGCCATACGACCGACTTTGAACTCAATCGTAGGGTCGTCAGGAAATGACGCGATGCTCTCGGCGTCCTCGTCAGCATGCTGGTCCGGGGTATTTAACTGTTCGAGTAAACGTGGCAGCGCCTCGCCGAGGGCCGCTACTTGTTGCTTCTCCATCCACAAGGCCGCTGAGTCATCACCACGCAGGATACGCAACCGGAAGGTACGTTTCCCCGGGGTGCCGATAGATTCTGCGTCTATTGCATCGACTGACGCAAAGTCGTGCTGTGCCTCTGCCATAGTTGTGTCCCATACTAAAAGTTCAAGCCGCTGTCATATCGTACCATATTACGCGCCGCAAGTGTGGCTGACAGGCGAGAAGGTTCTCAGGATATAGATATTGTAGGCGTTTGGGAAGCCGCAATAGCGTTGCAGTGCGAGAAAGCGCTTGACATCGCCAGTATATCCTTTTACAGTGTTGCCGCGCTAGCGCTTCGCCTTTCACCATGGAAAACACCTGCATGATGCCTAAGGAAATGGTGGAGTTTCTTGAGAATGACCTCAAGCGGGTCGAGGAGGCGATTGCGCAGCACCTACAATCCGAGGTGAGCTTCATTTCGGACGTCGCCCGGTATATGTTGTCAAGTGGCGGCAAGCGTATCCGACCTGTCCTCCTGATCCTGTCAGCGCGTCTGTGTAATTATATTGGGGAGCGCATGTATGATCTGAGCGCTGTGATTGAATTTATCCATACGGCGACCCTCTTGCACGATGACGTGATCGACAATGCCTCACTGCGACGTGGTAATCCGGCAGTGCATACGCTGTGGGGCAATGAGATGGCCATTTTGATTGGCGATTATCTCTACTCTAAAGCCATGTCAATGGCCCTTGCTGATAAAGACAACCTCGTGATGCAGACGGTCTCTGATGTCACAGTCGAGATGGCCAAGGGGCAGGTGATCGAAACGCTGAAACTCCATGACCTGAGTATAAGCGAAGCTGATTACTATCGCATAATTGCCCTCAAAACGGCCTCCCTGTTTGCCGCCAGCTGTACGATTGGCGCCGTGTTGGGCGGCATTGCCCCGTCCCAGCGGGCGCGGGTGAGTGCCTTCGGCCACCATCTGGGTCTCGCCTTTCAGATGGCCGACGATACCTTCGATTTTGTAGCCCCGGAAGCGCAGCTTGGCAAACCCGTGCACAATGACTTGAAGGAGGGCAAGATCACCTTGCCGATCATTGTCGCTATGCAGCGTGCCAGCACCCGCGAAGCCCAGGTGATCGTGGATTATCTCCACAGCGAGCAGGCCACCGATACCGATCTGCAGCACGTGCTGGCGTTATTGCACAAGTACGGCACTTTACAGTTCACCATGGACAAGGCACAAGCGCATGTCACCCAGGCGCGCCAGTGCCTGGATGGCTTCGCCCCCTCGCCGGCGCTCGCGGCGTTGCACGTGTTGGCGGACTATGTGGTGGCACGTGAGGCGTAGGCCGCTCGCAGAAGGCGCCGGGTATGGTTGCTGCCCTGCTTGACCCTGCTTTTCCCCCCGTGCAGCTCATTCTCGCTTCAGCCTCGCCACGGCGTCGAGAATTATTGGTGCAGCTCGCCATCCCGTTCACTGTGCTTCCGGCAAATATCGATGAAAGTATCCTGCCCGGTGAAGTGCCCTGGGCCTATACCAGGCGAGTAGCGTATGCGAAAGCTCAGTACGTTGCCCAGCAATACCCCAGCGCGGTCGTGCTCGGCGCGGATTCAGTCGTTGTCCTGGAGCACCATATCCTCGGCAAACCTAGAGATCCAGCTGAGGCGCGGCAGATGCTCTCCCGCCTCAGCGGTCGTGCGCACACGGTCATGACAGCTGTAGCCGTACTCCACTACGCACGGCACGTGGTGTGCCTCGATGTGGTGCAGACCCTGGTGCGCTTCCGCCTTCTCTCGCCCTCAGCCATGGAGCACTATATTGCCACCGGCGAACCCATGGATAAAGCTGGAGCCTATGCTATCCAGGGCGCTGCCGCTGCCTTCGTGGAGTCCTGGGAAGGCTGTTACACCAATGTTGTCGGCCTACCGCTCCGGCGCACGGCGGCATTCTTGCAAGCGGTGGGTCTGCCTGTGCCTATTTTGCCGGAGCGTAGTGGGCAAAGTGCATCGTAAATGTGCCGCGGCCCTGGCTCGCCGAACGTAAGTCCGTCGTATAACCAAAGGTGGCCGCGAGAGGCACCAGGGCACCAATCGCTTGCAGGTGGCCACGGGCTTCAATACGCTCAATGACGCCGTGCCGACTCTGCAGCCCGCCGATGACACTGCCCGTCCATTCCTCAGGCACCAGGACCTCGACATGCATCACCGGTTCGAGTAACACCGGCCCGGCATGTGCAAGCGCACGGCGGAACGCCTGGCCGGCGGCAATCTGGAATGCCAGCGGCGTGCTCTCATCCTGGCGCCAGGTGGCACCGCGCAGTTCCACATGCACGTCCACCACCGGATACCCCTGCACCACACCAGAAGAGGAGGCATCCAGCACGCCCTGATGCACGGCGTCTACCATCTCAGAGGGGAGTGCCACGGCTTCGGGGAGGAGATTGGCAAATGTCATGCCCGTGCCGGTTGCCGCTGGCCGTACCGCCAGTTGCACACTGGCATACTGTGGCTTGCCAGCAATCTCGCGCGCAAAGGTCTCGGTGACCTCTGCCTCGCCCTGGATGCTTTCGCGGTAAATGACCTGCGGTTTGCCCACGCGCACCTGAACGTTAAACTCATCGGCGAGCCGGCGCACCAGCACTTCTAAGTGTAGCTCCCCCATCCCTGAAAGCATGGTCTGGCCCCGTTCCTCGTCAAACACCACCTGCAACGTGGGATCTTCAGCCACTAACTTCTCTAAGGCGAGCTGGAGTTTCTCTTGCTCGGCCATGGTAGGAGGTTCGACTGCCAGGGTCAGCACTGGCTCAGGAGACGTAATGGTCTCGAGGCGGATAGGATGGGCACCATCGCACAACGTATCCCCGGTCACAAAGTCTTTTAACCCAGTCACCGCCACGATATCGCCAGCGCTGGCGTGCTCGAGCCGCTCACGCTTGTTGGCGTACATGCGTAGCAGACGTGCAACGCGCTCCTGTGTCCCCGTGCGACTATTATAGACAGCCATCCCCGGTTCCAGCCTCCCCGAGTAGAGACGCACGTAGGTGAGACGCCGCCCTTGATCCAAAGCGATTTTGAAGGCCAGCGCAGTGAGTGGCTCCTGCGGGCTACTGTGCCGCTCCACGGCTGCATTTGTGCGCGGATCCACCCCCACAATCGCTGGCACATCTGCAGGAGACGGGAGGTACCACAGCACCGCATCGAGTAAGGGCTGGATGCCTTTATTGCGCAGGCCTGAGCCAAGTAACACAGGCACCAGGGTACCAGCCAGAGTCGCCTGGCGCACGGCGGCCCGGATCTGCTCAGGAGCCAGGGGCGCACCGGCAAGATACTGTTCGAGCAAGGCATCATCATACTCGACCACGGCATCGAGCAGCGCCTCGCGCTGGGTCTGGACGGCCTCCTGCATGGCCTCTGGAATAGACCCGATCTCCAGTTCCATGCCAAGATCCTCGGCGTGCCAGACCACACTCTGCATGGCAATCAAGTCAATGACGCCACGGAAATGTTCCTCCGTACCGAGTGGCAGTTGTAATAACAGCGGCCGCGCCCCCAGCTTGTCCTGCATCTCTTGCAAGACGCGCTGATAATCAGCACCGAGGCGGTCCATCTTATTGATAAAAGCCAGACGCGGGACGTGATAGCGGTCCGCCTGACGCCACACCGATTCCGACTGGGGCTGCACGCCTTCCACTGCGGCAAAAATCGTCACCGCCCCATCGAGGACTCGCAGCGAGCGCTCCACCTCGATGGTGAAATCCACATGCCCGGGGGTATCGATGATGTTAATGTGGTGCTGTTTCCACACACACGTGGTGGCCGCGGCCGTGATCGTAATGCCCCGCTCCCGTTCCTGCGGCATCCAATCCATGACGGCCTCGCCGTCATGCACCTCGCCAAGCTTATGGGTCAAGCCAGTATAGTAGAGAATACGTTCCGTAACGGTCGTTTTGCCCGCATCAATATGCGAGATGATGCCAATATTGCGCAGACGACGAACAGTAGAGGCAGCACGTGACTCAGCCATAGATTACCAGAGGTCCTTTCAATGACTTGTAGCACTCCTTATGGGAGGTATTATAGCATACTCGCTGCTACACCAGAGCGACAGCACGATGAGCGCGATGGGAGTTCTACCAGTGATATGGTTTGTAATCTTTTTGACAACCATATCCAACTAGACTACACTGTGGTCGCCAGCATATATATCCCACCCAGCATGGTTCTTGTCTATTGTAGAACATGAGGTTTTAATGCATCCTCTGACGACGATCATTGTGGAATCTGCCTGCACCATTGCCAACACCATTAAGGCACGTGCACTGTTTGTCTATACTGACGTCATTCAAGACTATCCTATCCCCAGCGGCATGCTAGGAGGAACGGATATCATCCTCGTAACGCAGGCGGGCAGTGTCACCGAACCAAGTGCGGAAGTGACCTCCATTTTGCAGCTGCCCCCGATTCCCCTGACACGCATGGCACAAATCAAGCTGGCAGTAGTCATGGGCCTGTCTGAAGGCTACGTCTCAGCAGGGGACAAGATCGTCTGTCTCACAGGCATTCCAGCGCTGGGCACGCTCGATTGTATCGTCGTGCTGGATATTGGTAAAGAGCGTGAGTTGCTCATCTCGACACATATGCCCCAGATCGCCCAACATATCCCGTCAGCAGTGTTTGAAGCGGTGTTGAATCTCGCGGTGGAACTGGCCAGCCAGGGACGTGAAGGGAAACCAGTCGGCACTATCTTTGTACTGGGCGACGACCAAAAGGTCATGCAATTTTCCCGCCAGACTATCTTCAATCCATTCCATGGCTATCCTGAGGAGGAGCGCAATATCCTCAACCCGGAGCTGCGGGAGACCCTCAAAGAATTCTCTGCTCTCGACGGAGCGTTTGTGTTGCGTGAGGATGGCGTTGTGTTATGCGCCGGACGTCATCTGAGTGCTGCCCTCGACTCGTCGGTTGACCTGCCCCAGGGTCTCGGTTCACGTCACGTGGCGGCGGCTGGCATTACCTCAGTGACTCGGGCTATTGCCATTGTCATTTCGGAATCCACCGGTGATGTGCGGATCTTCAAAGACGGCACCATCTTTATGGACATTGAGAAGCCCCAACGCTAAGTGGGCTGCTGTTCTGCTCCCGCGTGCCGTGCTACGCCTCTCCCTATGGCATTGGGCAACTTCTGTCTCCGTCTAGTGGCCGGGAGTGTAGGTCCAGCACCCCGTAGTGTCAAGGCTGTGAGAGCCGAGGTAAGCGCTCCGAAGCGGCTCTCGTAAGCCATCGTGTCCCGCCTGTTGTGGGTGTGGTACAATAGGGCCAGGTGAGACGAGTCGTGGAAGCCCGTGCGACGGAATCTGCTTCAGGCTGCTGTAACCGGGATCGCGGCATGTTGTAGGCCACCACTGGCCAGTCTGGATGAGGCCCGCTGCCATCGCGCCAGATGTCACAGTCGGCTGGGCGAGGTCATGTGCTATGCCATGGTGCGTGACGCAGGTGCCTAGTGACATAATCGAGAACATGTAGGCTCATGTCCACTGATTTGACATAAAGTAACTCACATATTATACTGGGTTTTTACTCATCCCAATCTGGGGTGGAAATATGTATTCGCACCACAGACACGTCATAGGACGTACGCAGCCAGAGGTACACTGCGTCTACGTGAAGGCAGAAGAATTTTATGGCCAAAAAGGACTATTATAGTGTCCTTGGCGTGCGGCGTGACGCCTCAGACAAAGAAATCAAGCAAACCTATCGCCGTCTGGCCCGGCAGTATCATCCGGATGTAAACCCAGGGGATGCTTCTGCCGAACAGAAATTTAAGGAAATCTCGGAAGCGTATGCTGTCCTGAGTCATCCGGACAGTCGCAAGAAATATGATCGCTTTGGCCATCAGGCCTTCGCGAGTGGGTTTGATCCTGGGTTCGCAAGAGGCGGTGGCTTCGACGGGGGGCAGCACGGGAACTTTAGAGACTTTTTTGGCGGCCGCACACCATTTGACGGTCTGAACTCACTCTTTGAAGAGTTGTGGGGGAGTGGAGGGCGTCAGCGCCCTCAGCAGGCCCCGGTATCAGGGCAAGACCTTGAGCAAACCATTGCAATCAGTTTTGACGAGTCTGTGCGCGGCACCACTGCGCAGGTGCAGGTTGTGCGGCGCGATAGGGGGGTGGAACGGCTACAAGTCAAAATCCCTCCTGGGGTCGATACGGGTTCAAAAATACGGATAGCTGGCAAAGGTGAGCCTGGAAGGCACGGTGGCCCCCCTGGAGATTTATACATTGTCATGCGGGTGCAACCGCATGCCTATTTGACACGCCAGGGCAATGATATTCTATGCGAGGTACCGGTGACGCTCACCGAGATTCTCCTAGGTGCCAAGATCGATGTCCCAACGATTGATGGCAAGATCACCATGACCTTGCCGGCGGGCACGCAAAATGGGCGACGGTTTCGCTTGCGCGGCAAGGGGATGCCGGCGCTCCAGGGTGGGGTGCGGGGTGATCACTATGTCACAGTTCAGGTAGTACTTCCAGAGCAGCTCGATGCCCGGTCGCGCCAGCTCCTCGAGGAGTTTGCTGTGCGGAATCCTCTCCAGCCGCGTGCCCATATGAGGTGGTGAGGTGCAGTATGCCAGCCAAGCGTGGCAAAGAATATTTTACTATTAGCGTCGTGTCGAGTATGTTCGATATCCATCCGCAGACACTCCGACTCTATGAGCGTGAAGGGCTCTTACGACCCGAGCGTTCGGCGGGCAATACCCGTCTCTACTCTCGTCAGGATATCGAACATCTCAGTACTATCCTCAATCTCACCCGCGAGATGGGTGTCAATCTGGCCGGGGTCACGATCATCATGGACCTCCTCCAGAAGCTCCGTGAAGTGCAGGAGGAGAAACAAGCGCTGTTAGCGATGCGGGAGGCACTGGAAACACGTCTTGCAGCGTCGCCATTGCACCACTCTACCTCGGTCTAGACAATATGAGAATAACTCCAGGGCGCTTAGAGACAGCCCAGACGGGGATGCAATCTTATGACCAAACGGGATTACTACGAGATCCTCGGCGTATCACGCACGGCCACCGAAGACGAGATCAAAAAAAGCTATCGTAAACTGGCGTTTCAATACCATCCGGACCGTAATCCGAATAATCCGGAAGCCGAGGAAAAATTTAAGGAGGCCTCTGAGGCGTACGAGGTACTGCATGATGCAGAAAAGCGCGGCCTCTACGACCGTTATGGTCACGATGGACTGCAAAATGCCGGTTTCAAGGGATTTAGCGGTTTTGATGACGTCTTTTCCAGTTTTGGTGGCATCTTCGAAGAACTTTTTGGGTTTGGTGGGGGACGTCGTGGAGGCCGTACCACAGTGCGTGCCGGCGCCGACTTACGGTATGACGTGCAACTGACCTTCGAGGAAGCCGTGTTTGGCACGGAGAAAGTCCTGGAGTTTGAAAAGCTTGAAACGTGCATACACTGTTTGGGGAAGCGCACGGCTCCAGGCAAGCGTCCTGTCCCCTGCAACACCTGCGGTGGTCTCGGTCAGGTCGAGCGGCGTCAGGGCTTTTTTACGTTGCGCACCACCTGTCCTACGTGCCGTGGAGAAGGGGTGCGGATCACTGACCCGTGTCCTGAATGTCGCGGTGTCGGCGTGGTGCAACTCCCCAAAAAACTCTCCGTCAAGATCCCTGCCGGCGTCGATGATGGGGCGCGCTTGCGCTTGACTGGCGAAGGGGAGGAAGGGAGTAACGGTGGGCCAGCCGGTGATCTCTATGTCATCATCCATGTGGCTCCCCACGAGTTCTTCGAGCGTCACGGTACAGAGATCCATTGCCAAATACCGATTTCCTTTCCCCAGGCAGCCCTAGGTGCAGAGATCGAAGTCCCGTCGCTCCATGGCCCACAGACACTCACCATTCCCCGTGGGACCCAGACCGGCGATCGACTGCCACTACGTGGGTGCGGTGTGCCGGAATTGCGCGGGGAAGGGCGTGGGCCGCAGATCGTCCACATCGTGGTCAAAACCCCTACCCATTTGACTGAGCGGCAAGAAGAATTGCTGCGCGAGTTTGCCGCCTTAGACGGTGAGCATACGAAGGGCAAAAAACGCTGGCCATGGTCAAAGACTAACTAACCTAATACAGACGCTTCGGTGCGCCTCTGCAGCGTCTGGACGAAAATGTCAAGCTAATACAAATCAAATAGTTATTGCTTGCCTTGCAAAAATATGCTACAGCTTTCCGCCGCTCCATAGAGATGACCACAATATCAGCACGGTGGACCGGGAGGGCCGCATGAGGAAAGTCGAAATTGTGAATCGCATCGCTGAAGAGACAGGCTTGACCAAAGTCAAAGCCGAGGAGGCTGTGGATGCGATCCTCGAAGAGGTCAAAGGGGTCCTGCAGCAGGGGGAGTCGGTTATTCTACGACGTTTTGGTTCGTTTCAGGTCCGTGAAAAGCGGGCCCGCCTTGGCAGGAACCCGAAAACTGGTGAAGAAGCCGGTATCCCGGCACGTCGTGTCGTCCGTTTTAAGTCTGGGAAGTATTTTAAGGCCGCAGTGGATGGGGAGTCTGAGTAGTGTGTTCACTGAATGCACATGGCATCGCCATAGCTATAGAAACGATACCCCTCGGCAATAGCCGTGCGATAGGCTTCCAGCATGAGTTCTCGGCCGGCGAAGGCACAGACGAGCAAAAACAATGTGGAGCGCGGCAAGTGAAAGTTCGTGATCAGGGCGTCAACTATCTGAAAGCGATAGCCAGGGTAAATAAATAGGTCCGACCAGCCGCTGCTTGCTGTGACGCTTCCTATCCGTTGTCCAATGGTTTCGAGTGTACGGGTTGCCGTAGTGCCGACGGCGACCACACGGCCTCCAGCCGCACGCGCCCTGGCGATGACAGCCGCCTCTGGTATGGTCAAACGATAGAATTCCTGGGCCATACGATGTTGCTCAACCCGCGGCGTGCGTATCGGTTGAAATGTGCCCCAGCCAACGTGCAGTGTGACGGCAGCGCGTGTGACCCCCTGCTGCGTGAGCTGCTCCAGGAGTGCAGGCGTAAAGTGTAGCCCAGCAGTTGGCGCAGCTACAGCCCCTGGATGGCAGGCATACACGGTTTGATAGCGTGCGAGATCAACGGTGTGTTCCTCCGCCGTACCGGCTCGCTTGATATACGGTGGTATAGGGACCTCACCACACCTGTCGAGGGCTGCATAGATCTCCGCTGGTGTAAACTGCATCACGACAGTCCCTCCGGCACGCCGCTCCAAAATGCGCCCGCTGAGCACACCGTCGCCAAACTCGATGGTCATGCCCAGACGTACTTTGGCTGCGGGTTTGAGGAGGACTTCCCATGTGCCTGTCTGCAGTGCGTGCAACAGCAGCACTTCTACTTTGCCACCTGTGGCCACTTTCCGACCGCGCAAACGGGCCGGTATCACTTTGGTATCGTTGACCACCAGCACATCACCGGCGTGCAGATAGTTGCCAATGTTGGCAAAAATATCGTGGGTCACGCGCTGCTGGGCACGATCTACCACCATCAGGCGCGCCTGATCTCGCCTGGCCGCGGGCACCTGCGCAATCAACTCTGGGGGTAGCGTAAAATCAAAATCTTGGAGTTGCACTGGGGTCTCTGTCCCCTATCCTAACCTTATAACCCTGGGAAAGTCACGCGGACTTGCGTCATGTGCACGACAAGTGTAGCATCGCCTGATCATGCCTCTCAAGACTGAGAGGCCATGCGTGTGTGATAGCGATACGGTGCGTACGAGGTACACTATGGCGACCACTGGACCCGAATCCTCCCACTCCCCTTCAGGACCATCCACACCGCTGGGGGAGTCTTTTCTCCGGCTTGTGGCCATTGTCGAACGTTTACGCTCTGACCAGGGCTGTCCGTGGGATCGACAGCAAACCCCCTCTAGCCTCATCCCCTACATGCTTGAGGAGACCTACGAGGTCATTGAAAGCATTGAGGCTGATGACTACCAGGCGCTCAAGGAAGAACTGGGAGACGTGCTGCTGCACATTGTCTTTCAAAGCCGCATTGCCGAGGAACAGCAGCAGTTTACGCTTGCCGAGAGCATCCAGGCTGTGGTGGATAAGCTCATCAGACGTCATCCGCATGTCTTCAGCGATGTGCGTGTGCAGGACACGGCCGAGATCCGCCAACGCTGGGAGTCTGCGAAACAGCGTGAGAAGGGCAGAGAGTCGCTCCTGGACGGTGTACCCCGTACGCTTCCAGCCCTGACACGCGCCCGCCGTGTGCAGGAGAAAGCCGCCTCGGTAGGGTTCGACTGGCCCGAGATCGCTGCGGTGTGGGCCAAAGTCAATGAAGAGCTTGACGAATTACGTGTGGCTCAGGCTGCGGCGAACGCTGAGGCCATCGCCGAGGAGTTTGGCGATGTCCTGTTCAGTCTCGTCAACCTGGGGCGTTTTTTACACTTAAGCGCTGAGGAGAGTTTGCGTCAGGCCATTGCCAAATTCGAACACCGCTTCCGGGGCATCGAACAGGAACTGGCGCGGCGTGGCCGTCGTCTTGACGAGGCGAGCTTGGCAGAGATGGACGCCATCTGGAACAGTTTCCGCCGGCGTGACCGTGGGGAGGACGGGAGCCCAGAAAGGAGTGGCCATGCAAGTTGACCCCATTACTGTCGAGATCATCAAGGGCGCCTTAAAAGCGGCTGGGCGTGAGATGGGTTTGCTCATCGAGCGCACCGCCATGTCAGCCTTCATCCGGGAGAAAAAAGACTTTTTTGCCGGGATGTATGACGCACAGGGGCATTTAGTGTACACCGATCATGACAAGTTTGGCCCTGGCATGGTGGACTGCGTCCTGGAGGTCTACCCGGCGGCGACCATGGCGCCTGGCGACGTGTACTGGTTCAGCGACTGCTATCTGTCGCGCGGGGCCATTTCGCACTCACCGGACATGTGCTTTATTGCTCCCGCCTTTGACAGCGGTACGCTTATGGGGTTCGCTGCGGCCTTCGGCCATTTCTGGGATATCGGCGGCATCAAACCGGGGACACTGTCGCCGTTGGCCACCGAGATCTTTCAGGAAGGTATTGCTATCCCCCCCATTAAGATTAGCGACCGTGGCACCTTCAACGAGGAAGCCTATCGTCTGATCTTGCGTAATTCGCGCTTCCCCGATTTGCTGCGCGGTGACACGAAAGCCATGATCGCAGCCTGCACCCTTGGGCAGCGCCGCTTGCAGGAACTCTGCCAGCGTTTTGGCCGGGAACAGCTGCTGACCGGGTTCCAGGCCATCTTTGCGCAGTCCGAACGCGCCATCCGCGCCGCGCTGACGGCAGTGCCTGACGGACATTATGCTTTCGCCGATTATGTCGACAGCGACTGCGTCAGCGATACGCCCTTCCGCGTCCACGTAGCGCTCACGGTGCACGGCGACACAGTGAGCGTCGATTTCCGCGATACCGACGACCAGGCCAGTGGGCCCATTAATTTTTTACTGCACCCTGACGCGGCGCGTATGATGGTGACTCGGTTTTTATCATGGAAGGATCCCTCTGTATTGCTGAATCAGGGCGCCTTCGAACCTATGATTGAGGTCTTGCTCCGCCCTGGTAGCCTGGTACAGCCGCGCCATCCGGCGTCTCTTGGCCTGCGTGCCCACACGCTGTACCGCGTGCTCAACAGCATTATGGGTAATTTTGCGCAGGCTACCGCTGGGGCAACCCCCGCCGGGGCTGGCGACTACGTCATTTACATGCTGCGCTCCCTCGATTCCCAGAGTGGCACGTTTACGCTGCTCATCGACGGTATTGGCGTCGGTCAAGGGGCACGCCCCTTTGGCGATGGCCTGGACGTCATCTACTCGGCGCGTGGTCAGAAAAATTTCCCCATCGAGTTCATCGAAAGTGAATTCCCCGTGCAGATTCTCAACTACGCCATCCACCAGGACAGCGGTGGTCCAGGCACCTTCCGTGGTGGTGCTGGCGTGGTCCGCGACGTGCGCGTGCTCACCCCCAAGGCCATCCTGGGGACACGCATGAACGGCGTAAAGTGCCCCTCCTGGGGTGTCAAAGGCGGCAAAGCTGGCAAGAGCGGCTACTTCGTGGTCAACCCCGGCACACCGCAGGAACGGCACATCCCGCCCTTTGGGGACAACCTCGAACTACAGTATGGTGACATCGTGCGCGTGGTCACCTCCGGTGGTGGTGGCTGGGGGAATCCCGCTGAACGTGACCCTCTGGTGGTGCTGCAGGACGTCAAGGATGGCTGTGTCTCAATACACAGCGCCCGTGAGGATTACGGCGTAGTTATCGAGCCTGACACCTGGAAAATAGACTGGCGTCAGACGCAAGAGCGTCGTGCTGTCATGCCCGCCTCGCCACCGCTGTTTGATCGGGGAGAGTTCTACGAGCAGAGGGAGAAGGCTAAGAAGGGGACAAAGGCTAAGAAGGGGACATAGGGTATACTCAAGATGCCATTCTGGAGAGAGAGAAGGAATGCTCAATGCCGGTTTCTGAGCATTTACAAAAAGCACGAGCATTCCTTCAAGACGCCCGGTTGTGTGTGGATCATGGGCGCTATGACTCTGCGGTAAGCCGTGCCTACTATGCCATGTTTAGGGCTGCCATCGTATGGCTAGAGCAGTATGGCGATGTGCGCTCTAGCTGGAATCATGGTCGGTTAGCGAGAATTCTCGAGCAGAGGATGGTGCACAGCAATGCGCTCTTGGCGTCTGAGGATGTGAGAGAGTTGGAAGATGTTTACGCTCTTCGCCTTATCGCTGACTATCGCGACCGTCGGCTCTCATTACAGGAAACCCAGGCAGTTATGGAGAGGGCAAATCGCTTTATGACCAGGATCGAAGGAGTAATCAGCCGTGGAACTTACCCATAAAGAGAAGGTGCTGGTTGACAGAGTAATCCAGCATATCAAAGAATATGATCCGCAAGCCGTGGTGAAAATCGCCAATGATACGTTAGAGCATGAGGATATCCTGCTTCTTGTCTACACGGACAAACCTACGCTCGAGGCCATACAGTACATCACCCCATACACACTGGATATTTTGATGAACGAGGGGCTGCACATCGTCGTGTTACCGGAGGATAAAGACAGAGCAGAGGTCTGATTGAAGGGATAATCAGCCATGCAACTCACCCCTAGAGAGTATACACTTGTCGAGCGAGTCATCCGGAAAATCAAGGAGTTTGATCCGCAGGCTATCGTGAAATTGCAGACGATACGATAGAACATGAGGATGTCTTGATTCTCGTCTACACAGACAAGCCCAGCCTTGAAACCATCCAGCATATCATTCCATATACGGGAGATATCTTAGTGAGCGAGGATCTGGACATCCTCGTTGTGCCAGAGGAGAGAGAGACAGGGTTCAGGACTGGGTGGAATAAAGGTGCTGAGCCCTACAGAATAATTCTCATTATCCTGACGATCCAGGGCCACCAGGACTAGCTCGATGCCTTCCGTGGGAGTACCTCAGAGCGTATCCTGCGCGGCGCCCGGTGTCCTATACTGGCCATTCTGGCTCCCCAGCTCAATCAGACCACAAGAGATGCGTACAGGCATATCTCCGTGCATCTCTGGGTAGCGTGCGCCATGCGCACGCAAAGAGGCGGCGCCAGGCAACCGTGCGCACAGTGCACGCTACGCGGAATATTTCCATGTCATGTGGCGTGCTT
>JBMDXC010000655.1:0-2016 GCA_048594805.1 Candidatus Entotheonellaceae bacterium | reverse complement strand
ATTGTCAGCTGGAACTGCAAGACAGAGCTGTTAGACTGCTTACATAGCTTGACCGACCAGAATTCTAGCGATTCCATTGAGATTCTTGTTGTTGATAATGCCTCCAGTGATGGCAGTGTTGAAGCTGTCCATTTACGCTTTCCTTCTGTTCATATCATTCAGACCGGCACCAACCTAGGTTTTGCACAGGCGGCTAATCGTGGGCTCACAGCCGCTCGGGGAGAATACGTCTTGTTTCTCAATCCTGATACGCTTGTACAAACTCGCATCTTAAGGCCAGCCCTACACACCTTACAGCGCTGGCCGACAGTAGGTATCTTAGGAGTACAACTTCTCAATAGCGACGGCTCCGTTCAACCTTCGTGCGGCCAGTTTCTTTCTTTACCAGCCCTCATTAGAGAGAACATTTGCTATTTTTCTGGCCACCGGTCACAAAACAGCGAAGGTAAAGAAAAGCATCTCTGGAGCAGCACAACGATTGAGGAACCTGATTGGATTACCGGAGCGTTTTTGCTCTGCCGCCGAACCGTCCTACAAGAGGTCGGGGGATTTGATAAAGAGTATTTCCTCTATGCTGAAGATATGGATTTGTGTTATCGCGTACGGCAACGGGGCTACAAGATATTGTATTTCCCCGAGGTTACGGTCACCCACCATGGCAATCGTAGTGGGGCACAGAAATGGGCAGAGCAGCGAGAAGGAGAGATTGTCCGTGCTGAGATCCTTTTCTTGCACAAACACAACGGAAAGTTAACGGCATTTGGCTTTCGCCTTCTTGCTGGGAGCCTGTTTTTCGGAAAGAGCTTCATGTTCTGGCTACGTGCGCGAAAACATCAGGAATGGTGCCGGGTCGAGGCGCGCCGTTATTGGCACATGGGCCAGGTATGTTTCGGTGTAAAGTAGGAGGGTGAAAGATTGCGGATTCTCCAGATTGTCCAAGGGTTTCCTTCGGAATTTGTTGCGGGTACTGAGCGCTACTGCCAAGTGTTGACTCAGGCATTACAACAAAACGGTCATCAGTGTTTCGTCCTGGCAGGCTCAAGTCAGCAGCACGGAGAGCCCGCGCTCGTCACGACAGAGCAAGAGGGCATCTACATCTCACGTTATGTGAGTCCATTCTCGTCATCGTGGCGCGAGCAGGAGATTGATCCTTATAATCCTGAAGCTGAACTGCTGATCCGTCGTCATCTTGAGATCATTAAACCCGACGTCATCCATGTACACCACTGGATACGGCTCACGAACACAATCGTCTCCCTAGCCGAGGGATTAGGCATTCCTACTGTCGTGACCCTCCACGACCTCTGGACAACCTGCAACCGCATCCATCGTCAGCACCGCCAAGGGTATTTTTGCCAGCAACCGCCTTCTCCGTCTCTGTGTGTTTCCTGTGTCGAGAAGCCGCCTTGGCAACAAGAGGAGAACGTACGACAGGCACTCGCGCTCCGTCAAGAACAAATAGTGAAAGAGCTGGAAGTGGCCCGCATTATAATCGTGCCATCGACGAGCCATCAACAGTTACTCAGTTCATTGTCGGACCTCCCCGCGAACCGCATGCGTGTTCTTCCCCACGGATCTCTCGTGCGACTCATGCCGGCATCGTCGGAGAAGAATGGAACGGCGCGATTTCCCGACCGCCCGCTACGGTTGGCCTATTGGGGCTATCTGGTCCATCACAAAGGTGTCCATCTCCTGTTAGAGGCAGTCAGACAACTTCCCACGGCTCCTGCTGTAGAGGTATTCCTTGCCGGGGCGGCCCCCGATCCGCAATATTTTGCGGAGTTACAAACGCTTGCGCAGGGGTTGTCGGTCACATTCCTTGGTCCCTATCAGCCACTGGATCTGGTCCGTCTCGAGGTTGATCTCGCGGTGTTCCCCTCACTTGCTTACGAGTCGTATGGCTTTGTTCTTGATGAAGCAGTCCAACTGGGATTGCCAGTGATGGTGTCCGACCGGGGTGCGCTCGCACCACGAGCTGGAGCAGCAGGGCTGGCGTTTACCGCTGGCGAGGCAGAC
>JBMDXC010000654.1:0-5484 GCA_048594805.1 Candidatus Entotheonellaceae bacterium | reverse complement strand
TGGCCAGCAGGAGATAGAAGCCAAGCACTGTCGGTGGTAGCACCAGGGGTAGGGCCACGGTGGCCTCAATCAGAAATTTCCAGCGCCATGTGGACGTGGAGAGCCAGTAGGCGATAGGCAAGCCAAGGAGGCAGAGTATCACACTGGCACACGCAGCCAGCCGCAGCGTCAGCCAGACGGCCATCCAGTCCATCAGTTATTCTCCAGGGAGAAAAAAGCCATACCGGCGCAGCACGGTCCTACCTTCCGCCTCTAAGACAAAAGCCCGCAAGTCCCGGGCGGCTGCCATATCCGTAGCCCAGGACAGGATGACCCCGCCCTGCTCAATGTGGGGGTATGTGTCGAGAGGCACTTCCCAGTACTGCCCTGCCTCCTTTAAGGCTGGTGCGAGGGCTAGCGACAGCGCGATAATACCAATGTCAGCCGATCCAGTCTGGATGAACTGGGCAGTTTGCGCGATGTTTTCCCCGTAGACGAACTGCTCCCGCACTTTCTCGTAGACTCCGAAAGTTTTCATGGCTGCCTCGGCAGCGCGTCCATAGGGTGCATGCCTGGGATTCGCGATGGCAATTTTCCGCACCGAAGGATCAACAAGGGCCTGCATGCCAAGGCGCTCCAGCTCCAGACGGAAAGTCCGTGGCGCCCAGATGACAAGCCGCCCAACCGCATAGGAGAATGCCGTGTCCTGTGCTGCCAAGCCTTGCTCGACGAGCTTGCGTGGATAGTCTATATCAGCCGAGAAAAAGATGTCGAACGGCGCCCGGTTCGAGAGCTGTGCGAAGAAGTTCCCCGACGAACCGTACGACACCTGTAGCCTAATGTCTGGATGTTGCCTGTGGAATACCTCACCAATCTCATCGAGGGCAAACTTCAGGTCGGCTGCCGCTGCAACCCGCACCAACCGTTCTCTAGACCCTTGCCCCACCTTATCACCTGGTGCTATCGGGCGCGTTTGCGCCCACACTGCTCCAGCCCAGGCTGCCAGTAGTACCGCAACTATTACTCGTGCCATAGCCTTGTGCTTCCGGAATATGAGGTGAATTGTAGGCGAGGCGGGACAGCAGTCACGACGTCTGCCTCTCTTCCCTAAACCAGGAAAGAGAGGCAGTCAGGCGAGCAATTACGCTGCCACGAAGGCATCGCGGCCACGCACGTAACCGCCGAGGTTCTGCGACGGATTACGATTCACGAACTCACGGCCAAACATGGGATGGGTCATACTACGGACTTCATGCTCGATGGTAAACAGCTTCCGGCCCGTCTCAGGCTGGACAATGTCCTGGAAGCGATACTGATAGGGATTGCTCTCCTCGGTGATCAGGCCATGCTGCTGCAAGAACGCATGTGGACCTGAGAAGTTGGCGACGTACACGGCGAGGTGGTGCCCATCATATTCCGGAATGTCGGCAGTGGTTTCACGGAAAATGAGGCACTGATTGGGGCCGACCTTCACCCGCACGGTGGCGGCGTTCATGTCTTGCGACAGGGTATAAGGCGCACAGAAGACTTCTTTGTAGAACTGCCCGATACCCGCAGCAGTACCAGGTTTCACCGGGAATTCCACATAGGGAACACCCAGCGTCATGTCCCCAAACTCTGGACCCGGGGCATGGCAGCGGAACTTATTACCCCATGGGCAGGTCGCCAGGACATAGCCATCTTCTGCCGAGCAGGTAAATTTCGTGCCAGCGAGACGCTCCCGGACGGAGGTCAACCGCTCCTTCAGGGCTTCGAGGTCAGGCACGACCAGCCCGATGTACCCTGGGAAGACCTGTGGATCACGCGTCGGCAGATGGAACTGCTGTTGTCCGACGTTGATCCACATATTTTCCGGGCCGACCATCATGTAGGGATCACGGGTAAACCCCAACCCGGCCGCGTAGAAGGTTTGGGCCAGTTGCTGGTTGGGTACGGTGACATTGAGATGCTCCATGCCGAGGATGTTGCCCATATCCTGAGCTGCACGATCGTAGGTCTTCTCCATACTTGTAGCTCTCCTTCTTCTCCTGTACTTCCTGCAGGGACCACTGGATATTTCTGGGTTGCCATAGCCATGTGGGGCGATTATACCATAACCTGCCAATTTCGTAGTGGCAAGCACGAAAGTCAGGATGGTATGGTAAGGGGCCTCGACCTCTCGAGCACACGAGAAAGATGTCCCTGAAAGGAGTACCAATGACAGAAATTACTGACTATTTCCTGGCAGTCTACCTCCTGGCCATGGGAGAAGACATGACAGAGCTGCGTGTGCAACCCAAAGAAACGTTTTGTTTTGCTGACTCGCCGTCGCTGTCTACACACATCGAAGCGTATCGTACCGATAGCGCTCTGGTGAATCCCAAAGTCTTTGCACGGACCATTATGGAACTGCGACAGCAGCTCAAACAGCGTTATGACGCTGCTACCTGAGCCCTCCTCCAGGGCGGCCTGTCACTGGGGCGTAGGTTGGACCTCAGGCTGATGTGGTCTGGGGTGTCCCCAGCAGGTGCTGGAGAGTTTTCTCCAGCTCGGGATACTGGAACGTATACCCAGACGCCACCAGCCGCGCCGGCGCCACACGGGTACTGGCCAGGAGCAGGGCATCGGCCATCTCGCCAAACATCAGGCGTGCCGCAAAGGCCGGCAGTGGAAGCCTGGTTGGACGCCGCAGCACTTTCCCTAGCGTGGTGGTGAATTCCCGGTTGGTCACGGCTGACGGCGCCACGACATTGACTGGACCCCGCAGGGCCTCGGTGTTCAGTGCATGGTGGATAGCCCCAAGAACATCGTCCAGGGCAATCCAACTCATGTACTGCTGGCCCGTGCCCATGGTCCCACCGAGACCGAGCCGAAAGGGGGTGAGCATCTTGGCGAGCGACCCCCCTGCCGGGCTCAGCACCATACCAAACCGCAGATGCACGACGCGTATACCACGTTGCGCGGCAGGCGCAGTGGCTGCTTCCCAGGCCTGGCACACCTCGGCCAAAAAGCCTGTTCCTGGCGGGCTTTCTTCACGGAGGATTGTCTCACCGCGGTCCCCATAGTAGCCAATGGCCGACGCACTGAGGAGCACTTTGGGCGGTTTAACCAGCTGTGCTAACGCCTCGCAGAGGACGGTGGTGCCCTGCACACGACTGTTGCGAATGCTGGCTTTTTTTGCGGCAGTCCAGCGCCCTGAAGCAATGTTGTCGCCAGCGAGATGCACGACCGCATCAAGGCCTTCCAGGGCCGGGGTGCCAATACTGCGCGCCGCCGGGTTCCAGGGAATTTCGGCCTGCCCGGGCCGGGGCGTCGATCGCACCAGCCGTGTCACCGTATGTCCACCAGCGATCAACGTCGGCACCAGGGCTGAGCCCATAAACCCGCTCGCACCGCTTACAAGCACGCGCATAGGTCGTTCTCCTTCCCTAAAACTGCTGCCAATTGGTGACCGTACCATTGTGCAAAAAGACATGCATACGCCTGGGAAAATAGATCCACTCCTCGAGACTCCCCGCAGCGCCTGGGACGCTGGTGATTTTATCCGGGAGTCCCCAGCTCATAGACACTTCGCGCTGTGTCATACCGCGCCTGACCTCCTGATTCTCGACGAAGGCACGCATCTCGGGGCGGGCGAACTGCAACGGCGGTTCTTGTGAGAGGACCCTGGCGAGTTCTTTCGCCACATCGTCGAGTGTCCCACGCTGCGTCTGCACACGGATACGGACGAGGGGCGTGTGCCCCGTGATGCGTGCCAGGACATGCTTATCATCCAACCCGACAACGGTGATCGGACTTCCTAAAGGTATGGCCACAGGCGCCCGCGGCGTCTCGGTCTCACGCTCTGCGACAGTGCCTGTAAGATCAATGAGATAGTCCTCGTTGTCACGATACGGGTGGATGAACACGGCCGTATAGAAGGGCTTTTGCACATAGCGTTCCCGAAAGGCCCGTTCCTGACTACTTTCTCGCAAAATGCCGGTACTCTGGCATGCCATGAGAGTCCATAGGAGCACGCCGAGTAAGGAGCCAATCTTGTGCTTCACACCCTTCCCTCCTTCATATGCAAGCTTGCAGGCCTTTGACAAGAGTCCTTCGTCCCTAGCTGAGTAGACCAAGCCGGCCGACGAGGTCGAGCCCAATACAGTGGACCACCGTCCGCAGCCCCAGGTGCTGGACCTGCCGCAATGGCCGGGGATGTGGACTCGGGAGATCACGCTGGAGCATGCTCTGATACCAGGGGCATAGCCCACGCGGCAGCCGATGTAGGGGAAAATAGCGCACCTGCACGGTATCGGTATCCTGTGCCTGCGGCGACCCGCTCTGAGGGCGGCAGACGTAGACAGGCGAAAGATGGGCGCGAAAACCGGTGCGCTCATACCAGCCCAGTAACTCGACAATCTCAACCTGTACCCCTGTCTCTTCCTGGACTTCGCGAACTACGGTCGCTTCCGGAGTCTCGCCGGGAACCATACCTCCTCCTGGCAGTTCCCAGAAACGCGGGTTATCGCGTTTGACAAGGAGGACCTGTTGGTCCTGTAAAACAATGGCCTGTGGGACAGTTGGTGGTCTGTCCTGTCGCAGCACAGGCATGAGAAGATCGCGCCAGTATTTCTGGAACTGGAAACGCATCATGAGCCCCGCAGAATATCATATGTATGGGGCGACTTCTCGAGTCGCTTACAAGAACAGCAGCCCACCTAAGGCAGCAAGCACCCAGTATAACGCACGCTGGAATTTCTCCATAGGCATACCACGCCCCAGCTTCCGACCCACCCACACCGCCACGAGAATACACGGCAGCGCCAGGAGGTAGAGCCTGGCCACTGCGACGGTCCAGATGCCAGACAGCGCATGGCCCGTACAGATAAGTAGGGCAGTCGGCAGAAAATAGCCTTGCAGTGTGGCCCGAAAACGCTCAGGTGCCCAGTGTTGCATGGCACCGTATACCACCACCGGCGGCGCGTTGGCATTGTAGGCGCCACCAAGCACTCCCGCAGCAAAGCCGAAGCCATACACCCACCTCTGACGCCGGAGACACGGCAGAGCGGGGCGGGTGAGGCTATACAGGCTAAAGGATACCAGGAGTATGCCGAGCGTGACCTTTAATGTCGTTTCAGGAGCAAGCCTGACGACGACCACCCCGATTGGAATACCCACAGAGGACGAGAGCAACAACCGCCAAGCTGACCGGACATCCAGGCTACGCCATTCGGTAGAGAGCAGCAGAGCAATAGTGGTGAGCATGACCACACCAACGAGTGCCGTCGCCGCCTGAAAGCCGAGGATGATGACCAGGAGCGGCATCGCCATGGAGGCTGTACCAAAGCCAAAAGTGGCGTGGGTGAGGCTCGCCACAAACAGGACGGCGAGCGTTGATAGCACTGCCGGTGCAGTGATGGCCCTCTCCTCCCAGAGCTTTATGACCAGCCATTGTCTGCGCTATCTGGCGCCCTCAAGACCGATCACTCGATGCAGGCAACCAGCAGTGTTAGAGTGTAGCACTACGGCAGCAGGGCGTGGTCC
>JBMDXC010000653.1:0-4409 GCA_048594805.1 Candidatus Entotheonellaceae bacterium | reverse complement strand
ACTGGGCTTGATGTCGTTGATCCAAAACGGGCTGCGTTTACCGCGAGCCTCGTCGTCATACTCGTGCCGGATGTCAATCTGGGCCCAGATCCCACCCATCAGCAGTAAATCGTACTGGCGCACATAGCGGTCCGGCACGTGTACGTAGCGGTGGCCGAAGTTGACCAACTCGGCCCAATATTTGTCGTCATCCGACAGGTACCGCACCTTCACCTTGTCAATCAGTGTGTATTTGCCCTTTTCCTTCACATATGATTGGGCTTTATTGGCCTCATTAGGATGCACGAAATTGTTCGCCAGCGTCGTATTCACCAGGCGCAGTCCGGCTTCGATGGCATGCGGGTCGTCAGTGGCACAGTACTTCCCGAGTAAATACTCCAGGACGTAGACAGGGACATTGGCGCCGACATTGACCTTGCGCACCAGATCCTTGCGCACCACTTTCCCGGCGAATACGGACACGGTTGCTGCTTCAACCTCTGCGGTCAGCATCATGGTAATGGCATCAGGTCGATCCTTCTCCAGGACGATCTCCTGCGTGCCCTCTTCAAAACCGTAAGCCGCCATTGCGGCCATACCAACTTCGGTACGGTTCGTCCGCACCACGGCCTTCACGCGTTTCGTGTCCTCCCCAAACAGACCGCCTACTACATAGCGCGCCTCAACAGAGAAGAATCGCGTGGTGATTGTAGGTTTTGCCACGCTGAGCATCACCGTGGTAGTGCCTACGTCCGCAGCACGAGACTCACGCACCGTAATGGAGGCAACCGGGAGTATCAGTTCCTGGAGAGAAATGCCGCCATGACAGTAGCCACGACTGCTGCCACGTGTGCGGAAGCACGCCAGGCCGAGTGGAAAGGCAAGTTCCAGATAACCGGCCAGACCAAGTTGGCTTGCCATCACGCGCATGTATCCAGGTGCTGCAGTGCCACCCCGACCGACCTAGACACGCGGGTGCAGATCGACTGTCTGGCCGCCAGGCGGGTCAATTTTCATGGCGTTGTCTAGCTCTTCGATAAAAAGGTGCCCATGATCTGCGGCAAGCACCATATAGCGTACCCCTAACGACGCCAGGCGACGCATACCACGCCGCAGCTTGTCCAGCACTTCATCCATGAAACGGCGTGCCTCTTCCTCGTCCTCAGTTTCTTCACCGCGTCGGTCGATTTCCTGAGACGTCACAAGCAAGACATCAGCCTCAATGATCTCCTGCTGCCGCTTCTTCGATGGCTTCATGAGATCATTGAGCTTGAGCACTACTGAGCGGTCCACTATGGTGGATTGGAAGTGCTTCACCCGTGAGGCACGATCTTTGAGCAGCACGTTGCTGATGTGGATACCTACCCTGCCAGCGCCAACGTCCACCAGGGTCATCCCTCTATCGGTCTCGGGCATGAGCGCAGCCATACCCACCTCGGTAATGGTCGGCAACTGAGCTATGGCCGGTACCAGCGTGATGTCAAAGGCATCGCCTAGCCCCTCGACGAGTTCTTGACCCATTTCGTAGCGCAGCGCATCCACAAGAATATAGGCGGTTTTGCCTTCGACTGCGCGGCTACGGACCTGCTTACGATAGACTTCATCCTGGCGCATAACTCCTTCGACTTCGAAGCCCGCAAGAGCCAGAGCCTCCGCGAGGCTCTCGGCGCATTGGCCTACGATGTCAGCATAGCGCTGACGCGTGTGGGCAATAACCTTTTCCAGTTGGGCGTGCTGGCCCTCTAGATGCAGATCAAACATGGCATAGCGGTGTTCCAGATGTCGGTGATGGCGGTCAAGTACGCACCAGGGAAGAGCTGACTCGCTGTCAGGGCCAGTGAGCCCTGTGGTGTAGGTGCCGACAATGGCCCTGGCGTCCTTACGAATGGTTGGCAGTTCCGCTGCAATACAATCGGCAGTGAGGAGGAGTTGCCCGGCCAGTTCTAGCAGCGTCCACTGGAGTTGATACTCGCCAGCGTAGAGCGCCCAGAAAGACGCTTTGCGTCGTGTAGCGACATCGAGGGCAGCGCTGATGGCTCCATCTAAGATACGTGCTTCAATCCAGTCGAGAAGCAGGGATTCGACGCAGGCAAACGTCTCGACCTCCGTCAGAGCCAGCGCTGGCAGACCCAGCCCGATGATTTGAGCTTCCGCTTGCACGGTGTTGGCGCAGGCAGCGTAGGACTCGCGCAGATCAAGGCGATTCCGCCACTGCTGGCAAACCGCGAGAAGCTGTTCGCGTTGTCTGACGGCCTCTGGTACAGGAATAGCGGCGAGCTTCGAGGCGTCTCCGCCGGCCTCACGCACTTTGAGAGCCAGCTCAGCCAATAGCAGAGACCGACAGAGTTGTTGTCGCACCTGGCCAATCGGCTGCTCGGGGGACACGCTGAGCCCGAGATCAGCCGCACACAGGCTGGCCAGCTCGGGCAGAGCATGCTTGGTGAGAGTGGCGTGATCATATGTGTCTGAGCTGAGGAATGTCAGCACCACATCAGCGACGGTTGTTGTGCCAAAGATGAGCTTTAGTGTGCCCAGCTCTCCCGTCTGATCAGCGAGCCAGTCGAGTTCCGCAAGCGTGCGCCGTCCAGCCTCTACCTCTGTCGCAATAGCGCTAGCCCGGTCAGGAGCGATGCGCTTGAAGACACGTTCGGCTAAGACTTTAAGCCGGGTGTTGCGCTGCCACGGGCTTCCCCCAGGTTCCATAACTACCCCGGCGGCTTCGGCTTCAACCAGCGCATGCTGTGTTTTGGCGCGGTCGAGCGGCACGTAGAGCAGTAGCCGTGGTGGTATGTCTACCTGGGTAAGCCACCCTCCATTCTCGTCCACGCACTCTAGGAACGGCTCCAGACGGTGGCGGAGTGCGAAGAAACTGTCCTGATAGCGCAGTACAGGGGTCTCAGGAAGGTGCAACTGGTCCACGACATCGCTATACGCCTGCTCGGGGTCATACCAAACAACAATCCCGTGATCCTGCATTTGCTTCGTGATGAGCGTAACGAGTTCTTCGGTGACTTTTCCCATACTGTTCACCGCTTTCGCCGTGTTATCCGGCATCAAGGTCTTCCCAGAGTTCTGACACGGGCTGGGTCTCGCCACATAGCGCCTCCTGCCAGCCTCGCTGGAAGCTCTCTGCAGCAGGTTTGAATGTGATACTTTCTCTGAAGGCACGCAACATCTCAAGGAGAAACGGCAAGTATTCGGCGGGAATTTTCCCCACCTCTTCTAACACTGCTTGGTGAGTGACGTTTGGTGGCACCATATGGTTCTCTTGTCCATTGCCGGCGGATTGAGTGCTGCATCGCTCGGGGTAATATGCAGTCAAACCTTTTAGAGAACAAGGATGCTCCGCAGTGCCCTGGTCACCTCTTCCATATGTGCATCATCTACATGGCCAAGCACGCGGATGATACGGCGTTTATCGATCACCCGGATCTGCTCGCATAACGCCACTGAATCGTGGGTTAATCCTCCAATACCTGCGGGGATCAGCACGTGCGAAGGCAATAAAGCCTGCCGAATGCGCGTCGTAAAAGGCACGATAATGGTATGAGGACTCGCCGTGTTAGCGCGATCGATTTGCACGACAAGGACTGGGCGAACCCACGCCTGTTCTGTCCCCACAACAGGGTTTAGATCACACAGGACAGCGTCACCACGGCGCACAGGCTCACCACCGGATCTCTCCACGGGCTAAGCGCTCCTCATATGCTTCTAGGTTCCGCAAATAATCCGAGAGGTCCAATTCAGCCAGGTCGAGGGCTTCCCTAAAGTAGAGCCATCGCTCCCACTGCATCGGGTCTTGTTTGACCAAAAGGAAATCGATGAAGTCGCTCACCTCTTGGGCTAGTGGTTCTGGCAATTGCTGAATCTTGGCAATGGTCAGGTCGTGAATTGTCATGGCTTCTTCCTGAGGGGTGTGGGTCATGCACTCACACGGTGATCGGTATGAGTTTGAAGAGTTGAGCTAACTGCTCAGCCCTGTGGAGGTCGCCTCGACGGAGTGCCGCTCGCACCTCATCTAATTTTTCGGCATCTGCCAGGGATAAATATGGAGACCATCCTTCTTCTGTCTCAATCAAGTCCACCTCGACTTCGGCGGCATAGGGTCCCTCATGGATGAATTTGGTTTGTCGTCGACGGATCATGCTTTTCTCCTCAGGAACTCGGTTATCCACTGTGCTGCATCCGGTCTATAGGCTGTCACAATGACCGCAGGAGCTGTGGCATGCTGGCGTAGATGCTACGGTTGTGCTCCGGCATGCACATGACCTGCCCGACCCTCGCGCCTTGAGAAAAGCTCCAAACCAGACTCTGCTGAGCTGAGTGAGACTGAAAGCCTAAGCTCCCTCTCAAACTTTTGTCTATCATCGCTGCTACACTTGCCGAGGAGCGCTGTAAGGTCATTGAATGTTCCAAGCGTGTAACAGGTC
>JBMDXC010000652.1:0-4075 GCA_048594805.1 Candidatus Entotheonellaceae bacterium | reverse complement strand
GAAAATTCTGAGAGCATGAGGCGCAGCCCGAGCCCATGGGCGAAATGCATGGAGGCTTCGATGTCCTGTTGCTCGGTCTGCGGGTGTGCCATGATCAGATACGCCGTGATCTGGCGGATATCGGCACCAGCACTGACGAGGTGCTCCACGGCCTGCTCGAGTTCATGGGCATAGACTTTCCCGCCGGTGTGGCGCTGCCAGGTATACGCACTGCTCTCAAAGCCCAGATAAAACGTCCGAAAACCTGCTTGCACCATACAGCGCGCAAGGTCTTTGGTAATAAACCGGGCATTGAGGGCATTCGGTGTGTGGAAGTACGCTTCCAGCCCGCGCTGCATGACCTGGCGCAGGAAGGGTCGCAGGATCTGATCTGGCTTGAACAACAGGGCATCATCATAGAACGCGATATGCTGCGCTCCACACTGGCGGAGCCAGGCGAGCTCCGCCAGTACGTGCTCGAGCGGACGCGCCGCAAAGGGTGGATACACTTGCGGCACTGAACAGTAGGTACATTTGAAGGGGCAGCCATCGGCGATTTTTAATATGCCTACACGCAAATCCGCATAGGCCTCCCAGAGGGGCACCTCCTGCAACTGCGGGGTGAGACGCAACAACTCCCAGAGGGGTTCTAAAGAGTCACGGTCAATCACCAGGTCAGCACCTACACGGCGGGCGTGCTGAGGGCACAGCGTCGCGTAGACACCGCCCAGGACAATGGTGGTCTGCGGCGCGTAGGTGCGAATGTCCTCAATGACCTCCTGGACGCCAGGATACCAGTAGGTCATGACCGTCTGGATCAAGGCCACATCGAAGGGACCTGCTTCAGCCAATAGAGTCTGAAAGAGTGACCGTGGCAGCCCATAGCGCCGGTACGTACGTGGAATGGCGGTAAACGGCGCAGGCTTCGGCACGTTTTCTGCGTAAAAAGGTCCCCGCTCCCATGTCCCTGGACGCTGTGCTGGGTGAGACGGTGCGAGAGGGTGAAAGCGGTCAAGATAGTCGAACAGGGACAACTGTGCCTGGCCACGCAGATACCCTGCAACGCGCAAGAGGCCATAAGGTTTCAACCAGAAATCATAGGCTGAAAAATCGTAAATAGGGGGATTGACGAGCAAAATTTTAGGTTGCATACGCACTCTGTACATGAGCTAACAGTGCTGATGGCACCAGATTGGCGACAGTCTCAAGATGGTATATGCCGTTTTTATACTGCTCCGTCACGGATAAGTCAAACCTAGGTTCTTGTTGCTGGAGTATGGGACATCAGCCATACAGTACCGTAGAAGATCTCGCGAGGGACAGCGAGTTCTGGTAAGCTCCTCTTCAGCGTGTGCTGGTCTTGTTCACAACGTGCCACAGATAGGAAAGCAGAGGCTCCTATGAGAGGCAGGCTCGCGGTGCTATGGCTCATGATCGGTATACTGTTTGGTACGGTCTCTCCCTCGCTTGCACAGGAGGGGAAAGCCCATGAAACCTTGGCGACCATCCTGGCAAAGCAAATCCAAACAGTATTAAACGCCAACAGCGTGTTGGGGAAACTCCAGGACTTTGAAGGGACAAAAGTGATTCCTATTGTCAAGATGGAGTTCAAATTCGCTGCTGGAAGTGACTTGGTACAGGACGCAGAAGATGATGAAGACGAGCAAGAAGATGGAACTGGATGGGGTATCGGGGGTTCCATAGCGCCGCTAGGATTGCTCATCATCACGAGAGACGGTGAGGTGAAAGTCATTGGCCTAGGCCAGGGTATGGTAAGTGAGGAGGCCGCGAGAGCCAGACAGCACAGTACAGCGAAGCCCGAAGAACCACAGAGCCCGTCCCCCAAACCCTAGGAGCTGCCAAGCCTATGCTGGGGCTTGGAAAGCACTTTTGCTCCCGCCCAGGCGCAAGTACATCACGAGTAGCAGCACAATGAGAGTCACTAGTACCAGCGCATAGGCCGCCCCGAGCGGCCAGTGGCGCAGCCCGGTGAACTTGAGGGCGATGAATTTGCCGAGCAGCATCGTCTTGGCACCTCCGAGGAGTTCTGGAATCAAAAACTCCCCGACAGATGGGACGAAGACCAACACCGAACCGCTCAGTATACCGCCTTTCGTCAACGGCAACGTCACCCTCGAGAAACACTCTGCAGGAGTAGCCCCAAGATCCGCCGCCGCTTCCAACACGGTGCGATCCAGACGTTCGAGGGAGGCATACAACGGCAGCACCATAAAGGGCAGATAGGTGTATACGAGACCAATCAACACCGCCCCTTCGTTGTACAGCAGAGGTAACGGGTGTTGCAACACGCCCAAGGTCATCAGGACATTATTGATAATCCCATGATCGGCGAGCAGTGTGATCCAGGCATACAGGCGCACCAGATCACTGGTCCAGAAAGGTAAAATGACCAGAAAACTATAGAGCTGCTTGCGGTGTCCCCCATAGAAAGTCATCCAATACGCCAGCACATACCCACTCAGGAGACACAGGGCAGTGGTCAGCAGGGCCAAGCGTAACGACCGACCCAGGATACGCAGAAAGATAGGATCAGCCACCTGCCGGTAGTTGTCCAGGGTCAGCGTATGGACAATCGTTCCCCAGGGACCACGGCTCAAGACACTGTAATAAGCCATGATTCCCACAGGGAGGAGCGTCAAGACCAGCAGCCACAGGAGCGCCGGGCCGAGCAGCAGCGTGACGGTCCAACCCGGGTGGTGATGCAGGAAGAGCAGCAGAGGCCGGCGTAATGGCTGCATGGAATGCGGTACGCTCTCCTCACGCTCCTAAAATACGCGTCCAAATGTCTTCATAGAGAGGCAACAGGTCATCTGGGATGGTTTCTAAAAAAGTGACGCGACCCAGGACTTCCGCAGAAGGATACACTACTGGGTTGCCAGCAACTTGCGGGTCAATGTACTTCTCCACAGCGACCTGGTTCGTCGTGGCATAGCCGGTGGTGTGAGAATTATCTGCCGCCATTTCAGGACGTAGCATGTAGTTCATAAAAACCTCAGCCGTGAATTTATGTGGCGCGCCTTTGGGAATAGCCATGGTGTCGAACCAACCCGTCCCCCCTTCTCGCGGCACACCCCACCCGACGGCCGAATTTTTTGCCCGCGCCTTGACCGCTTCCCCGTTCCAGCACTGCGCCACTACAATGTCCTCAGTGATGAGGGCTTTTTTCATCTCTGCCCCTGGATAAAAGGCTTTGATGTGCGGCTTCAGGCGCAGCAAGAGATCACCGGCGTGGCGTAGCGTATCTTTGGTACGAGTATTGGCATGATGCCCCAAATACTGTAAGGCCGCAGCCATGACCTCTTCACGCTCATCCGTGAACCCCAGCTTGCCACTATAACGCTGCGCACCGCTCTCAAAGACCAGGGCCCAGCTATCGAGGCGCGGATCGTCTTTTGTAGAGGTAGCGTTGTACGCTAACCCAGTCATACCCCAGCTATAGGGCACCGTGTAGACGTTGCCCGGATCGAATGGCGTATTGCGGAACCTGGCAAAAACATTGGGCAAATGCGGCAGGTTCGCATGGTCAAGCGGTGTGAGAAGGCCCTGAGCGAGATAAATGGGCAGGAAATAATGCGTCGGGAAAATCACGTCATACTTGACGCCGCCGGCCTGGAGTTTGGCCAGGAGCTGCTCGTTGCTTGGAAAGGTATCGTAGGTGACTTTCACCCCGAATTCCTTTTCGAACTGTGGGATAGCATTGGGGGCTATGTAGTCTTCCCAGTTATAGACGAACAGCTTCTTGCCCTCTTTTTTCAGCCGCTCCAGCACCTGCGGTGCCGGGCCAGTTTCGGCAACCACCTCCCGCGTATACAGCCCCACGATCTCTGCCAGCAGTGACGAGGCCATGCCCAAGGCGATGCCTCGTCGGACAAAAGCACGTCGAGTCAAGCGCTCCTGCCACAACGCCTCGGTCCAGATGTCGAGTTGGGTACGAGTATGCCTGTGCATACGTCATGCTCCCCCGTGGTCAGCCCCCGTGCTCCAGGCGTCTGGTGGGATCATAGTCAGGGTTATGCCAGACGAGAAACACGGCCTTGCCGTCGCATGCCGGGTCGTGCACATAGTTGTGGATAAT
>JBMDXC010000651.1:0-2971 GCA_048594805.1 Candidatus Entotheonellaceae bacterium | reverse complement strand
CCTTAGTGTGAATATCTTTGTCGGGAACCTTGCGTTCAGTGCGACGGATCAGGACCTTCGCCAGCTCTTCGAGTCTTATGGTGCGGTGGACAAGGTCAACATCATTACCGACCGTGACACCGGTCGCTCCCGGGGTTTTGGCTTTGTGGAGATGCCGGATAGCGCTGCAGCCAAAGCGGCCATTCAGGGGCTCCAGGGGACTGCACTTGCCGGGCGAACCTTAAATGTGAATGAGGCCAAGCCGCGTGAACCGCGTCGTGAGTTCAGCCGCTCCCGTTGGTAAGCGGTGAAGGCGGTATATGCGTCAAGGTAGGTGGTAAGATCTGCCTGGCAATTCGTGATCGACGGCCATCCTTTGGGGTGGCCGTTGCTGTTTGTGCACGCCTTGCCTGGGTCATCTTCTCTGGTCATCTATACCATAAGGGACCTCTGTAGTGAACCACACGCATCTGTACACTGGTGGGGCATGAAGCTCCTGCGGGGTATGAGATCGCTTCACCCAATAACCTTCATCAATTCGCCAGATCAAGGATATACCCACAACAGCTCTATGCTCTATAACGACAATGATATTGTCTGACCGTCAACCCATGATTGTAGCCCAGCTCTTCACCTGCCTGAATGTCCCGTATCGCCACAATCCAGATCGTGCCCTTGGTGATAACGGCTTCGCAGTTCGGATCACAGGCATAGTTGATGTAGCTGGCCTTGCGTCGTCGGGAGTGCGTTCGCACAGATCCTCCATCAGGAGAGTGCAAAGCTGGTGAGCCCGAAACGCATCCCCTAGCAGCCTCTCGCCCTCCTCGTCTGTCGCTACGGCAAACGCCGCGTAGAGCACGGTATCTTCCAGAAACGTGTGGCGCTCCAACACGGTGCACACGTCCGCAGCGATCCACCGCCGCAGGTCTTGATCGTTGGTTGCCTCATAGTGCTGAAAGAGGCGGCGAATCGTGTGGTGATCCGCTTGCAGCATGGCAAGAGCCCCGTCAGACTCAGTCTTTGTCTCGTCACCCTTGGTACAGTCTTGTCGTGTCACGGAGCATTCTCCTTTCACCTCTCTATGTAAAGTGGCAAGGTACCGCATAGTTGTCTTGGTGTATGCTCCATAATGTGTGCAAGCTCTATGCCATTGCGATACGGATAATAAGCGTCTTATGAGTGTTTGCCATGTTGACATAGGAATCGTCTATGAAGGCGTGGTCTTCCCTCTATCATATGGAAAGGCCGTAGGCTCTTTTCGTGGGAATGCTTTGAGAGATAGTGACACCCTCTCTCGATATGCTGATTTGTTAGAGGACAGTTATGACCTACCAAACCTCTTTTTACGGCTCAATCCTTGCGAGAGCGTCGGTTGACAACCCGCGAGCACCCCGCTACAATCGCCCCATTACGGTGAGGACGGTTACGTTGTTCCAGGTTCTTTTTTACAGAAGGCACGGCGCAGACATGCTACGGTTCTACAATACCTTAACGAGGCAAAAAGACGCGTTTCAGCCACTGAAACCGGGGCAGGTCTCTCTCTATACCTGTGGACCGACCGTATACAACCATCCGCATATTGGTAATTACCGCGCCTACATCTTCGAAGACCTCCTGCGGAGATATCTGAAATATCGTGGCTATAACGTGCTGCAGGTGATGAACCTCACTGATGTCGAGGATAAGATCATCCGCGATGCGCAGAAGGCTGGTCTGCCGCTGCGCGATTTTACGGCGATCTACACGAAGACATTTTTTGAAGACCTGCGGACGCTGAACATCGAACCTGCGGAGGTCTACCCGGCGGCCACCGACCACATCCCTGCGATGGTGGCGCTCATTAAGAAGCTCCAGGAACGTGGCTACACCTATACGGTGGATGGCTCGATTTACTACCGTATTGATCGGTTTCCCGCCTATGGAAAACTGGCCCACCTGGATGCTGATGCCCTCCAGAGTGGAGCAAGTGGACGCGTTGATAGCGACGAATATGCCAAAGATGATGTGCGCGATTTCGCCTTGTGGAAGGCCTGGACTCCTGAAGATGGTGACGTATATTGGGACACCGAACTGGGGAAAGGCCGTCCGGGCTGGCATATCGAGTGCTCGGCCATGTCGATGCAATATTTAGGCACGCACTTCGATATACACACAGGGGGGGAAGATAACATCTTTCCGCACCATGAAAATGAAATTGCGCAATCCGAGGCGGCCACAGGGGAGCCATTCGTCAACTACTGGTTGCATTGCCGCCATCTGTTGGTTGACAATCAGAAAATGTCGAAATCCCTGGGGAACTTCTACACGCTCCGCGATCTTCTCGAGAAAGGCTTTAAACCGAAAGCGCTACGCTATGCGCTGCTGTCCATCCACTACCGTCAGCCACTGAATTTCACCTTTGAAGGGTTGTATGCTGCAGAGCAAGCCGTACAGCGGCTCACCGACTTTATGCAGCAGTTGCAGACAGCCCAGGGCGAGGGTTTTGATGTACAGCCGCTGGTGGTGGAGACGCTACAACGGTTCGAGGAAGCGCTGGACGACGACCTCAACATTTCCGGGGCACTCGGGGCGCTCTTCGAAATGGTGCGCGCGGTCAATCGGGCCATGGCCCAACACCAGCTCAGCGCGGCTGGGGCCGAGCAGGTGGCCATATTGATGCGCCGTTTTGATATGGTACTGGGGCTGCTGGCTGAAGCGCAGATGCCTCTTGAGCACGACGTCGAAGTCTTCATGGAGGAACGACAACGAGCCCGCGAGGCCCGCGATTTCGCGCGGGCGGATGCCCTACGGGCGCAAATCCAGGAACGCGGCTACGCGGTGGAAGATACCCCACAGGGCCCACGGCTGAAGCGGCTATGAGTCCTGCAGAACGCCTTCTGTATGTCGTACGCCACGGCGCTACGGACTGGAACCAGTCTGGGCGTATCCAGGGGCATATGGACATCCCGCTCAATAAGACCGGACGGGCCCAGGCGCGTCAGGCCAGCATACG
>JBMDXC010000650.1:0-26742 GCA_048594805.1 Candidatus Entotheonellaceae bacterium | reverse complement strand
CCCGGCCTGTCCATACGGCTGCGGTGAGATCACATTAGTACAAGCATATGTGAGCGGCGGTTTTGCTCGTCCTTGACACCCAAGACTAAGAGTCTCTATAATAACCATTTATGCGAAAATGAAACCTTCTATGAGTGTGAGGGTTATGAAAGGAGGGAGGTATGTATGCCAGGAGTCAAAGTACGCGAGGCTGAGCCCTTTGAAAATGCCTTGCGGCGATTTAAGAAGCAGTGTGAAAAAGCTGGAGTGCTCTCAGAAATTCGCAAGCGGGAATATTACGAGAAACCCAGTGTAAAACGCAAGCGTAAAGCCATTGCTGCCAAAAAGAAGGCGGCCAAGGCCCGGATGTTGCTTGGGGTCTAAATGACAGGTGTGTCTTATGTCTCTGTGCGAGCAATTTCGAACGGATCTCGCGCAAGCCATGAAAAGCGGCGATAAGGTGCGCCTGTCAACGCTTCGGCTCCTCACGGCGGCGATCAAAAATCGGCAAATTGATAAGGGCGGAGCGCTGGATGATGCCGAGGCACTGGAGGTTGTGCGTCTGGCGACCAAGCAGCGGCGCGAAGCGATTGCCCTAGCGCGTCAGTATGGCCGTGAGGACATTGCGCAACAGGAAGAGCAGGAACTCGCTATTCTTGAAGCGTACCTGCCAAAGCAACTCAGCACAGATGACCTGATCCAACGTATTGATGCCATCATTCAGGAACTCGGGGCGACGTCGGATAAAGATCTAGGGCGGGTGATGCGGGTTTTGATGCCAGCGGTGCAAGGGCGAGCGGATGGTGCTACCGTGAATCGCCTGGTCCGCGCGCGTCTCGCTGGCTCCCTCCCGGTATGATGGCAGGCAGAGTAGAGTGTAGGCATGAATGAGCATACCGAAGCGGTGTTGGATTATCCGCTTATGCGTCATGCCCTCCAGGCGTATACGGTAACGCCGATGGGCAAGACTTTAGCCTCGCAGCTGCACCCCCAGGCTGATGCTGCAGTGCTGGATGTGCAGCTCCAAGAGACATCAGAAATGGTGGCAACGCTGGCCATCGGGGCAGACCCACCGCTGGCGCCCGTGGTTGATATTCGCTCGTGTCTTGAGGCGGCGCAGATTGCCGGTTTTTACCTCGAAGGTGTGCAGTTTCTCGATGTGGCGCAATGTTTGGAAGTCCTCCAGCGCCTGCGCCGTTATGGGCAGATGGAGAGCCAGCGAGTGCCGCTCCTCAGTCGTCGCCTGGCGCGCCTGAGTGATTTCAGCATTGTACTCCGTGAAATTCGTACCGCGCTCGACGACAAAGGCGCGGTGCGCGATCATGCCAGCCCCGCCTTACAGGATATTCGCCAACGCCTCAAACGGGTGCGTGATCGCGTGCATCGGACCCTCCACAACCTCATGACTACGTATAGCAGCGTAGTGCAAGATCCGGTGGTGACGATTCGCAACGAGCGCTTTGTGATTCCGCTGAAGACCGATTTTCGTCAGGCGCTGCGGGGTATTGTGCACGGGGAATCTGCGAGCGGCGCCACAGTGTACGTTGAGCCTGACAGCGTGGTGGAGCTGAACAACGAGTTGCTCCACATCCAGGCGGAAGAAGAGCGCGAAGTACGTCGGATCTTGCGGCAGCTCACGGAGCGCCTGGCAGCGCAGAGTGTGGCAGTGGAACAGGCCTTGGAACTGCTCGGAGATGTTGACTTCATAGTCGCGAAGGGGCGCCTGAGCCGGCAGATGCAGGGCACTGCCCCACAGTTCGCCTCCGTGCGTACTCCACACACACAGTGTCCTGCACTCCGCCTGCTGGGGGCACGCCATCCGTTGCTGCCAGCAGCAGTGCCCATTGATATCTGCCTGGGGCCCGAGGACCGCACCCTGGTTATTACGGGGCCAAACACCGGTGGCAAAACGGCCGCGCTCAAAACCCTGGGTCTGCTGATATTGATGGCCCAGTCAGGGCTCCATATTCCAGCGCTGGCTGATAGCGTGCTGCCTCTCTTTACTGAAGTCTTCGTCGATCTTGGGGACGAGCAGAGCCTGCAACAAAATCTCAGCACGTTTTCGGCGCATCTAGTCAACATTCGCACCATGATGGAGCAGGTCTCCCCGGGCTCGCTGGTGCTTCTGGACGAGCTGGGGGCCGGTACTGACCCCATGGAAGGTGGTCCCCTGGGTGTGGCTATTCTGGAGTATTTTCACAATAGTGGGGCCATGACCCTGGCCACGACGCATCATAGCGCCATCAAGGCCTATGCTATGGCCATGCCACAGGTCGCGTGCGCCGCGGTTGATTTCGATCTCGAGACGCTGCAACCGCGCTACCAATTGCTCTATGGCCTCCCTGGGCGCAGCAAGGCCTTTACGATTGCGCAGCAGCTTGGACTGCCGGCGCCGGTGATTGCGCGGGCCGAACAGGAAGCGGGGCTGACGCAGTTACGCAGCGAGCAGCTCTTGACGCGCCTTGAGGCGGAGAGGCAGGCTTTGGAGGACCAGCGCCAGCAGCTGCAGGCCGAACGGACGGAGGTGGACCGCTTGCACGCCGAGGCGCAGCACACGCTGGCTCAGGCGACAGCCGAGGAGCAGCGCATCCGCCACGCGTTGTATAACGAAGGTCAGATGCTGCTGAAGACGGCGCGGCAAGATCTCGATGCCACGCTTGCAGCGGTGCGTCAACAGGCCCCAGCCGGGACCGTCATTGCCTTTCCGCAGGAAGCCTGGCAGCGCGTGGTGCAGACGGTAGAGAGCCTGGCGCCGGCTACCGCAGCGGCGCCAGCACAGCTGGCGCCGCTGCAGGTGGGCGAGCACGTGCGGGTGCGGAGCCTCAATATTACTGGCCGTTTGCTTACCCCTGTAGCGGGGAGTGGGAACGTCCAGGTCGACGTTGGTGGAAAAACCATTACTGTGGCAGCGGCGGGGCTCGAACGCGCCACAGAGCAAGGTGAGAAGACCCCTGCCGCGTCCACGGGACGCCCGGCACGGTCCCGACGGCGGGCTGAAGCGGTCGCGGAGCTTTCTCCCGAGCTGTATCTGCTCGGTGCGACGATTGATGAAGCGCTGCCCACCGTTGAAAAGTATCTTGACCGGGCTTTTGCAGCAGGAATGCCTCGGGTCCATATTGTGCATGGCGTCGGCAGTGGACGGTTGCGACAGGCGATTACTGCCCTCCTGGAGCACCACCCGCTAGTACGGCGTTTTCAAGCCGGCGATGCCGGCGGCGGTACGACCATTGTTGAACTCGAAGGATAAACTCGTGAGTCAGCTCATTCCTGAAGAGGTTGTTCAGGAAGTCCTGCTCCGTACTGACATTGTCGACGTGATTGGCGACTATGTCCAGCTCAAGCGTACTGGCGCCAATGCCAAAGGGCTGTGCCCATTTCATCAGGAGAAAACCCCTTCGTTTACGGTAAGCCCCGCGAAGGGGCTTTTTTATTGCTTTGGCTGTCACGCCAGTGGCAACGTCTTCCGTTTTCTGATGCAACACGAACACATGACCTTCCCAGAGGCAGTGCGCTTCCTGGGGGCGCGCTATGGGGTGCGCATACCGGAAGCGAGTGCGCAGCAGCGGCAACAGGAAAGCTTGAGCCCACTCTATGCTTTGCATCAGGCCGCCGCGACGTTCTTCCACGAGTGCTTACTGCGTGATCCGGCGGCCCAGCCAGCGCGTCTGGCCTGTCGCCAACGCCACATCACCCATGAGCTGGCAGTGCGTTTTGGACTGGGCTATGCGCCAGCAGCATGGGATACCCTGTGTCAGGCGATGCACAAACAAGGGTTTTCTCAAGAACTTCTGGTGCAGAGTGGTCTTGCTGTGGTACGTGAGTCCCACCGTGGGGCCTACGACCGCTTCCGCCATCGTCTTATGTTCCCGATTCATGATCGCCTCGAACGCCCTATCGCTTTTGGAGGCCGTGCTCTGGAGAGCAGCGAGGCCATGCATGTCCCGAAATATTTGAACTCGCCGGAAACACCTATCTTTCATAAAGGGCGTCTCCTGTATGGTTTGGCGTTCGCCAAGGCGGCTCTGCGACAACGCGAGCAGGCGCTGATTGTGGAAGGGTATACGGACGTCATTGCCTGCCACCGCCAGGGTGTCACGCATGTGGTCGGGACGCTCGGCACGGCGTTGACTGAGCACCATGTGGGGCTGCTCAAGGGCATCGTGAAAGAGGTTGTGCTCGTCTTTGACGGTGATGCTGCGGGTGGGGCAGCTACGGAGCGCAGTATCGGGCTCTTCCTTGATGCTGGCATGCGCATCCGTGTGGTGACGCTGCCCGAGAGCGAGGATCCGGACAGTTTCCTGCGGCAGCATACTGGGGAGGAGTTCCTAGGGTATGTGGACGAGGCGGTCAGTTTTGTTGACTATTTGCTGAGCCGGGCGGCGCGCTTTGCTGACCTCCGGAGTCCTGCTGGGCAAGCGGATTGTGTGGACCGGCTCTCGCCCCTCCTGCGCAAGATCGAGAATCAGGTTGAACGCTGGGGCTATGTGGCGCTCGTGGCAGAGCGGCTCGGGGTACCACGACATGTCCTCGAGCAGAAGATAGAGCCGCAGCGGACATCACAAGGGCGCATGCCGTACCAGCCGTCACGACGTTCCATGCCCCCACCGAGTCCAACTCGCGTATTGCCCGAATATATGTTGCTGCAGATGCTCTGCAATGATCTGCATCTCTTGGACCGTATGCAGCACCAGATCACCCCTGAAGATTTTGGTGATGCTGACCTGCGTGCCATCTATACTACATTGCTACGCCTGGCATCCCAGGGTGAACGAACAGTGTTTCCCCGCATTCTTGATGAGGCGACGAGTCCGAGGCAGACGCAGCTCCTGTCCAAAATGGCGACGGAGCCCGTGCACGACAACCCGGCAGAGACCGCCGAAGCGCTCCGTGACTGCCTGACGAGAATACGCCAGCGGCGATTCAAGGAAGAGCGGCAGCGTATCATCGAGCGACTGCGTACGGTTGATGATGGTAGTGTTGAACAACAACAGCTCTTACAGGAGTTAGATACACTTAGCAAAAAGCAACTCATTGGTTCCTCATAGCCTGCGTTCTCATCGTCGGTACAAGAGAGTCTTTGGCGCTCCCACGTTCATCGCTGGAGACAGTTGAGTAAGTGCGTGGTGTGGCCGGTGGGGCGCAATGCCAGTGTGGAGGCGTGGCAATTATGGCGAAGAACGATAAACGAGTTGAGGTCAAGCAGTTGATCTCTCTGGGCAAAGAAAAGGGTTACCTCACTTACGAGGAAGTGCACGACGTGCTGCCACCCGATGTCGTGTCACCCGAGCACATCGACGCCCTGATGACACTCGGTGATCTGGATATCGATCTCGTCGATCCTGAGAGCCCCTCTGAAGATGGGCCTGGCACACCCGAGAGCGGCCTGGCCGCAGACTACGTTGGGGATGGCCGGACGCTCGATTTGGCTGCCGATGTCCTGGGCAAAACCGATGACCCCGTGCGCCTGTATCTGCGTGAGATGGGGACCATTCCTCTGCTGACTCGCGATGGCGAAGTGGAAATTGCCAAACGCATCGAGGAAGGACAAAATGACATTGTGCACGCGATTGTCGGCAATGCTCTGGTGACACAAGAGCTCCTGGCGGTGAGCGAGCAAGAGCCTGTGAGCAAGTCAGAGGTGTTGGACCCTGAGGATGCCGAGCCTGGAGACGAGGACTTCCCGCTGGAGCCATACCGGAGTAGTGCCAGTGTACAGGAGATTATTGAGCGGCTGCGCGAGCTCTATGCTGAAATTGCCGCGTTGCATGCGGCGAGCGCGTCTGAGACGCTTGCCGCAGGCCAGGATAAAGAGCTCGCCAGAAAAGAACGCCCCATACGCAATACGATTGCCAAGTTTATTCGGGAACTCAACCTGCGACCAGAAGTCATCGATCATGTTGTGCTGAAGGGTGACGTGCTGCTGCAGCGCCTGCTGACCTGTGAGCGGGAGATCCACCAGTGCATCCAGGAGGCTGGCAGTCACGCCCAGGTCCTGCATCGGTACGTGCAGGCGAATGGTTCAGAGATTCCTGAGACGCTGGCTCTCCAGGAACGCTCGGCAGAGCTGGAGAGGCTGGCACAGCGCCTGCGCCAGGCACTCCAGACGCAGCAACAGCTCGAGACAGAGACCGCCACCACCCATGAAGCCCTGGCAGAAACGCTGCGGCGTATCCGGTATGGTCAACAGAAAGACCACGAGGCGAAGCGTGAGCTGGCCGAGGCTAATCTTCGCCTGGTCGTGAGCATTGCCAAGAAATATACCAACCGTGGCTTGGGCTTTCTCGACCTCATTCAAGAGGGCAATATCGGGCTGATGAAAGCGGTCGATAAGTTTGAATATCGTCGTGGTTATAAATTCAGTACCTATGCGACCTGGTGGATCCGTCAGGCGATTACCCGTGCTATAGCAGATCAAGCCCGTACTATCCGCATTCCCGTGCATATGATTGAGACGATCAACAAGCTGGTGCGCACGACGCGTCAACTGGTGCAAGAAATTGGGCGGGAGCCCACCCCTGAAGAGATTGCCAGCCGCTTAGATTTGCCCGTCGACAAGGTCCGTAAAGTTCTCAAAATTGCTAAGGAGCCGATCTCCCTGGAGACGCCTATCGGTGAAGAGAAGGATAGTCACCTGGGTGACTTTATCGAAGACAAAAAGGTCGCGTCGCCAGCAGAGTCGGTGATTCGTATGAACTTGAAGGAGCAGACGCTAAAAGTCTTACAGACGCTCACACCACGGGAAGAGCGCGTCCTACGCAAACGTTTTGGCATTGGCGTGGACACGGCGCATACGTTGGAAGAAGTGGGCCATGACTTTGATGTGACACGCGAACGCGTCCGCCAGATCGAAGCCAAGGCGCTTCGCAAGCTACGGCATCCCAGCCGCAGCAAGATGCTGCGGAGCTTTGTCGATAACGCCTGAAGAGACATGGGGATACAGCCACAGCGCCTTGACAGGCCAGGCGGTTTGGCGTACAGTGGCATGCAGTGTGGTCAGGGGCCCATAGCTCAGGTGGTAGAGCAACCGGCTCATAACCGGTCGGTCCCTGGTTCGAGACCAGGTGGGCCCATCGTCCGAGGAGTGAGAGGAACAGGCACGGTGCGTGATCAGTTTCAGCTCTTGCTTGCCCTACAACAGGTGGATGATGGTCTGCGTGCTTTAGCTCTGGAGGAGCAGCAACTCCCGCAGCGTCTTCAGGCCTATGAGGCAGCGTGTGCAGCAGCACGCCAACAATTAGTCCAGCAACAAGCCGCGATTGCGCAGAGTGAACAGCAGCAGCGTGCCTTCGAGCGCGAGCTGGTGAATCATCAAGAGGCGATTCGCAAGACGCAAAGCAAGGCCCACGAGGTCAAAACCAATAAGGAATATAGTGCTATCCTGGCGGAAATTGACGCCGGCAAGCAGCGCCTGGAAATGTTGGAAGACCAGCTCCTGGCGCTCATGGAAGTGACCGACCAACAGCGTCAGGCGTACCGTGCCTATGAACAGCAGGAGCACATAGCGCAGCAAGCACTCGTCGAGCAACGATACCAGAGCCAGCAAGCACAGGAGACTCTGCGCCGTACCATACTGGCGGAACAGGAGCGGCGGCAGCAGACGGTGGCTGGTTTGGAGGCGAAGCTCTATGAGCAGTATCAGAAAGTCGCCGCGCAGCATGGCGGACGGGGTGTCGCGCAGTTACAGGATGGTGTCTGTAGCGGGTGTCATCTCAAGGTGCCACCGCAAATGGTCTCCGAAATTCGTCTGCAAACACAGTTATTCCCCTGTCCACACTGCCGCCTCATATTACTTTGGCCTACCTAGGATGACAGGACGAAGGGGATCAGATGATCGCTCCTGACCACACGGCCAGGGGAGGAAAGTCCGGGCTCCACAGAGCAGGGTGCTGGATAACGTCCAGTGGGGGTGACCCTAAGGAAAGTGCCACAGAAAACAAACCGCCCGGCCAGCGTGCACCACGGCCAGACGGTGCCTGTCGTTATGCGGCAGGCAGCAGGGCCGCACGCTGTACCGCGGTAAGGGTGAAACGGTGCGGTAAGAGCGCACCAGTTCCAGTGGTGACATTGGAAGCTTGGTAAACCCCACCCGGAGCAAGACCAAATAGAGAGGCAATCCCACTTGGTCCCACCGTGGACCACCAGTGGGATAAGGGTGGCTCGCCCGAGGCCTCCGGGTACGGTCGCTTGAGGCGCACGGTAACGTGTGTCCCAGAGGAATGATCATCACCGCCTGCTGTTAAGGCGGAACAGAACCCGGCTTACGATCCGCTTCGCCCTGTTATCTAGTACGATTCCTGGATGTGCTCTTTTCTTGTCCAAGTCTTCAGTCCTCTTAAGCCCTACACAAGAACGAAATAGCGAGAATTATTCAAGACTTTCGCCCTTGACAGGTTTGGGTAGGCCGTTTATAGTTTGCCTATGTGGGAGGAAGTGGGAGAAAATGGGAGACCAAAAATCCTAAGTGGGATGAACGAGGGTGCTTCTCGGGGAGTATCGCCTGAACCTTGACGATAAGGGACGGCTTAGTGTGCCGGCCAGCCTGCGGAATGCCTTGCACGAGATCTACGCCCCTGACGACACTACGCTGGTGGTCACCAAGTTCTTCGAGAATTGCCTGGTGCTCTATCCCAAGGCCGAATGGCTCACCATCCAAACACAACTGCTCGACTTGCCCAATGACGGCACCTCCCGTGCCTTTGTACGGCACTTCTGTGCCAGTGCCAATGTCTGTACCCTGGACCGCCAGGGGCGGGTGCTCATCCCTCCCAAGCTCCGCCAGTATGCGGAGATAGACGCGGAGGCGCTCATGATCGGAGTGGTCAAGAAGCTTGAGATCTGGGCCCCGCATCGTTGGGAAGGCTATGCAGCCAGTGAAACACCGCATTTTGATACGCATGAACGTGTGACAGCATTGCGGCTCTGAGGTTGTCCCCATGGGTGTCGCTCCGACCATTCAGCATCGTCCTGTGATGGAGCAGGACGTATGTACACTGCTCCTGCACGACCGGCCGGCGATTTGCGTCGATTGTACATTGGGAGGAGGGGGGCACACCCGCGCCCTGTTACACGCCAGTCCGGCACCGAGTGTGGTGATTGGTCTTGATCGTGATGCACACTGCATTGCTGCCGCCCAGCAGTGGGGCGCTTCCTGGGGTGCGCGCTTCGTGCCGGTGCAGGGAGATTTCCGCGATTTGACAAGGCTCTTGGCCCAGTTTGGCTACGTCCAGGTAGATGGCATCCTCTTCGACCTTGGGGTCTCTTCCTACCAATTGGATACTGCCTCGCGTGGCTTCAGCTTCCGCCTTGATGGCCCCCTCGACATGCGCATGGATACGACCCAGGCGTATACGGCTGAGGTGTTGGTCAATCAGGCTCCCGCCGAACATCTGCAGGCCATCTTTCGTACCTTGGGCGAGGAACGCTGGGCCAAGCGCATTGCGCGGGCGATTGTGACCGAGCGTGAGCACGCCCCGATCACGCGTACTGGTCATCTCGCTGCACTTGTGGCACGGGTTATCCCGCGCGCCGCCTGGCCTTCCCATCTCCACCCGGCCACGCGTGTCTTTATGGCCCTGCGCATGGCGGTGAATGACGAATTGCCGGCTCTGGCAGCCGCCTTGCCACAGGCGGTGGCAGCTTTGCGCCCTGGTGGGCGCCTCGCTGTGCTGGCGTTTCATTCTGGTGAGGATCAGCTCGTAAAAACCTTCATGCGTCAGGAGGCGCGGGGGTGTGTCTGTCCACCACAGTTGCCTCAGTGCGTCTGTGGCCGGCAGCCGCGGCTGCGCCTGATCACACGCAAACCGTTGGCTCCAAGCGCTGATGAGATACAGGACAATCCACGCAGTCGCAGTGCGCGTCTGCGTGTGGCTGAGAAGCTTTCCAGCGAGGAATGAGTTATGCCGCGTCCGCCCCAGGCCGCCTCTATAGCATCGCCAATGTCGCGGGGACGAGCGCGGCACATTGCCAGCCGGCATGTGGGGTTGGCGTTGTTGCTCAGTGCGGTCATGGTGTTGGGGGGGGGGTTGCTCTATCTCTGGCCACAAATGCGCCTGGTGAGCCTGGGCTATCGCTACAGCAAGCTCCTCGCCCAGCGGACTCAGGTGCTGCAGCGGCAGAAAGAATTGCAAGTGGAACTCGGCTCCCTGCGCCAACTGCGACGTATTGAAGAGATTGCCGCGCAGCACCTGGGATTGCATCCACCCCAGGCAACGCAGATGATTTATGTGCGGCCAGGACAACAGGCGGTTGGCCAGAGGAGGCCATAATGCGACTTGGCGGACGTTTTAAACCCTATAGCGGCCCGCGGTTACGTCTGGTGGTAGGGTGCTTTGCCTTCATGTTCTGCGCTATTTTTATCCGACTTGCGGTGCTGCAAGTGTTCCAACACGCGCGCTTGCGCGACCTGGCAGAACGGCAGTACAGCCGTCAGATCACCTTGCATCCCGAACGTGGGCGCATCCTTGACCGCCACGGACGCGTTCTGGCAACCAGTGTGCAGGTACCGTCTGTCTATGTGATTCCACAGGACATTGATGACTCAGATGCCGTGGCCCCACAACTGGCCAAGGTTCTAGGACAACCGCTAGCAACAGTGGAAAATAAGTTGTCAGCCGTATCAACGTTTGTCTGGCTGGCACGTCAGCTGCCGCCGGAGGTCGGTGAGCGCGTGCAGAAGCTCAACATCCGTGGTGTCCAGGTCCTGCAAGAGACACGCCGTTTTTATCCGAAGCGCTACCTCGCCGGGCAGGTACTCGGCTTTGTAGGGGTCGATGGTACGGGGCTGGGGGGACTCGAACATCTGTATGATCGTGAACTCACGGGCACACCGCACCAGGCCACGCTGCAGCGTGATGCTACAGGCCGCACAGTCCAGGTGATGGCTGGGGATCCCAGCGATCAGCCCCGTGGGGCTGATCTCTATCTGACCCTTGACGAACGTCTGCAATATATCGCTGAGAAGGAAATCGCCGCACGTGTGCAGGAAACGCAGGCCAGGAGTGGCTTGGTGGTCATCATGCACCCACCGACAGGGGATATTTTAGCGCTGGCCCATTATCCGTTTTTCAATCCGAACGACTTTCAAGATCCCAAGCAACGTGTCTGGCAGCGAAACCGGGCTGTGACTGATCCCGTCGAGCCCGGCTCGACGTTCAAGCTGGTAGCGGCGTCGGCGGCCTTGGAGGAAAACGTCGCGCGAGTCACTGATATGTTTCATTGTGAGAATGGGTTCACGGTGCGGAGCGGACGCCGTCTGCGCGACCATCATCCTTACGGTCTCCTGAATTTCGCGCAAGTCATTGAGAAGTCAAGCAATATAGGAACAGCCAAGATCGCTGGGCGTCTGAGTGACAATCAGCTCTACACCTACATTCGCCGGTTTGGGTTTGGTGAGAAATCACTGGTGAACCTCCCTGGTGAGGAGGACGGGATGATTCGTCCTCCCAAGAAATGGACCAAACCCACACATGATTCGTTGGCGTTCGGTCAGGAAGTGACGGTAACTCCGCTGCAGCTCCTGACCGCCTACGCCGCCATGGCGAATGGCGGCTGGCTGATGCGTCCGCGCGTGGTTGAGCACATCGTACAGGGCGACGAGTTCCAGTTCTTTGCCCCGCACGCCCGCACCCGTGTGCTGTCACCTCCGACCTTGGAGCGTATGAACGAGATTCTGGTCGGCGCGGTGGAGCGGGGTACCGGGAAACAGGCGGCGGTAGAAGGATATACTGTCGCTGGCAAAACGGGAACAGCCCAGAAAGTCGAACGTGGCGCCTATAGCCACAGCAAGGTCCTTGCTTCCTTTGTGGGCTATGTGCCGGCTGAGGCGCCCCAGCTTGCCATCGTTGTCCTCATCGATGAACCCCGTGTGGCCAAGTGGGGGGGGGAGGCAGCCGCACCGGTTTTTAAACGTGTGGCACAGCAGGCGCTGTATTATCTGCAAGTCCCGTCTCGGCAGGCGCAAACAGTAAGCCTGGACCCCGAGCTTAATCCGATCTCAGTGCCGCCGGCGGGGGATGATGGGCCGCCGCGTATCATCTTGCCACTGGGCGCCAGGGCAGAAGAGCGTGAGTCAGCACATTTGGCCTTATCGACTGGACCGAAAATTGAGCAGGAACGGCGGCCCTAACCTGGGAGGCATCGCGTGTGAAACCGACTCGTCAACTAGTGGGCCTCCTCAAGGGCAGCAAGGCGTGCATTCTGACTGGCCCGACGCGTCGGGTCGTGCAGCATCTGACGGCGGATTCCCGTCAGGTGGTGCCGGAGACGCTCTTCGTGGCGCTGCGTGGGGTGCATACCGATGGCCACCGCTTTCTCAGCGAGGCGCTTGACCGGGGTGCCACTGTCCTGGTGGTGGAAGAGTTTCCTGGCGCTTTGCAAGAGCGTGTGCAGCAGGCGGGCTGCACCGTGGTCAAGGTGCCCAACAGTCGTCAGGCATTCGCGCTCCTGGCCAGCGCGTATTACGGTCATCCTGGCCAGCGCCTGCGTCTGATTGGTATCACGGGGACGAACGGGAAGACCACGACTTCGTATATTATCGAGTCAATTCTGCGCACGGCTGGTAAGGCAGTTGGGGTGATCGGTACAGTGAGTAATCGTTTCGGGACCCAGGAAATCCCAGCGACCTACACCACGCCCGATGCTCTTGAACTGCACCATCTGTTGGCGCAGATGGTCGCGGCCAACCTCAACTATGCCGTCATGGAGGTCTCGAGCCATGCGCTCGACCAGGAGCGCGTGTGGGGTTGTCGCTTTGAAGCGGCCGTATTTACCAACCTCAGTCGTGACCACTACGATTATCACGGCACGATGGAGGCCTACTTTGCCGCCAAAGCGCGGCTCTTCCAGGATCTGTCATGCGTGTGGCACATTCTCAATCTTGATGATCCGTACGGTCAGCAACTCCTCCACATGTCGCGGGCACGGCTCCTCACTTATGCGCTGGAAGGCGAAGCGACGTTTAAGCCCTCAGCAGTGCGACACGGGCTTGACGGCATTCGTTTTACGCTGTCAACGACCAAGGGACAGCTGGAGATTGCCTCGCCCCTGGTGGGGCGCCACAACGTTTACAATCTGCTGGCCGGGATAGCGGTCGCCATCGCTTTAGATATCGAGGCTGGGGCCATCATCCAGAGTATTGCACAGCTGCCACGGATTCCCGGGCGCCTCGAGCGTGTTGATCGCGGTCAGGACTTTGCCGTGTTCGTCGATTACGCCCATACCCCGGATGCCCTTGAGAAAGTTTTACAGCTCGTCCGGGCCGAGACCACGGGTCGTCTGATCACGGTCTTTGGGTGCGGCGGGGATCGCGATCCGGGGAAGCGCCCGCTGATGGGACAGGTGGCCACCAGGTTGAGTGATTACACCATCATCACGTCAGACAATCCGCGCACGGAGGACCCGCAGCGCATTATTGACGCGATTATCACGGGGGTCGAAGGCACTGCAGACTATGTGGCCCTCCCCGATCGTCAGGAGGCCATTGAACACGCCATTGCCATGGCCCAACCCCGGGACACCATTGTCATTGCTGGCAAGGGACACGAAAACTACCAAATCCTGGGGCAGACCCGCCGGCACTTTGATGACCGTGAAGTCGCCCAGGCTGCCCTCGAACGTCGACGGTGAGAGCTATGCCTACATGGAGTGTCGCAGAGCTTGTGCAACGGACCCAGGGGATACTCGTCTGGGGTGATCCGCAACGGCAGGTGCAGGGGGTGTGTACGGATTCGCGCACCGTGCCAGCCGGAGCGCTCTTTGTCGCCCTGCGTGGGGAGCATTTTGATGGGCATCAGTTTGCCACCACGGCTCTGCAACGCGGTGCTGCAGCCGTCTTGCTCTCGGACGCGCGCTGCGTGGCGGACTGTCAGGCCAGCGCCCTCACCTCAGCCGGTATACGCGTCGCTGATACCCAGAAGGCGCTGCAAGCCCTGGCCCTTGCCCAGCGTCGCCAGTTCCCGGGTACGGTCGTGGCTATTACGGGGAGCAATGGCAAGACGACGGTGAAGGAGATGACGGCGGCAGTGCTGCAACAGCGCTATGCCACATGCAAGGCTCTGGGGAATCTCAATAACCACATTGGCGTGCCGCTGGCCTTGGTACAGCTGGAGGCTGCGCATCAGGTGGCGGTGCTCGAACTCGGTATGAACCATGTTGGCGAAATTCGCCGCTTGTGTGAGCTGGCCCTGCCGCACATCGGCGTCATCACCAATATCGGTTTAGCGCACGTCGGATATGTCGGCTCGATTGAGCGGATTCAGCAGGCCAAAGGTGAACTTATTGAGGCGCTCGATGCCGCCTCAGTGGCGATTGTGAATGCCGATGATCCGCGTGCCCTCGCCCTGGGGCGGCAAGCCCCCGGACGACTGCTCACTTTTGGCCAGGGGCCGGAGGCTGACATCCGTGGGTGGGTGCAGGCGGACCGCAGTCTGGAAGGGGTGCTGTGTACCATTGTGCTCGACGACATACCGTATGAGGTGGCTCTGTCAGTGCTGGGGGCGCATCAGGTACTGAATGCGTTGGCTGCGGCAGCCGTCGGAGTGGCCATGCATGTCCCGGTAGCAGCCATTATCGCTGGCCTGCAGAGCTATCAGGGCATGTATGGACGCATGATGGTCAGACGTGGTGCGGGCGGTGTCACCTTGATCGACGATACCTATAATGCGAGTCCGCAGTCGATGCGGGCGGCTTTACAATGTTTGGGCCACACACGTGTGGCTGGCCGGCGCTTGGCTGTCCTGGGGGACATGTTGGAGTTGGGTGCCCGTGGTCCAGCGCTGCACGCGGAGGTGGGAGTGCTCGTCGCCCAAAGTGGGGTGCAGGAGCTGATTACCTTTGGCCCTTTAGCGCAGCACATCGCTCAGGGGGCTCAGGATGCCGGCATGAGTACTGCCTGTATCCATACGACGACGCAACCGGAGGACGCTGTCGCCCTGCTCCGATCACTGCGACGTGCAGGGGACGTGATGTTACTGAAAGGATCGCGGGGTATGGCCATGGAGCGCCTGGTGCGGGATCTGACCGAGCCTGAAGGGGACGGGTGATGTTTTATCACATACTCTTCCCTTTACATCAGACCTTTTCGGTGTTCAACGTCTTCCGCTATTTGACGTTCCGTACTGCCTACGCCGCGCTGACCGCATTACTTGTGAGTATCGTTATTGGACCATACGTCATCGGCATGCTGCAACGCTTGCAAGTAGGACAGGTGATTCGCCAGGACGGTCCCAAATCCCACTACAGCAAGGCCGGCACACCCACCATGGGTGGACTGCTCATCATCGGGACGATGGCGCTGGCCACCTTGCTCTGGGCGAATCTCACCATGCCCTATGTCTGGGTGGCCTTGCTTACCACCCTGGCGTTCGGGGCTGTGGGCTTTTGGGATGATTACCTGAAAAAAGTCCGTAAAAGTTCCGCCGGGCTGTGTGCCACCTATAAATTGCTCCTGGAGATTGCTATCGCCACCGTCGCCGTGGGACTGCTGTATCTCAGCGCCGAACCCGGCGGCAATGTGACGCGTCTCAATATGCCCTTTTTTAAACAACTGCGGCCTGATCTCGGGGCCTGGTATATCCCTTTTGGTGTCCTGGTCATCGTCGGCACGAGCAATGCAGTGAATCTGACTGATGGATTAGATGGACTGGCCACCGGCCCCTATATCATTGCTGCCTTCGTCTATGCTGGTATCGCTTATGTCGTTGGCAACGCCAACTTTGCCGACTATCTGAACCTCATGCATATACGCGGCGCTGGCGAACTGGCCGTGTTCTGTGGCGCCTTGCTCGGGGCTAGCCTGGGTTTCCTATGGTTCAATGCGTACCCTGCGCAGATTTTCATGGGCGACGTAGGCGCCCTGGCCTTGGGGGGAGCCCTGGGGACGGTCGCGGTACTGGCGAAACATGAATTGCTCTTGCTGGTCATTGGCGGGCTCTTTGTCCTGGAGACCCTCTCGGTCATCATTCAAGTGGCTTCGTTTAAGCTGACGGGCCGGCGGGTGTTTCGTATGGCGCCGCTGCATCACCATTTTGAGGCAAAGGGCTGGCAAGAACCCAAAGTCATCGTGCGCTTTTGGATCATTGCCATCACCCTGGCGTTATTCAGTTTAAGCACGTTGAAATTGCGGTGACAGCATGGCACGGCGAACGGATTTTGCCTTACTAGGGCTCACCCTCTTATTGCTGACGATAGGACTGGCCATGCTTTACAGCACCAGCGCTGTGCTCGCGCAGTTACGCTATCAGGACTCCCTGTATTTCCTCAAGCGCCAGTTGCTCTGGGCCGGGTTTGGTTTGCTCGGTTTGTGGGTCATGCGTTCCATCCCTTATAGCTCGCAGCGGCACCTGGCAGCCCCAGCGCTCCTGGTGACGTTTGTGGCCCTCATCCTGGTGCTGATGCCCATGTTTGGTAAGCAAGTTGGGGGCGCACGCCGCTGGCTGATGCTCGGGCCGCTGTCCATACAGCCCTCAGAGTTTGCCAAGTACACCCTGCTGCTTTATGTAGCTCGCAGTCTAGCGCTGAATCAGGAACGCCTCCACAGTTTTGCCCATACGTTCGTGCCGAACATGCTTATCCTGGGTGTAATGGCGCTGCTCGTCTTCAAGGAGCCTGACCTGGGGACCGCGGTGGTTCTGGCCGCTACAGCGAGCCTGCAACTGCTGATTGCCGGTGTGCCGTGGCGCTACCTTGCCTGTACCGCCCTCACGGGTCTGCCGGGGCTCTACTGGGCTTTGACACACGTGCGCTTTCGTATGGAGCGGCTCATCATGTTTCTCAATCCCTGGGAGGACCGCCAGGGTGGTGGCTATCAAGCGGTGCAGGCGTTACTCGCTTTGGGACATGGCGGGCTGTTTGGTATTGGCCTGGGGAAGAGCCAGCAAAAGCTGTTTTACTTGCCAGAAGCCCATACCGACTTTATTTTTGCGGTGATTGGCGAGGAATTGGGGTTGCTGGGTGCCGTGACGCTCATCGTCCTCTTTGTGATGCTGTTATGGCGCGTACTGCGCATTGCGGTGTCGTGTAACGATCCATTTGGGACCTATTTGGGACTGGGCATTTTCGTGCTGTTATCCTTGCAGGTTGTCATGAATTTGTGCGTCGTCATTGGTCTCATGCCTACCAAGGGGCTGCCGCTTCCCTTGATTAGTCTTGGTGGCTCGAATCTGCTGGTATCGCTGATGGCCATTGGCACCATGCTCAACATTGCGGAAGGGGGAAGAGCGTGACCCAGCTTGTTCCCTTGCGCATTGTTATTGCGGCTGGTGGTACTGGTGGGCACCTCTATCCTGGTATTGCAGTGGCCAGGTGCTTTGCGGCTCGCTGTCCTGGTACGGACGTGCTCTTTGTGGGACATCGCAGTGGTCTGGAAGAACGCCTCCTGCCCCGTGAAGGTTTTCACCTGGCAACTGTGACCGTGCGGGCGCTGCAGGGGCAATCACGGATGGCCCAAGCGATGGCCTTGGGCGCTCTGGGTCTTGGCACCCTCCAGGCGCTACGTCTCCTCTGGCGTGTACATCCGCACCTGGTGGTCGGGGCGGGTGGCTATGTCATGGGGCCAGTGGTGCTGGCTGCTACCCTGCTGCGCGTGCCCCGTGTGCTCATGGAGCAGAATCTTGTCCCAGGGCTGACAGTACGGAGCCTGGCGTGCTTTGCCCAGCGCGTGTTTATCTCCTTTCCCGAGAGTGCGGCGTATCTGCCGGGCCGGACCGTGGAGTATACCGGCACGCCGGTGCGTCAGGAGATGTGCCAGGTTGGTGCGGCAGAGCCCAGAGGGGTTGACAGGGACCTGCATCTTCTGGTGTTCGGCGGTAGTCAGGGGGCGCATCGCCTCAATCAGGCGATGATGCAGGCAGCGCCTTTGCTCGCTGCCCTTCAGCCGCGTCTGTGCCTGGTGCACCAGACCGGGTTGGCTGATGCTGCCGCGGTAACCCAGGCCTATGCCCAGGCAGGTCTGCAGGCGGAGGTGCTGCCGTTTCTGCATGATATGGCGGACCGCTACCGCTGGGCCGATCTGGTCCTATGTCGGGCTGGAGCCAGTACGCTGGCGGAACTGACTACCTGCGGGAAGCCGGCTATCCTGGTACCGTACCCGTATGCTGCCGATGATCATCAGCGTCATAACGCCATGGCCTTACAGCGGCAGGGTGCGGCGCAGGTCATCCTCGATGCTGATCTCACCGGCGCTCGGCTCTATGAAGTGCTGGAGCCACTCCTGCGTAAGCCTGAGCTGCTGCAGCAGCAGGCCGCGCGCAGCCGTGCCCTCGGGCGGCCCCAGGCTGCGGATGCTTTCGTCACGACAGGCCTGCACTGGTTGCGCAGGTCCACGGAGGAGTAGGCACGATGCGCAACACGCAACGCCTCCACTTCGTAGGTATCGGCGGCATTGGTATGAGTGGCATTGCTGAAATCCTGCTCAATCTGGGGTACGCCGTGAGTGGTTCTGATCTGGTGCTCTCCAATGTGACCAGACGGTTGCAACAACAGGGGGCGACGGTGTACCAAGGGCATGCCGCAGCGCACGTGCAGGGAGCGGACGTCGTGGTGATCTCGGCGGCGGTGCAGCCGGACAATGTCGAAGTTCTAACGGCCCGCGCCCAGCACATCCCGGTCATTCCACGTGCTGAAATGCTCGCTGAATTGATGCGCATGAAATATGGCGTCGCCATTGCCGGCACCCACGGCAAGACCACGACCACGTCTCTCGTGGCTACCATCCTGGCCTGCGGTGGTCTGGACCCCACAGTGCTCATCGGCGGACGTTTGAACAGCCTGGGCAGCAATGCCAAACTCGGCCAGGGCGAGTATCTGGTAGCTGAAGCCGACGAAAGCGATGGCTCGTTCTTGCTCCTGTCACCCACGATTAGCGTGGTGACGACTGTGGATGCGGAACATCTCGATTTCTATGGGGACTTAGCGGCAGTACAGAGGGCCTTCGCGCAGTTCATCAATAAAGTACCGTTTTATGGTTGCAGCATCATCTGTCTGGATCAGCCCCACATTCGGAGTCTGGTGCCACAGATTCGCCGGCGCTGCATCACCTACGGTCTGACCAGCCAGGCTGATTACGTGGCGCGTGACCTGCGTCTGGTCGGGTTGCGTTCGCACTTTGAGGTGTTCCGGACAGGAGAGCGACTCGGTCAGTTCTCCCTCAATCTGCCTGGCACGCACAACGTGGCCAACGCCCTGGCCGCCATTGCGGTCGGTGTGGAACTGGACATACCGTTACCGGCCATTGCTCAGGCCCTGGAGGAGTTTAGCGGTGTCCATCGGCGTTTTGACAGGCGCGGGGCACGTGATGGCATTACGGTCGTGGACGATTATGGTCACCATCCCGAGGAGATTCGCCAGACGCTGCGGGCTGCCAGGGCAGTCTGGCCTGGGGCACGCCTGGTGGTGGTCTTTCAACCGCATCGCTACACGCGTACGCACCTGTTGCTGCAGGAGTTCTGTACGGCCTTCCACGATGCCGAGGCACTGGTATTACTCGATATCTATGCGGCCGGCGAAACGCCATTGCCTGGGGTAACCACCGGGGTGCTCTACGATGGCCTGATCAGCCATGGCCAGCGTGAGGTGTACTACCAGCGGGAGCGCGCTGCGGTGCTCCCCTTCTTGCAGCGCTATCTGCGTGCCAACGACATCCTGCTGACGCTCGGTGCCGGGGACGTGTGGCAGATCGGTGAGGCATTTTTGCATATCACGGGGGAAGCCTGATATGACACAGCAGCATGCGACCCCGTGGGATCTCCCGACCTTGCTGCGCGACGTGCCGGGGCGCAAGGACTTTACGCGGCCGCTGGCGCCCTTGACCTCCATACGCATTGGCGGACCGGCAGACGCCCTGGTACGCATAGAAACGGTCTCTGCCCTGCGCTGTTTGCAGGCAGTCGCACGGGAGTACGCGATTCCCCTCTTCATCCTCGGTGGTGGTTCGAACCTGCTCATTCGGGATGGTGGCATCCGCGGCATTGTCGTGCTGCTGCGCGGGGCTTTTCGCGCCTATTGTGTCGAACTGTGTGGCTCGAGTGTACAGCCGGCACGGGCGCATGTGCAGGTTGGAGTTGGCTACCCGTTGTCACGCCTGGCGCTGCAACTGGCCCGGCAAGAGTGGAGTGGTCTCGAATTCGCCTATGGCATTCCAGGAACGCTGGGGGGCGCGATGGTGATGAATGCTGGCACGCACCTGGGTGATATGAGTCGGGTCCTGGTGCAGGCCCAGGTGCTGCGCCATGATGGCCAGGTGCAGGAGCTGCCGGCCGATGTCCTGGGACTGCGGTATCGGGGCTCGTCGTATCCGCCGGGCGCCGTGCTGTTAGGCGCCACGCTGCGTCTCCAGCAGGGCGAGCGGGAGCAGATTGAAGCATTGATGCACGAATCTTACGCGCGGCGTCAGCGTACGCAACCGCTCTCACAACCCAATGTCGGGTCCATCTTTAAAAATCCGCCAGGCACCGCGGCGGGGCGTCTCATTGAGGAACTGGGGTTAAAGGGCATGCGCCTCGGGGGAGCCATGATCTCCCCGGTCCATGCCAATTTTATTGTGAATATCGGTCATGCCACAGCTGCCGAGGTCGAGGCCCTGATGGCACACGTCCGCGCCCGCGTGCGAGTAGCCTATAACATTGACCTCGAAGCCGAAGTGCATGTTGTTGGAGAGGAGGACTAGAAGATGGCTCTGGCTGCGACGAGCAGCACACTGTATATCGCGCAACGCAAACGTCTGCGCGGCAAGCGTTTACTCGCCCAGGCATGGTTTCTGGGGCAGGCTTTCCTTGGCTGCGTTTGTTGTATGGGATTGGTGTGGGGCGTCACCCTTGTCTATCCCCTGGTGCTCAAAGCCGAGTATTTCCGCGTGCGGACGGTAGAGATCTCGGGGCTGACGATGCTCACGCGCGAGGAAGTGCTGTATTTGCTGGGCATTACTGAGGAGACGACCACGTGGCAGCTCGACCTGCCACGTATGGGCACACGTCTACTCCATCATCCCTGCATCAAATCCGTCGTTCTGCGCCGGGAATTCCCCCATACCCTGCGCGTCGCAGTCCGGGAGCGTACGCCATATTTGGTGGTCGGTTCCCACGATCAGCGTGTGCTTGTAGACGAAGAAGGCGTGGTGCTGCGGACCTTTGCCCCGGAGCAGGCTCCCAAGGTGCCGCACGTCATCTTACCGCAGCCACACCTGCTCGAGCCCGGTATGCGTTTACGTCAACAGGAGGTCCAACGGGCCTTTGAGCTCCTCCAGACCTATCAAGCGTCACCCCTGGCCGAGACGCTGCGTCTGGCCTCGCTCACCGTGCAGCCCTCCGGTATCTCCATATGGCGATTTGAGCAATATCCCTTTGACATCCGTCTCGGCGAAGAGGGTATTGCGCTCCAACTTGGGCGTCTACCGCTGGCCTTGTGGTATATCACCCAACAGCATCTCGCAGTACGAGCCGTCGATCTCTCGTACCGCAAGAGAATCATCCTTATCCCTAACAGCTAATGCGTGAGGAGGGCGCGCTATGGGACGCAGAGGACACCATGTTGTAGTTGGTCTTGACATTGGTACCACAAAGATCTGTGCCATCATTGGCGATATCAAAAGCGATGGGGTCGTCGACGTGCTTGGGGTTGGTACCCATCCGTCCCGTGGCCTCAAGAAGGGTGTGGTGGTCAATATCGATAGCACCGTCGAGTCCATTCGCCAGGCTGTTGATGATGCCCAGCTGATGGCCGGAGTCGAGGTGGGGTCTGTCTATGTAGGCATTGCCGGCGGGCATATCACCGGCATCAACAGTACCGGCATCATTGCTGTGAAAAACCAGGAAATCACGGCGCGGGAAATCGAGAAGGTGATCGATGCCGCACGGATCGTGGCCATGCCCATGGATCGTGAGGTCATTCACGTTCTTCCGCAAGAATTTATTGTGGATGATCACGACGGTATTTTAGATCCCCTGGGCATGTCTGGGGTCCGGATGGAGGCGCGTGTCCATATCGTGACAGCGGCGGTAACATCGGCCCATAATATCGTCAAGTGCGTGAACAAGGCTGACCTGGAAGTGGAAGATATTGTTCTGGAGCAACTGGCCTCGGCGGAAACTCTGCTGTCCCCTGATGAGCGTGAGTTGGGAGTCATCCTCATTGATATCGGTGGCGGCAGTACGAATATTGCCCTGATTTCAGGCCATGGCGTCAAGCATACGGCGGTCCTGGGGGTTGGTGGGCAACATATCACCAATGATCTGGCTTATGGCCTGAACACTACGCTTTCGGAGGCCGAACGCCTCAAAAAGGGCTATGGGTGTGCCTATAGTCCCATGGCGGGGATGCACGAGGTCCTCGACGTACGCAGCCTGGGTGAACGTGAACCGCAACGGCTCACGCGCATGGACCTCTGTGACATTATTGAACCGCGCGTGGAGGAGATGCTCCAGATGGTCCTCCAGGAGATCAAGCAGAGTGGCTATGCCGAGAGTGCCAAAGCTGGGGTGGTCCTCACGGGCGGCACCGCCTTGCTCCCCGGCATTGTCGAACTCGCCGAGGACATCTTCCGCCTGCCGGCGCGCTGCGGCGTCCCAACCGGTATTGGTGGTGTTGTCGATATGGTCCATAGTCCGATGTACTCCACCGGGGTCGGCCTGTTACAGTTTGCCCTGAAACAGCATCACTATGGACGTTTCCAAAAGTTCACGGATGATCATCTCTTTGGCAAGATTTATCATCGTATGCGTGATTGGTTTGGCGAGTTCCTGGCGTGAAAGGAGGGACGAGCATGGAAGAGAATCGGATTTATTTTGTGGACGAAGAAGCGCCTCTTGGGGATGCCCGCATTAAAGTCATTGGGATAGGCGGGGCGGGTGGTAATGCGGTGAACAACATGATCCTGGCCCACAATAATGGTGTGGAGTTTATCACGGCCAATACAGACTTACAGGCCCTCAATGCGACGTTGGCGCCGACGAAGCTGCAACTGGGGACGCAGCTCACCAAAGGGCTCGGGGCTGGTGCCAATCCTGACATTGGCCGTCGGGCCGCCGAAGAAGACCAGGAACAACTACGCAGTCTGTTGTCAGGCGCCGACATGGTCTTCATCACTGCCGGCATGGGTGGCGGCACGGGCACAGGGGCGGCGCCTATCATTGCTGGGATCGCCAAAGAGGTCGGGTGTCTGACCGTCGCGGTGGTCACGAAACCCTTCGATTTTGAAGGCAAGAAACGCAAGGTACAGGCTGAAGAAGGGTTGCGCTTGTTGCGTGCCAATGTTGATACGCTCATTACTATCCCCAACCAGCGCCTGCTGCAGGTGGTGGATCGGGGCACCTCCTTACGCGATGCTTTCCGGGTCGCTGATAACGTCTTACGGCAGGCGGTCCAGGGCATCTCCGACTTAATCACGACGCCAGGGTTAATCAATCTGGACTTTGCCGATGTGCAGACGATCATGACGGGTATGGGCATGGCTGTCATGGGGACTGGCGTAGCGCATGGCGATAACCGTGCCATCGAAGCTGCCCACCAGGCGATTTCCAGTCCCTTGCTGGAAGAAACCTCCATTGACGGAGCCCGCGGTGTCCTCCTGAATGTCACTGGTGGCCCGGATATGGCCTTACACGAAATTCATGAGGCGGCGGCGATTATTCGTGAGAGCGCTCATGAAGAGGCCCACATCATCTTTGGGGCGGTGATTGACGAGAAACTCGAGGACGAGCTGCGTGTCACGGTGATTGCCACCGGCTTTCACCGTCCCGAGGTTGAGACGCGCTCGGCCGCCTGGGCCCCACGACCAACGATGCGTGCGCGCGATGCTCGTGAGGTTCGTGAGGCTCGTGACCTCGACGAACCCTACGAGCGCCGGCAGCGCGTCGTGCTAGATTCCCCGGAGGGCCTGCCTCCTGGGGTCGAAACCAACGAGCGACGTCTAGACATCCCCACGTTTGTGCGGCGTATGATGCAATAGTGCGAGGGACGATGGGGAGATGGATTCCATGCCTACGCTGGCGGCCGGACGCGTGCTCTGGCGCGAGACCGCCACGGTTACCTACCTTGAACCGCTGGCGCTGAGTGCCCAGCCACGCCTGCGGTGTGCCTTTACCACCCGGCACGCCGGGCGCTCTGGACAGTCGCTCAATTTGAGCTTTGAGAAGGGCGAGCGCACCGCAGTTCTGGCCCATCGGCAGCATGTGCTCCAGGCGCTAGGCTTGGAGCAGACGACCCTATGTACCGTACGCCAGGTGCACGGCAACCAGGTGTGCATCGTCGATGCAGCCCTGCTGCCGCACGGTCTGCAGGGCATTGCGGCTGTTGTCCTGGTGTCGCCGCTAGCGCAGGTGACGCTGGGCGTGTTGGTTGCTGACTGTCTGCCCGTCGTGCTCTATGCCCTCGACACCCCTGTCATTGCGGTCGTGCATGCTGGCCGTATAGGCACCTACCACCGTGTGGTGCAGCATGCCCTTGAGATGATCGAACGTCGTTTTGCGACCCCTCCAGCACAGGTACATGCTGTGCTGGGGCCAGCCATTGGCGCCTGTTGTTATACACTTGACATACGCGCTGTCAAACCTTTTCAGGACCAGTTCCCAATGTGGGAGCAGTTCTTCATCCCCCGTGGCCCGGAGCGCTGGACCATGGACCTGCTCACTGCCAACACGCTGCAACTGCGAGCCGCTGGCGTCCCCGCTGAGCAGATCGACACTGTGTCGATCTGTACCGCCTGCCACAAGCAAGACCTGTACTCCCACCGTGCTGAAGGCCCAGAGACCGGGCGGAGTATGGCCCTTGTGGCGCTTATGTCTTCTGCCCGCGCTCAGTAGCCTGCCCGCCGAGAGTGGTATCCCTACACCGTCAGCGTCTCGATCTTGACCGTCCTGCCGTCCCTGGCCGACTCGATCATCGCCAGCGTCACCTGTACTACACGCAGGCCATCGAGGCCCGTGGCGGCAGGCTCGCGATCCTCGCGAATAGCGTGGTGGAAATCGGCGAGTTCGTCGATGAAATTGGCGAGCGGTGTGAGAGGGTAGACCTCGGTCTTGTGCACCGCTTCGCTCACGACCTCCAGAGCCCCCTGACGGCCTTCCCAGAGGGCCGCACGCGTCGTAATGCGGCCCAGGCTACCGTAGACTGTCAGGTCATTGCGCGAATCGGGCAGACGGCGACCACAGCACATGGTGGCGAGGGTACCGCGGTCGAAGCGCAAGATCATCGTCACGAGCTGCTCCAGGGGGCGCTGCGCAGTCTGGCCGTCGGTCAGCGCTGCCACTTCCGTCACCTCCTGGCCCAGGACAAAACGCAACAGGTCGATCACGTGCACACCTGTGCCCATCATTGTCGAAGCACCACCCATGAGTTCCGGGTCGTCCCACCACTGCCGCAGGCCGGTGCGCGGCGGTGGACCATCCTGGCCACGCACACCAAAGCCCCACTGACCCTGCGCCAGGGCAACGGTACCCAGGACGCCCTGGGCAATCAGACGCTGCGCGGCGCGCTGGCCAGGGTGCTGCCGCAGATGGTAGCCTACACCCAGCTTGACCCCAGCCTCTCGGCAGGCACGCACCATGGCCACAGCGTCATCTAGCGTCGTGGCCATGGGTTTTTCCACCAGCACGTGCTTGCCAGCATGCGCTGCAGCGAGCGTCTGCATGGCGTGCAAGGCGTTCGGCGAGGCGATGAACACCGCCTCCACGCGTGGGTCACGCAGCAGCGCCTCCAGATCGCTATACGCTGCTTTGGCCCCATGCTTCTGGGCAAAGGCCTCGGCGCGTCCCTGGTCCCGGCTATAGACGGCCACCAGCTCCGCATCCGGGGTGGCGTTGAGCGCCGGGGCAATTTTGACATCGGCATGTAATCCTGTCGTGATGATGGCCCAACCTACCTTTGACTCTTGATTTTTCATTAGTTATATTCCATCTATAAACTCTATGTGTAAATTATGCGTAAATCCTGCGGAGAAGGTATTTCGAATATGGCATCTATTACCTCATATAAGACCAAACATGGCAAGCGGTGGAGAGCAGAAATACGAAAGAATTCCAAGTATACCAAAGCCACACAATCTCGTTCATTTGATACCAAAAGAGAAGCGGAATTATGGGCAAAACAAGTTGAACAAGACCTCAAAAACAATCTACCTGAGACCATAGAGCAACCATACACCTATCGTACCGTGAAAGACCTCATTACACATTATCGGCAACACGATATGGAGGGAAAAGAGCCTACAACTCAGCGAGCACAGAATACGATCCTAAAGTTTTGGGAAAAACACTTGGGTCATGAACGCTTAGAAACTCTCACAACAGCTAAAATTATCAAATATAGAAATTTCTTATCCAATGAGAAGAAGTATAAGTCTGGAACAGTACGCCAATATCTTGCTCTCCTTAAAGCCATGCTGAATGTAGCCGTCAATGATCTAGAATGGCTACCTCGTTCTCCTATGGCAAAACTCACTTTGCCTCAAGATAGTCCACCAAGAGAACGTTATCTGACCAAAGAAGAAATCCAACAATTGTTGGAAGTCAGCAAGAGAGACAGTAACCGTTCGTTCTACCCATTTATTTACTTAGCACTCCATTCAGCACTGAGATATTCAGAAATCATTAATATTCGTCTTGGTGATCTGGATTTGAAAGCTAAAACAATTACTATTTCAAAGACAAAGAATAAAAGACAGCACATCGTATATTTGTCTGATGAAATGTTCAATGTCTTGGATATTCATGTTACACGTTTAGTACGGTTACAGCCTGAGAATTGGGCAGGTATGAAATTTGAAGATGGAAAATTTTG
>JBMDXC010000065.1:0-3627 GCA_048594805.1 Candidatus Entotheonellaceae bacterium | reverse complement strand
CACGTCTGCCGCGCCAATACAGGCTCAAGCGGGTGTCCCTGAGGTGTCCTGGGAGCGTACTGCCCAGAAATCTGTGCAAGTGGCAAAAGCAAAAAGTGGCACTGCAGTGGAGGACAACGAGGCGTGGGCAATCCGACCTGCAGCTCCTCACCCTTGCTCTAATCAGAGATCGAGAATACCCTGGTTTAATGTCTCGTTCTGGTTGCTGGCAACCGTGTGGTCAGGGTTCGTTGTGCTGGAGGGCGGCATTGTAATTCGCGTCGTACCACCACAGCAGATACTGTTCATAGGTGATAGGCGGAAACCGCGGCGGATTATCCGGCCCCTGGCACGTTGGCAGGCAGGTAATCACCGTATCGATGTGCGGCCCCATGAAGAAGGGGATAGCATAACGATGCTGCCCGACGGGTGGGAGGGCGCGGTGCGGTGTGGATTTAAACCGGCCGTTCGTCCAGCGATACATCATATCGCCCGAGTTCACGGCAAAGGCTCCAGGGATATAGGGCACATCCAGCCAGTCTCCTGACGGCAAGCGCACTTGTAAACCCGGCACCTCGGTCTGCGCTAGGAACGTCAAAAAATTAGCATCCGTATGCGGGGCAATGCCAAACTGATTCTCCTCCGCCTGGACCGGAGGATAGTGCGACATCCGGAACGAAAACTGACTTTCAGCAAACGCAGCGTCGAAAAAGTCCGGCGGCATCTCCAGCGCCACAGCACACACCGGCATCAGACGGCGACCGAGGGCATCGACTGCATCCGTGTACGCCAGGACAGTGTTGCGAAAACTGGGCAGCTGGTCTGGCCAGAGGTTCGGTCCGACAAAACGTCGCCCTGGCCGTGCCAGTGGGTCATCAGGTCGGCGTTCGCGTTTCACAAAAAACGCCTCGTTCAGATCGGGCTTATCGTTCGCATTGACGTCTGACGTCCAGACCGCGTATTTCCCCATCGCCATGTAGCCGTTATTGTGCTCGTTCATGCGCAGGGTCATTTTGGCCGCCAACGGTAGTTCGTGAAAACGTCTGGCTTCGGCAAAGGTGCGATCGATCAGATCCTGCGGGACGTCATGATGAATAATGTTGAAGAAACCGATGGTCTCGAGGGCCTCCCGCACTTGCGACGCGGTCGCTTCCAGGGCTCCTGGGACGCCGGACAAGTACGGACCGAGATCGATCACGGGGATCACAGTATCGGGGCTAGCGTTCTGTTGCGTATGTGCTTTCGCCATGGCAACTCTCCCTGCCAGGTCTCACGGCCACGCCAAGATCGCGCCCAAGGCGCATGTGCGCCAGGAAGCATACCGTTTTCTTTTCGGTATGCCAATCCAAGAATCCAGAGTTTCGCTAGCGCGTCCGTGCTATCCTGGCCACTCAGCGTTACGGTACACGTTAACCATCTGCTTATGTGAGGCCCTATGCCGCAATCCGTACCGTCCCATCACTACGCCAGGCGTCTGCAACGCCTCCTGGCGCTCATCCACGAGATCAAAACCACACCCCACCAGACACCTGAGGCACTCTACACCAGCCTGGGCATTTCGCGCGCCATGTTTTATAAAGATTGCCAGGAACTGAAGGATCTTGGCCTGGCATTCCACTACGACCGTCAACAGCGCCGGTATATCATTACCCAGGACCGGTATCTGCCGGTACTCGACCTCTCCACCAGTGAGATGCTGGCCCTCATCATGGCCGTGCGCCAGATCGCCTCAACCGGCGACCACACCCTGACCTACGAGGCCATTGCGGCCTTACGCAAAGTCGTCAGCAACACACCCGCCGAGATCCGCGCCTTCCTGGAAGCCTCACTCGACGACGTGGTATTGCAGGATGGCTTGGGTGATCGATCCCTATCAGCTCTTCTTCAAGCGGCGTGCCCTGTACCTGGATGCCTGCCTGGTCGAGACACGCCAGATCTACATGTTGCGCGTCAACCGCATCAAAAGCTTCGCCCTTCTCGGCGTGCGTATGCCAACCCCTCTCGTGGACTACAACTTTCGTGAGCGCCACCGCCACAGCTTCAGCGTCTTTGTCGGCAATTCCCCCCAGCGCGTGCGTATCCGCTTTCGTGCAGCCGTGCGCCAGTACATCACCGAGACCCGCTGGCACACCTCACAGCAGATCGACGATCTCCCCGACGGCAGTTTTCTCTTCACGGTTGAGGTCAGTGAGCCCCGCGAAGTGGGCTGGTGGGTGCTGCAATGGGGCGCCAACGCCGAGGTACTGGAGCCGGAGAGCCTGCGTCAGGAGATAGCGGAGACGGCGCGGGCGTTAGTGGCAGTATATGAAGGGCGGGAGGAGCATCGCTAAATATTGACGTCCCTTGCCAGGAGGTGTGACGGAGTCCCACTACTTCCGGGCTCACGCATCGCGCGTTACTTCGTGCCACACTGTTTCAGGGATAAGCATAGGCCGAACGAGGTGCGTCAGTAGCTCCAGCGCATCGATGTGGGCAAAGGCGAGCAAAGGCGTTGCATTACTGACGATCATTGGTGGTGGTGCGCTGTGCCGCAGCGATTTCGGCCACGACATCCGCGGTCGAGAGGTCGAAAGCCGGGATACCACGCGCCGCCAGGAGATCGAGGAAATCCAGCCGGGATACTCCTGCTAGCCGGGCCGCCTGCCCAAGCGATAGACGCTTTGCCTGCAGGTAATGGATCGCTGCTATGAGACGTACTTCGTGCACTAGCTCTTCTGGCTGCTCGCGCAGCGCCAGGAGCAGATCATCAGGGAGGTCGAGAAGGACTTGGGGCATGGCTTCTACCTTTCAAGAAGATGCGCGAGGTCAAGAGACACACTGGCTCTTGCCTGAGAGTATAGGGGAGACAGCGGGATACCGGTAGTAGGGAATTTCTGGAGCAACATAGCGTAGAGGGCAACGTCCCTTTACAGGCTCGGATAACCACAGTTTGCGTGATTCAGGAACGGTCATTGCCCTGCGCTAGCGCTTCCAACATGCGTACTATCGTAGCTCTCAAGGGGGTAGGTCAAGCTGCACAGTTTTCCAAAGACATTTAATGTGCACACCAAAATAGTCGTGGATCAGCTTGTTGCACATATCGGCCACCTCTCGCCGGGCACTTCTGGATAACGTGCACGGAGCGCAGGTGGAATGTGTGTAGCCGCTTCCCCGATAATCTCCAGGGCGCGAATGACTGCAAACACTTTTTCATCGTTGGCCTGGACGGCCTCGAATTCTACACCAGCAATGAAACGCTCTGCCTTTTGCGCCGCATCCAGGATGTCTCGTAAGTAATCCGTATAGTCGCGCTTGTGTCTCATAGCGGCACTACCTCAGCCAGAATATGGCGACCAATGGTAGGCTTGAGGGTATTTCGCTCTACCAGGTCTACTTTCACCTCTAACAGATCACTGAGATAGTGCTCGAGGGCAATGAACTGCCATAGCGTAAATGGTCGGTCATCAAAGTCGCTGCTCGCCACGCACATAGGAGCCAAAGATGCCCATGAAACGTACTCCGTAGTGTTCCCGCAGCGCTGGCAGATGCTGCCTGAGGAGAGTGATGTAGTGTGCCAGATCCCGGTTGTCTCGCTGCTGCTCTGCTTCAGCCATATACCGACCTTCATCTTGCCGCATCATGGTACAGGCAGAGTCCCCAGAGTACTCC
>JBMDXC010000649.1:0-10589 GCA_048594805.1 Candidatus Entotheonellaceae bacterium | reverse complement strand
TGTTCTAAAGGAGAAGTTGTCTGGGACATCGTGTACTCCTATTGACGGCCAACAATCACGTGACCTTGCGGTCGTAGTCGTTTAAGTATCAATGATTCCAGGGTAGAACACAAGCTGAAGAGAAAGCTGTGGCTTGATCGCGCCCCCTCTGCGTGGCAGTCGTGTCCCCCGTGTTCTCCTGCCAGTTGCAGCATCCCAGTCATAAGCGAAATCATGGTCGTACAAAGTTCAGGCGTCCGCATTTTATTGAAATCATGGTATTCCGCAGGCAGATCAAATATTTTTTTATTCACCTCTCGGACATGTTGAAAACCCAGTTGAGCTATGCAAGCATCGTATTTGTCCGGCTTATCGATGACGGAATCCAAACTCAGCCTGTAAAACGGCACCCTATGTAAAATTTCATCAAAATGGTCATTTCCAGCTTTGAGGAGCTTAATTCCAATAATTTGGGAAAGTTTTAGCGTTGCCGTCACCTGTTTTCCCTCAAAATCAGGCGCAGATTTTGACCATTCGTTTATAGATTTTGACCATTCGCCTATAGATTTTGAAAATTCGTTCATCACTTGTGAACTGCCAAATGCAGGCCAGAATTTCCTCATTGACTCTCGCCATATGGCACAGCGCAACCTCAACTCTTTAGCAGCTTCGACACCGGATGTACTGGCTATGATTTCCGAATAGAGTTGCATGACACAAGGCAGCTTTATTTTAAGCTGACGTTGTAGAGAAAGATCATCAAAATCATAGTATCCAAGGTGCTCCATCTGATCGATTTTATCACGTCCTATCCTCTCATAGATAAAATCACGAAGACCCAAAACTTCCTGAATGAGTGGCGTCAAGATCGATGATAACATCATTGACTCAATACAGATGGCTTTATTTTTAGAGAAAGAACCTGTAAGGCCTTAAAGCGTGCCAGCATCCATATATAATAAGAATCAAAATTCACCAGAGTCATGATTTCCTTGATTAACTCATCACTCATATCATCATTGATATGTTGTATAAGCCAATCTGCTGATTTTTTCTGCAGATGCTTCTCATTCTTATAAAGCAATGCATCATCGATACTTATGGATTGGGATTCCCGTTCTTCGATATCCATATCTGCCTTAAAAATCAAACCTTCGGGGTCGAGCTGTCGAATAACTTCGTTGGAAGCATAGTCCCGTGAAACGACAATTGTATCAAAGTAGGCATAGGCAAAAAGAAAAGTCTCAAATCGGGATAAATGTTCATGGGACGTATGCTTCATTTTCCGAGATGACATTATGTCGAACAGATCAATACACCAACCAGAAATCGCCGCTTTCGATTCCATAGTGAAGTTCCTTCTACGAGACATAACGAGAGATTTCGGAGCTGGGGGGCTTACGCTTGCACGGTCACCAACTTTTTGACCCCTTTGTGCACTGAAAAAACATTCCAAAACCGCCGAAGATTCCATTTGCAACTTCCGATAACACATTAGGATGCTATCGGGAGTGCTCAGCAGGCTCATCGCGTTTGAATCAGTCCCCCCCGCAGCCCAACGGCGCCGCCTACCCATCACCCAAGCCGCGCAGGGCCAGCCGCCGCCGTCTTGCGGCCAGCGCTGGCTGCGCCAGGCGACCGCCACTGAGCGCTGGTGAGCTGGGGGCAACAGGGTGGGGGGGCGCCTCCGCGCCCGCCCTGGCAAGGCCTGCGCCAGGCGGGCAGCGTGGGGCGGGTGGGCTGACCCCAGGCGTGGGCACCAGCGGGCGCAGGGGGTGAGCGGACGCGGTCGGTGGAAAAGGCCGTTTGATTTTCCTATACTCCGGGAGTATATTGCAATAGCTGCTCGCATTATCGATCGTGGCCGTGGGCCTGAACTGGCAGAAACACGTGTTACCGTCTATCGGATTATGGATTTTCTCCGTGAAGGCAGCTCTGCAGAAGGCATCGTAGCAGAACTGCACTTAACCGAGGAACAAGTCTGCGTGGCGCTCGACTACATCGCCGCGCACCGTCGCATCGTAGAGGCCGAATACGCCAAGATTTTGCAACGTGTGCAACAGCGCAACCCCCCACATGTCGAAGCCGGCCGGGCCACGTCACCCGACGCCTTGAAACAACGGATACGCGCGCGTCGTATACAAGACATCACATCACGCATGCTGATTCTGGCCGATAATGATGTGGGTGGCGCCGTCACGGCGCTGCGACGCATCTTGGAATCTGAGGAGTGGGCAGAATTCTCAGCGACACTCGCCCTGCGTTTCGCCGAGTTTGCAGACGTGAGTCTGGCCCGTGATGCTTCGGATCGTGTCGTTTGGCAAACGTGTCAGGAGGTGGGGCAGTGCTGATTACAGGCAATCGCACCAGTGGTGACGACTCGTTGGAGCAGACAATCCGGGACCATATCGGGCCTGACAGTCTCCCCGTGGTAACCATCGGCGACCCACAGCGTTTGGTCCGCGACCGGGCGTATGCGAGCGTGTGCGCGATGCGTTTACTCGATTTACTGGAACGCATCGAAACACTACGCGGAACAGGCCGGCTCTTCATTCCTTGATGGGGGCGTGAGATTCCGAGAGGTGAACTTGTGCTTGGGACTCCACTGATTCCTCACAGTGCTGGTTGCGTCTGAGACTAGAAAGGGGAGACATGGCAACCGTTACAACCGCCGCCCGCCGCTATAGCAGACTGTCCATCTGGCCTGAGCAGGTGCGGGGGACACTCTTCCCCCTGATCCTTACGCTCATTGTCCTCGGCCTGGTAGCTGCTCCTATAGTGGTGCTGGTGGTGGCCAGCTTCCGCCCCGCCGGCGCGCTGCCGTTTACCGGCAACGTGTGGACCATTGATACTTATGCGGAGGTCTTTGGCAACGCTAGCACCTACAGGCTCCTGAAGAACACTCTGCTGTATGCCGCTGGCACCATGGCCGTGTCTCTGCCGCTTGCCTTCGCTCTGGCCTGGCTGACCGAGCGCACCGACCTCCCCGGGCGGCGCCTGCTGTACACGCTCATGTTCGTGCCCATGCTCTTACCACCCTTCGCCATTGCCCTGGGCTGGATCCTGCTCGGCGGCCCGAATGCCGGGACACTAAACGTATTCATCCGCACAATCCTCTCTCTGGACATCACACGCGGTCCGCTCAACATCTACACCATGTGGGGCATGGTGTTTGTCTCAGGCATCCTGGCGATCCCTTCCATGTGGCTCCTCCTGCTGGGGCTATTCAGAAACTTCGATCCGCGTCTGGAGGAAGCCGCCGCAGCCAGCGGGGCAAGTCGGTGGCAGGTGCTCAAACGCGTCACCGTGCCGCTGATGCTGCCGGGTATCCTGGCTGTGGGGGTCTATTTCAGCATTATTTTCATCGAAGCCTTTGAAGTCCCGCTAGCTATCGGCACTACGGCTGAGATTCCCGTGCTGAGCACAAAGATCTATCTGCTTACCAGTCGCGCCGAGGAAGGATATAACTATGGTGCCGCGGCAACCTTCGGGCTCATGACCCTGCTGGCTGGCGTCATCCTGATGGTTGGCTACCTCTGGGCAGTGCGAGTCTCAGCTAGGTTTGCCGTGGTCACTGGTAAGGGCTATCGGCCCCGTCAGGTACGGCTGGGCCGTTGGAAATATGTGGCTCTCAGCGGGGTTATAGGCTATTTCATCGTAGCCGTGATTCTCCCCACCCTAATCCTGGTCTGGGCCAGCCTCCTGCGCTACTACGTGCCGTTTAGCCCCGACAATTTTCATCTGGTGTCGCTCCATAACTACCGCCTGATCTTCGCCCGCGATGATTTTGTCATGGCCATCAAGAACACCATGACTACGGCCTGTGTGGCCGCCACTGCCTCCATGCTCCTGGCCTCGCTGATTGCCTGGTATCTGGTGCGGCGGGCGACCCTCATGGCGCGCGTGCTGAGCGTGCTCTCCTTCATGCCCCTGGCCATCCCTAACGTCATCATCGCGCTGGCCATTCTGCTGCTCTACACTTCGACACCCCTGCATGGCACCCTATTCATCCTGATTCTGGCCTTCATGACGCGCTACCTGGCCTTCACCACCAGGGTGATGCATGCGGCCCAGTTGCAGATTGACAAGATTCTGGAGGAGGCAGCCCTGGTGTCCGGTGCCGGGCGCGTTGGTACGTTCGTGAAGATCAACCTGCGCGTGCTGCTGCCGGCCTTGCTCAACGGCTGGCTCTGGGTCGTTGCCCATGTTGTGCGGGATTTTGCCGTGCCCCTGTTCCTGGCGACCTCAAGCACCCTGATGTTAGCCAACCTCATCTGGGGTCAGTGGGAACTCGGCAGCATGCCCATGGCCTCGGCCTATATGGTTGTCCTGATCGCCATCGTGGTCGTCCTGGTATTTGTGGGCCGTGGCCGGCTGGGAGCAGGGCAGGAGCAGTAGTTGGGTTGTGTGCCTGTAGGAACCTCCTTGCTTTTTGCTTGGCTTTCAGCTGTAACCTAAGGCTTCAGCGCCCTGTGCCGCGGTGGCTACCGAGCGCTTGAAGGCGGCTCGCGCATACAGCGAGTCCGCCTGCTATGGCTCCATCGCGGTGAGGTCGGTGCACTCCGTGGGGTCAAGCTCCGGTAGGGAGACAAAACCGCTTCGCAGTTACCAGGTCCACTGGTACGATCTCGTTCATGATCTCAGGCACGGGAGACGTAGCGGTGTGGTCGGAAGGAAGCCTGTGGGGCCCAGGTCTCCTGGATTATACCCTGGCCCCGGGCTGTAAGGCGCGGTGACCTCGCGCTCCTGGATGACTGCGGGCCCCATACTGTCTTCACGCTAAGTATGGAGCCTCATGACTGGTGCGCCGTGGACGCTTCCTTCCGCCGTCGCTGCTTGCCCTGGTATTCATCATTCTGGACAGAACTATTGAGCAAGTTCTCGGTGCTCTGCCAGTAGTTATACGCTTTCTCGCGTAGCCAGGCACGCCGTTGGGGCCCACCCCGAGGTTCCAGCAGATAGCCCAGACCTACCCCCAGCCCGACGCAGCTCAGAAGAGTGAGGCCGAGTGGTAGGCTCAGTCCCTCATCCTGTGTACGCAACCGTTCTCCAATCTCTGGCTGGTTTCTGAACGGCAGGCGGCTCGTAGCGAGAACCGCCTGAGCCTGCCGACCAAAAGCCCGCCGAGTATCGTCCAGGAGATCACCGGTCTGGCGTCCATAGTCTTCCACGTACCCGCGGACGCGATCCCGACGCCCTTCGCCCTTCTCCGGATCCAGCAGATACATCAGTCCTGCCCCGAGCCCGAGGCCTCCGAGCATCCATAAAGTTTGCATCATCTTTTCCTTCTCGCGATAGTGGATCACACGGGGACAGCAGCGATGCGTGTGGTCGTGCCGCCGCGTTCCCGTACCCGCATGCAGTGGGCTTAAGACTCCGCTAACACCACCAGCGGCGGCTCGTCCGGCCCGGCGATGCTGCGAGAGTTGTCAGAGGGCGCATCTTGTGCCACGGTGCTGAGTCCCATGTTCTGGTACAGCCCACAATGTCCAGTCCAACCACGGTACAGAAGGGCACCTGCCCCGCCAAGGAGCAGGACTGTGCCCAGAGAGCGCCGCACCAGGTAGAGGGCCAGGAGTCCCCCACCCAGCAGCGATAGCCAGCGTTCCTGGTCGCCCACGTTGACCGTCCGGTCCTTCTGCCGGGCGCTTTCAGCAAGCTGGTTCGACTGCAGCTGCGGGAGAGTAGGTATGGATGTTGCCATTGTTGGTTCTCCTTCTTGCAACGGCCTTGGCTGGCGTGGCTCCGGCGCTCGCCGGGGGCAGTCCCTCCCACCACGCGGGTGCAGGCAGAGTGACGTAGCCTCATAGCCTTCAGGCTCGCGCCTGCCTCCATGGCTTTACGCTCCGTCTTGCCTTCTTTGTTCGCACATTCGACCCTTACACCCGTCTCTCAGCCTTCGCTTTTTACCCTGCGCTCTTTGTCATCTTTGGTATTCACGGTCGCTATGCCCCTGGAATCAATCTCCGTGACAGTGCTCTGCACCGTGGCAGCAGTGGCAAGGGTGATGCTCAGGACAAGGCCAGCACAGGCCCCTGCCCAGCTCGCGGTGCGAGAAAAAGCAAGAGCCATGCCAAAGCACCCCCCAGCACGATCCTGGCCTGTCCGCTTGCTGCACGACATTGAGAGATACTTATGCCAGACGTCACCACTGAGAGGCTCTCTCAGCCTGAGAGAACCTCCCTCAAATTGAGAGAGCCTCTCAGCAGTAATCGCCCACCGCAAGTTTGGCTGACCTCCACACCCTCGGCGTAGAGTGACGTCACGTAGGCGTCGATTTTTCGACTGGGCAGATATCCGTCCGAGAGCTGTAGGCCCTCAGCCCCTGGTCAGCTCCTGGCGGACGATGCTGGCGCCGGCGACCATCGCCTGGAGTTTGCCCACAGCCATGTTTCTGGGGCTCCAACCAAAGCCACAGTCAGGGTTGGTGTAGACTTTCTCCGGGGACGCATAGTGCAGAACAGTACGCAGGCGCTCGGCAACGTCATCGGGGGATTCGGGATGGAACGACTTGACGTCGATAATGCCCGCCCCCAGCTCGCGGCCATCGTGCCACTCCTTCCACTTCTCGATCTCGGCCATCTCGCGGCTGGCATATTCGAGCACAAACTGGTCTGTATGCGCTTCCAGGACAGCGGGAAAATAGTCGCTGTAGCGGCGCTTGAAGCGGGCGCGCCCAAAGCGATTGCCGAAGCAGATGTGGAAGGCCAGCTTCGCCTCCACCCCTTCCGTCGCCAGGTTGAACAGGCGGGCCATCTCTTTCCCTGAGACGCCCCCGCGCGCTGGCTCATCGAGCTGGATGAAGGTTGCTCCGGCCTCCACCAGGGCTTTGAGTTCAGTATTGATGACATGGGCGAATTCTTCGGCGATCTCGACCGTATCCTTGTAGATGTTATTGGGGCGAATACGCGAGCCGAAGGTCAATGGGCCAGCACAGGTGACTTTCGTGGCTTTCTGGGTGTGGTCGCGCAGATACGTAAACTCCCGCACAATTCCCAGACCCGTGGGCGCTGCAATCTTGCCAATGGCTTCGTAGCGTGTCTGCTGGTCATAGCCCCAGGGACCGGCTTTGCGGGCCACGGGGAGCGCGCGAATGCCGTCAATGATCGCGTAATAGCCGTCGACGTAGCCGTCCAGGCGGCGCGCTTCGCCATCGGTAATAATGTCCACGCCAGCACGTTCCTGGTCGAGAATGGCAATGTCAACGGCGTCGCTGAGCAATTCCTCGAGATCATGCGGACCCCAATCACCCTGCTCGTGCAGATTCTTACAAGTATGCCACCAGCCAGGCCTGCCGTGGGAGCCTACCACGGTGGTGGGCAGGATGGGCAGATCGCTCATCGGCCACTCTCCTTTCCAACATAGCGCAACAGCCCACCGGCCAGGACAATCTGACGCTCACGGTCGGTGAGTTCTAGAGTGGTTTCGAAGGTCGTCTGTTTGGTGCGGTTGTAGACTGGGATACGCGTCGCCCCGTCCTCCAGGCGCTGCCGCACATCACGCATTTCCAGCTCATCCTCAGGGTCGAGGGCATCGTAGTCGGTCACGTCGCTGAAGGCCAGGGGCAGGACCGCGTAATTGATTAGATTGTCACGGTGAATACGGGCAAACGACTTCGCCAGGATCGCCTTCACCCCGAAGAACATCGGACAGAGCGCGGCATGCTCCCGCGAACTCCCCTGCCCGTAATTCTGCGCCGCCACGACAAAGCCGCCGCCCCTGGCCTTGACGCGTTCCACAAACGCAGGATCAACATAGCGGAAGAGATATTCGGCAATCGCCGGGACATTGGAGCGCAGTGGTAAAACCTGCGGACCAGCCGGTAGGATGTGGTCTGTGGAAATGTTGTCCCCGAGTTTTAACAGGACCTCGCCAGATAGTGTCTCTTCGAGGTCGGCACGCGTTGGCAGCGGTTTGATGTTGGGGCCACGTCGAATCTCGATCGTCTCTGGCGCCGCAGCGGGTGGAAAGATCCCACTGTCATCCACCAGGTACGTGTCCGGTAAGCCGATATACTCAGTCGCAAAGGCACGTGGGTCAGCGATCTCTCCTGCCAGCGCTGCCGCCGCACAGGCGGTCGGACTGGCGAGATAAACGCGGTTCTCGAGGCCACCCGACCGACCGGGGAAGTTGCGGTTGAAGGAGCGCACCGACACGGCATTGAAGGACGGGACCTGGCCCATACCGGCGCAGGGACCACAGGCCGACTCTAGAATCCGCGCTCCCGCGGCAATGAGATCAGCCAGGGCCCCATTGCGGGCGATCATGTGTAGCACCTGCCGCGAGCCGGGGGTCACTACCAGGCTGACATTGGGATGCACGGTCTTGCCTTTGAGCATCGCCGCCACGGTCATCAAGTCGCTGTAGGAGGAGTTCGTACAACTGCCAATCGCCACCTGATTGACGGCGATGCCACATACCTCATTGATGGGACACACATTGTCCGGGCTATCAGGGCGCGCGATCAGTGGCTCGAGCGTATCGAGGTCGAGGCGCATGTGCTCATCATAGGTGGCGTCCGGGTCGGGCGCCTGCGCGGAAAAATCCTGCGCCCGTTGCTGCCGAGTGAGGTAGGCCAGGGTGCGTGCATCACTGGGAAACAGGGACGTGGTAGCACCGAGTTCCGCCCCCATATTGGTAATCGTTGCCCGCTCTGGGACATCCAGATTGGCGGCGCCCGGGCCGTAGTATTCCAGCACCTTCCCCACACCGCCTTTCACTGTTAGGCGCCGCAAGATCTCAAAGATAATATCCTTGGCCGTGACGCCCGGTTGCAGACGGCCATGCAGTTCCACGCCCAGGACCCTGGGCATGCGCAGATTGTAGGGACTGCCGGCCATGGCGATGGCCACGTCGAGCCCGCCTGCCCCAATGGCCAGCACGCCCATGCCACCGCAGGTCGGCGTGTGGCTATCGGTGCCCAGCAGCGTCGTGCCAGGCACAGCAAAGCGCTCCAGGTGCACCTGATGGCAAATGCCATTGCCCGGTCGCGAGTAATAGAGACCGTATTTCGCGGCCACGTCCTGGAGATAGACGTGGTCGTCGGCATTGCGAAAGTCTCCTTGCAACATGTTGTGATCGACGTAACTGACGGAGAGCTGTGTGCACACCCGCGGCACGCCAATCGCCTCAAATTGCAAATAGGACAGGGTGCCCGTGGCATCTTGCGAGAGGGTTTGATCGATACGTAAGGCGATTTCCTCGCCAGGGGTCATGTTGCCGCTGACGAGGTGGGATGCGATAAGCTTCTGGGTCAGATTCATACGCCCGCCGTCCCGAACCAGGGTTTGCCTTCCATGGCGCGCTGCGGCACCAGGATAAAGCCCTCCATGATGCGGCGCGCCGTACGCTGGGTGGTCACGCTTTCTACTTCCCAGTCTGCGCCGCGCCGGTAGACTTTTGCACCCACCTCCATGATGCCCGCCGGGTGCCCCAGGCGCAGCCGCTCTGTCGTGGGCGCACGCGAGACTTCGTGCACCACGGTGCCTTCCACGGCGGCAGCCACTGCCGTGCACATGGACGACGTGGCCGGGAAGGTGCGGTGTGTGTTCTCCATTGAGATGGCGCGTGCCACGAGGTCAATGGACTCCGCCGTAATGCTCCTGCCACTGCTGCTCTGATATGCCGCTGGCGGCGCCACGATAGCGATCTTGGGGACAGCTTTAACACTCTCGTGTGCCATCTCGACATTCGGTGCCAGACCGAGCAGCACCGCCGCTTGACAGCGGATCTCCTCCAATACGGCTTGCAGCGCCCGGTCGCGGTCCAGCTCCAGCGCCAGACGCGTGGCCTCAGCCCCCACGTCCGCAGCACGCACGTAGACCATGGGGAGGGCCGCATCGACGATGGAGATGGTCACTTCGCGACCGTCTGCCAGCGTGATCTGCTGCCGTGGCAGGCCGGTGGGCAAGAGCGCTCCACCCAGTGATCCATCTGGTTTCAAGTACTCAAGCGCAATACGCGCCCCTGGGCCGGGCACCCCATCAATGAGGTAGTCGCCCTCGACCTCGGCCTGCCCCTCACGCACTGGCACATGGGCAATGTAGCTTTTGCCCGTATTCGTAGCCAGCACGTGTATGCGGGTCACAGGCTCAACGGCTGGTATCAGGCCCTCATCGATAGCAAACGGTCCCACGGCCGCTGACATATTGCCGCAGGTGCCACTCCAATCCACAAAGGGCTTTTTTACATCCACCTGCGCAAAATTAAACGTCACGTAGTACGCCGGATTGGCACTCCGCCCGATGATGGCCGCCTTGCTCAGCGACGAGATGCCGCCTCCCAGCCCGTCGATCTGGCGCCCATCCGGGTCAGGGCTCCCAAGCGCCGTCAGGATGATGTTATTGCGTGTCACCTGATCGTAGGGAGCCATCACGTCCTCCCGAAAGAAGACGGCCCGACTCGTGCCCCCCCGCATAAACACCGCCGGAATTTTGTGCTGCATTGCCCTTCCCCCTTGTGATGCTCTCTCAATGCGCCTCGAGCTTTCTCCCCCGATGCCCAACATAGCGTGCCCGCGGCCGGATCAAGCGGTTATGGGCGTACTGCTCCAGCATATGTGCCGACCACCCGACGATACGCGAGCTTGCAATCACATTCGTAAAAATATT
>JBMDXC010000648.1:0-1679 GCA_048594805.1 Candidatus Entotheonellaceae bacterium | reverse complement strand
CATGGAGGGCTATCAGGAAAAACTGCTCAACGTGCAAACAGGTGCCGAGCGCACGGTGACCGCCGACGTGGGGCTGACGATGGCCGGTTTCGCAGAGACCGTGACCGTGACGGCTGCGGCTATCGATGTCGCGACCTCATCGGCCGAGGCCCAGCTCATCGAGCGCAGGAATGCCCCGGTGATCACCGACAACCTCGGCGCGCAGGACATGAAGGCGAACGGCGATAGCGACGCCGCGGCGGCCATGCAGCGCGTCACCGGACTGTCGCTGGTCGACAACCAGTACGTGTTTGTCCGGGGCCTGGGCGAGCGCTACAGCAACACCACTCTGGCTGGCTCAGTGCTCCCGACCACTGAACCGGATAAGAAGGTGGTTCCGCTCGACCTGTTTCCGACCGGACTCATCGACAGCGTGCAGGTGAACAAATCGTACTCGCCGGACCGATCGGCGGAGTTTGCGGGCGGTCTCGTCCAGATCGTGCCGATCAAACTGCCGGTGCAGCCAGTAGTGGACTTGTCGTACGGCGTGAGCATCTATTCAACGGCTACCGGTAAGAGCATTCCGCTCAGTCCGCTGGGCAACCGAGACGTGTGGGGCTACGACGACGGCGCGCGGGCGCTGCCCTCAGGGTTCCCGAGCACCAAGATTGTGCGCAGTGGTATCTACACGCCGGACGTGGGCTATGCGCCGGACGAAATCACCCGCCTCGGCCGGTTGCTGGACAACGCCTGGCTCCCTGCCAACAAGGACGGGCGACCGGGTCAGAACTGGAACGGCACGTTTGGCAACCGGTTCGGCCGTCTTGGCGTGGTGGGAAGTGTGACGCACTCCTACAAGGAGCAATACGTGGAAGAGGATCGCCGGTTCTTCCACGTGGCCGAGCGGGGCGAGCTCGAGGCGCTGAGTGATTACCATATGCAGACCGGCACGCAGAGGGCACAGCTCGGCGTGGTTGCCAACCTCGCCTACGAATTCACGACCAGCCAGCGAATCACGTTCGAGAACTTCTACACGCACAGCGGCCGCGACGAGGGCCGGTTCTTCCAGGGGATCAACATCGACAACGCCCGCGAGTACAAGAACTACCGCCTTCAGTTCATCGAAGAAGGCCTGATGTCGAACGCCGTCGGTGGCGAGCACTTCTTCCAGAACCTCGGGAACAGCCGCGTCGACTGGCGCGTGAATTCCGCCCGTGCCACTCGGGACGAGCCCGACCTGCGTGAAACACTCTACGAACGGCTTTCGAACCTCGCCGGCACGAGCGAGTCCGTGAACCCGTTCCTGTACGCCGACGAGTCGCAGAGCGGCTTCCGGATGTTCAACGAGCTCAACGACGACACGACTGACGCAAGCGTGAACTGGAGCACGTTCAGCACCGCAGGCGGCCGGCCGACACAGCTCAAGTTTGGCGTCAATTACGTTGACCGGGAGCGTGACTTCCGCTCACGCCGGTTCCATTTCATCCCGATCACGACGCAGAAGGCCGACACCGGCAACCTGCTGTTCGATCCGCTGCTGCCGCCCGAGCAGCTGTTCGTCCCCTCCAACATCGGCACCGCGTTTCGGTTCAACGAAGAGACACGGCCTGTCGATGCCTATGAAGGTGAGCAGACGACGACGTCCGGGTACGGAATGATCGATATCTCGATGTCGAACCGCACCAGGCTCATCGGAGGGA
>JBMDXC010000647.1:0-7464 GCA_048594805.1 Candidatus Entotheonellaceae bacterium | reverse complement strand
GCAAGACAAACGGGACGTATGGCATAAGATACCGATGAAGCAGCCCCCTTGTTCCCCCAACTGTTATACAGAGCCCTATGCAAGGGGCTCCATCACGCGGAGCGATATGGCGTGGTGGATTGTCCTCCTGCTATGCTGTCTGTGCACTGCCCAGCCCACATGGGCCGCCAAGTGTCTCTTTATCTCCTCCTACCATCAGGGCTATGCCTGGTCTGATGGCGTCGAACGTGGCTTGCGCCCTGTCTTACAGGGTCACTGCGAACTCAAACAGTTCGACATGGACGCCAAGCGGCATAAGGAACCCGCGGAGGTCACCGAGAAAGCCCTAGAGGCCAAAGCGCTTATTGAGGTATGGCGCCCTGATGTCGTGATTACCGCTGACGATGACGCGGCGCAGTATCTGATTATGCCTTTTTATAAAGATCATAGCATACCGTTTGTCTTTTGTGGAATCAATTGGACTATACAGGAGTATGGTTTCCCATATCGGAACGTCACTGGCATGGTCGAAGTGGCCCCTATCGAACCCCTCTTCGACCAAGTCAAGGCGTTACTGACAGCCTACAAGCGCGCCTTCTATCTTGGCGCCAACACTTCGACGGAACGCAAAAACCTCGAGCGCTTCCAGGCAGTAGCCACCCGCCGCGGTGTCCAGCTCGACTTCAGTCTGGTCGATACCACTGAAGCTTGGCTCGCGGCCTTCCACCGGGCCCAGCAGTATGACTTCATTGCACTCGGGAGTCACTCGGGCATCAACGATTGGCAAGACACGGCAATCCTCGCAGATATTGGGAAGAGCGGACGACGTTTGACCTTGACCAACCATGAATGGATGATGCCCTACGCCATGTTGGGGCTGACGAAGGTTCCTGAGGAACAAGGGGAATGGGCCGCTAAAATCGCCCTACAGATTCTGCACGGAGTTGCCCCCTCCAGCATTCCTATTGTCCCGAACCGCAAGTGGGACATCTGGATGAATCCCGTGCTGGTGGAGACAGCGGGTATCACGCTCCCCAAGCCACTCATGCAGAAAGCAAAGAAGGTCAATTAGTCATGCGATTGCTGGGGAAACAGACGGTCTTCAGTCGTGGCGAAGGTATCGTGTTCGGTACCGTGAGCATACTCCTCTGTGTTGTTTCTGTTCTCCTCACTGTCCGATTCGCCATATCTCGTGCTGAGCGTGACTTCATGCAACGGGCTGCTTTGGTCTATGAAGATCTCACACAACGCCTAGGCAGCCTCGAAGCAGTACTGATTGCCCTTGCTGGCTTGCACCATGCCAGTGATGATCTGAGTCAGGCGCAGTTTTCTACCTTTGCTCAAGAATTACTTGGGGCATATCCCTATATTGAATCGATTCTCTTTCTGATCAAAACGTCGTCAGAAGAACTCGACGCCTTTCGCCAGTCCATGCGTGATTGGGGCTTCGCCGCACTTGAGGTCACAGAACGCGACGCCGCTGGACAATTGATCCCAGTGGCCTCGCGGCCGTTCTACTTGCCGGTGAGCTCGATCGACCCTCTCGAAGCGTTATCGGCACGTTTCCTGGGATATGATGTTGCCTCTGATCCACTGTTGGCTCCTAGCCTGCAGCAGGCAGCGACTTCAGGTGCCGTGGTGGCGTCACTGCCAACGGTCTCTTTATGGCAGGAACAGAGCCTTCTGCTCTTCAAGGCCGTCTATCAGGGACGCTACGCACCACAGACTCTAGAGAGTCGGCGTGCCCTGCTGCATGGTATCGTGGCGCTGGCGCTCCCGCGTCACTTTGTGACCGACCTCGTCCAAGCCTACCCGGCCTTTAAGATTTCCCTCGTCCGTAAGCACTTCAGAGAGGATGACTCACAAGGCCGTGTCTATCGTCGCGGGCTCACAGCCACCCGCATGTCTCCCTCATCCTGGTGGCCGCATTTCACCTACCGACGCGACCTCGACATCTACAGCCAGCCGTTTGTCCTGTCGATTGCCGCCGCCATGGATAGGACCGTACTGCCGGGATGGCAGATCGCCCTGGTGCTGGTGCTGCCGCCCGGTTTCCTCACGGTCCTCGTCTCAGCGCTGTGGCACCGCCGGTTAGCGCATCTGGAGGGGCACAGAGCCCAACAGATGATCTTCGAAAGCGAGCAACGGTTCCGCGATTTGATTGAAGGCTCAGTGCAGGGGATTGTCATTCATCGGGCCGGGCAACCTCTCTTCGTGAATAGTGCCTTCGCTGCCATGCTCGGTGCGACCTCGCCAGACGAAATTCTCGCTATGCCCTCCATAAAAGCCCTGTATGCGCCACATGAGCACACACGCATGCAGAGTTATCAGCAAGCACGGATGCAGGGACGAGAAGCCCCCACGCGATACGAAGTGGATATGCTCCGCACAGATGGGACGGTTATCCCCGTTGAGAGTGTTGTACGCGTCATCACCTGGCAGGGATACACAGCCATTCAAATCACCGTCGTGGACATTACGGAGCGGAAGCAGGCTGAACGGGCCTTGTGGGAAGCCAAAAACGCTGCTGAGGCAGCTGCCCAAGCCAAGAGCATGTTCTTGGCAACGATGAGTCATGAGATTCGCACCCCGATGAATGGCGTCATCGGCATGACCGGGCTCTTACTCGATACACTGCTCAACGACGAACAACGCGAATATGCCGAAACCGTCCGCCGATGTGGTGATGCCCTACTGACCCTGATCAATGACATCCTCGATTTCTCGAAGATTGAAGCGGGCAAACTCGATCTGGAAATTATTGATTTCCATTTCCGCATGGCCGTAGAGGATGTGCTCGAACTCTTGGCTGAGCAAGCGGCAGTCAAAGGGCTCGAACTGGTAGGTCTGATCGACCCGAATGTGCCAACCTGGGTGGCCAGTGACCCAGGACGCCTCCGGCAGATTCTCATCAATCTGGTGGGTAACGCGGTGAAATTCACGGATCAGGGCGAAGTGGTGGTCCGGGCACATTGTATAGCGGAAACAGAGAGCCATGTAGTGGTCCGCTTTGAGGTCACTGATACCGGTATTGGCATTTCCCCCGAGGTGCAAGCGCATCTCTTCAAGGCGTTCACCCAGGCTGACGCTTCGACTACGCGGAAGTATGGCGGGACAGGACTGGGCCTGGCTATTTCCCGGCGCCTCACCGAGATGCTTGGCGGTACCATTGGCGTAGAGAGTACGCCAGGCCAGGGGAGTACATTCTGGTTCACGGTCCATGTTGCCAAAAGTGCCGCGCCACCACACTTGCTTCCGCCGGCCACACACGCCTTGCATGGTATACGCGTGCTGGGAGTCGACGATAACACCACGAACCGCACTCTCCTTGAAGGGCACCTGAAGGCGTGGGGCATGCAGATTGACTGTGTAGCAGATGGCGCACAAGCTCTGGCGCGCTTGCGTGCCGCGCACCACGACGGCAGGCCGTATGCGCTCATTATCCTTGATATGCAGATGCCGCACATGGATGGTCTGGAACTGGCCCAGACCATCAAGGCGGATGCCGAGCTGGCTCCCGTGCGTCTCGTACTCTTAAGTTCCGGGAGGCAATGCGATGAGGAACAGAGCGCCCTGGAGGCAGGCATTGCCGCATACGTGGCGAAGCCAGTGCACCAGTCCCAGTTGTACGACGCGATCGTCGCCGTGATGAGCACGGCATGCCCGCCACAGCCCCCGGAGCAGGCCACGCACCGGAATCCGGCTGCCGCCGGGGCTGCTGGCAAAATTCGCGTCCTCCTCGCCGAAGACAATATCGTCAATCAGAAAGTCGCCATCCTGATGTTAGAAAAACTCGGCTGCCGCGTAGATGCCGTCGCCAACGGTCGTGAGGCGCTTGATGCCCTCACGCACATTGCCTATGACCTGGTCTTCATGGATTGTCAGATGCCAGAAATGGACGGCTATGAAGCAACGACTGCCATCCGTGCCCATGAAGCACACGGTGGCACGCATGTGCCCATCATCGCGATGACAGCCCATGCTCTGTCCAACGATCGTGAGCGCTGCCTACAAGCCGGAATGGACGATTATATTAGAAAGCCTGTCAACGCTGAGGTCCTGCAGGCGATGGTCCAGAAGTGGGGACAACCAGCTCCTGGTAGCGTGCGCGCGCCCGAGGCAGTGCCTCAACTCCCTACCCCAGCAGCGCGCTCATTGTCCCCTCCTTTGCAAGTGCCAACGCTGACAGCGCTGAACGAGCGTGGAGACGAGCAAGAGCCCGCCTTCCTCCCTAGTCGTATCGAGCCCTTCCTCCATGATGTCGCGCGCCATATCACCCGTCTGCAGCTAGCGCTCGACACGCACGATGTTACAGTGCTCGAGCACACCGCACATGTCCTCGCCTCCAGTAGTGCTACGGTGGGTGCCCTCAATATGGCCGAGCTTTGTCATGCCCTCCAGCGCCTTGGTCGTGCTGAGACAGTGGCTGAAGCCCGGCCTCTCGTCGCACAGCTCACAGGCGAATTCGCACGGGTGCAGCAGGCTCTGCAGTGGGCAGGCACTGCGTTCTCGGCACCGCCAATTGCATAAAGACAGGGAAAAGACATGATGAAGCAAATGAAGCAGACATACCCTGTAATCCGCCAAGGGGCATGGGACAAGTGCTGCGGCATCTATCGAAACATCCTGGAGCTTCTACTTTTGCTCATGCTAGGTCTTATGGCACTGAGCATCCCGGCGAGCGCCACTTCCTCACAGTGGTCTGAGACCCTGGACATCGCGGTGAGCACCGCGCCCACAAGGAGTCCGGTGATGCTGTGTATCGTCGATACCGCCGGCCAGGCACAATGCCATCACCAGGATGGCATCCTTGCCTGCCGCCCAGGCGTCGCTAATGGAGCGGTATGTCCTGGTGGGACGAAGCGTCTCTTCTCATCGTGCCAGGACACCTCCCAATGTGTTTTTGGTGCTATTCCAGCTCCTACAAATGCTTTTGGGCTGTTACTACTTGAACTCCGCCCCCCTCTATTTGAGGTGCCACGTCACAGTGTGGTGGAGGGAGTGATCCTCTCCGTGCCCTCTAGAGGGGTGTCCCCTGTGGAGCACGCGCGTCTCCAGCAGGCCTTACAAGCCCTTGGACGCGGGCTTGCTCCCGCCATGCCTCAGATCCAAGAACCGTTCCCAGGGACAGTACGCACCACATGTATAGACCGTCCCTGTCAGTTCGCCCGGTCGACCATACAGCTCACCCCGCGCATCAGCAAGACTGTGGGAGCGACACGACCCTAAACAGGTTTGCTGCATGTGACGTTTGCCCAGGCTCTTCCCTTCGAGGTCCAGATGCCGTGTGTATGCGCCCCAACAATCCGCCATACCTTCGGGCTGAGCCACCGCCTGCAAGAACCGCTGTACAATGAGCCAGACCTGCTGGGATTTCTGGAGAGCTTCGAACACCAGGGAGGCCACACCAAGAGCTGCCACCAGCGCATCTGCCAATTCGCCCTGCACCGCCCCGTGCGCATCATAGATGCCTACTGTGCCACTTTCACGGCCCTCGACAATAACCTTCCACGCCCCAGCCGCGAGTTCCTGGCTCACTATTTGAGTAACAGGGCCATGCCACTGCCTAACAGCAGCAGGCTAATGAAACGCACAAAGACATTCTGTGACCAACCTGTCTGGAGGCGTCCCCCAAGATACAACCCGGCGACCGCCATGGGCAGGGCGGCAAGGAGATATGCTAGCAATTGCCAACGAAACAGCCCAATGACGGCATAGGACGCTAAGCGAATCGCCCCATCGATGAGAAAGTTGGCGGCAAAAGTGGCGCGGAATACACTTTTATCGAGGTCTCTGAGCTTGAGGTACATCACGTAGAAGGGGCCACCCGTGCCAAACAAGGTCCCGACTAAGCCGCCGAGACAGCCACACAGGATCGCAAAGAGCCGAGAGCCACCCAGGGTAGGCAGGGGCAAGAGCTGGTAGATGGCATAGGTGATGACAAAGCCTCCGAGCACTTTGCTCAATACAGCAGTGGGAATGGATTGCAACATCAGCAGCCCTGCACCGATGCCCACGAGCATAAAGGGTACAAGCAAGAGCTGCTCTTTCCATGCCACATAGTCGCGATTCTTCATCCCTTGACTCGCAGACCCGATATAGTCCAGGAAAACGACGAGCGGCACGACCAGCGGTACCGGGGCAACCAAGGTGAGCATAGGCACCGCGATGAGCCCTGAACCGAAGCCCGCAATGCCGCGGACCAGATAGGCGACAAAGAGCACCAGGGCAGCATACACAACAGTTTGAATATCCATGGAGCGATCTCCTCACACAGTATCTGCTTGCCCTTCAAGACCCGCTGTGCCCTCATCGCGGTTCCAAAGCCGCAGCATGTGGCGCTGTGACCGCACGCCTGGCGTATCGCTAAAGGCGGTGCGGGCGTGGGCGAACTGAAGGTTGTTGATGTACTGCAGCTGTCCCTGCTCGACACGGAATGCCACCCAGTTCTCCGGGGCCTCCAGGATCGCTCGCATGGCCGCCAGAGCCGCTGTCCCCTCGGTATCAAGCTCCTCGCCGGCAAGTCTGGAGCCATTACACACATAATCTTCGTAATACCGGGCCATAAGAGTGCGGCCGTCATACTGGTACACCGGATGACGACTGACACACACGTCGTCCGGGGCATGTTCGGCCTGGCGGTCCCACCAAAACGGGCGATAGAGCCGCGCCAGCAGGTCAGGATGGCAGCACCGTAGCTCGTTATGTACCGTGAACAGGCTGACGAGCCGACTCAGTCCGCCCTGCTGTGCCGGCTGGAGACAGAACAGACCAATGGCGGACGGGGGCATCCATAACCATCCTCCATCGGTATGGAAAGGCTGTTCCAGATTGGTGACAGAGCGCCGCACACCATACCCTAAGGGTTTGCCGGAATCTTTGACATCATACAGGAGGGTACCGTCCCACTTCTGGGCCACCACTTGCCCCAGAAGCGAGGCCAGTAACCACCCAATGGCTCGGTTCTCCATCGCACTGTAGCGTTCGACGGGTACTCGGTCCACTATCGCGAAGCCCACGCGGCATTGCATCTGCACCCGTACCTGGGCCATGATCTGCGCACAGGCGGTGAGCTCAAACGCCGCAGGCGTCAGATGCGCTATAGCTATAGGCTGTGGGTACTGCCGTAAACACTGCACGATCGCATCCAGTTCAGCAACACACGCCTGCGGGAATGGCACTAGCCAGTCTTCAGGAGACAAGGTCTCCCGCTTCCAGGCGCGCTCGTCCGTGATCTGCTCGTGTAACATCTGTGGCATTCTCTCGGCGGGACCTAGTAAAGTGGTGCCTTGTTGCCTAGTCATCTGTCCCCCTCATGACGCGTTGCTATCCTGGATCACATGGCTCCAAGCGTAGGAGTGGCCCTATACCCTGTATAGGGAAAACTATACATACAAAAAGGGGAACAAGGCTTGAGGAAACCCTGAGGAAATTCTCAGGAAATGCACAGCTCGACAACAGGACTGCGCGAGATGGCCCTCTATG
>JBMDXC010000646.1:0-15331 GCA_048594805.1 Candidatus Entotheonellaceae bacterium | reverse complement strand
CTTTCGGCTCAAACAGCGTTTCACCGAGGACGTGATGCAAGAGCAGGTGCAACGAGTTGAGCAGAAATGGCGACGCAAGTGGAAGCAGATCAAGGAGGCGGCATAGGTTGTCAGGGAATTACCCGCCACTTTTGAGTTATTCGAAGTCTCTCCAAGGCCCCATATAGCGATAAAGCCTATAGGGTGAGTTATTCCTTCGGTATTCCTAGTCCCTGGGACCAAGTACAGGGATAGACCATTGGGTTTGCCAGTCGCGCAGTAAATGGTGCTTTGCAGTTTCACCAATTATAATGTTGCCTGGTCCCCGTGAATCAGGGCATCTTCGCACCAGCAGAAAAGCTAGCGGGTATTTGCCCTGAGCCAGCCATTACGCTGCGTTGCTGACTCCACGACCGCCACGACCGGAGCTGCCAATGGGAAGCGCGTGCGGCAGTGTTTCCAGGAGGAAATTCTGGGTACACAGAGTGAGTCTGAGGCAATCCGCGAGGCGCTCAACCTGGTAGCTTTTCGCCAAGAGGTCATGCAAGGGTTTGATCAGGTAGCCGGCAAAGTGCCTAACTTTCGAGACATGTGGGAAGAGCAGTGACTATCCCCCTGCTTTTCGACACGAGTATCTATGTATCCATTCTCAGAAACGCAGCCTTCGCTGCCGAGTTTCGACCACGCTATCTGCGAGACATCCCTCTCACCTATTTCAGTTCAGTCGTTGTGCAGGAACTCCTCGCTGGAGCCCGTACCCCCAGACAACGACGACAGGTTGCTGCTCTCTACGAACCCTTTGAGCCCACGTTCAAGGGGACCAAGTGAACATGGGGTATTTTCCTGTGAAGAGTGCTGTATCCCAGCCCACATGCAAGGGTAAGGATACTAATGGGAGGAGGATTTTGGCAAAAAGTGTCAGCGATGGGTGGTCACCAGAGACGCTGCATAGCGTTGTGAGCAGGATGGCTGTAACATTGCTGGCTTTACAAGGACACTTTTGTCCATCCTTCACTCCCAATCGAGAAACAATCACCTCTTCGGACGCAAAAATCGCATGGTTTAACCAGACTCCTTGAACGTGGGTTTGAGCGTGTCCGACGTATCATCGCTCCAAGCCATCTTATCTGGAAAGAGGTAGGAAGCGTCGTTGCGGTTGTGCTCGAAAGGACACCACAACTTCGCAGTAAACTCGCATCAGGCCTGCTCAATGATATCCTGATTGCCCTCAGCGCTCGCTCTATTGGGGCCAGAGTTGTAACAGGCAATGGTCAGGACTTTCGACTCATCCAACAGTTTCGAGTCTTTGCGTTGGAGATCATTGATTCTGAGAACTCCGCACGATAGACAGAAGTGCCCAGGGAGGTGAGGCACTCCAGGGCAAGGGCAGGGTCTCGACGCTTCCCCACATCCGCACAACTCGCAGCGACTCCGCTTCTTGGAACTCAGGCGTATGCAGGGGCTTGCGTAAGAGGAGTCGGCCTCCCGGTTTGAGGAGCGGTGCGGTGAGGCGCATGAGGTGGGCCACACTCCCGACACCGCGCGAGACCACCACATCGAAATACTCTTGAGGACGCAGACGATGTACCAGGTCTTCAGCAGTACTGCAGCAGGGCTGACAGTTTTCAAGAGGTAATGCCGTGACAACACGACGCAGGAAAGTGCTCTTCTTTTCGGAGCGGTCCAGGAGTGTGACATGCACGTCAGGGCGACAGATTGCCAGCGGTATCCCAGGCACACCAGCGCCCGTACCCAGGTCGAGCACGTGCATGCCAGGCAGGAAAAAATCACCCTGTAAAAAGTCCAGCGACTCAACGAGGAGCACTTCGAGTATACGCTCAGCGTCCCGCAACCCCGTGAGGTTGAGATGCGGACGCCAGCGCACCAGAAGTGTGAGATAGTGCGTCAGGGCCTGGAGTTGCGTGGTGGAAAGCGCAATACCCCGCTGCTCACACGCCTGGCAGAGGCGTTTCTGGTAGTTCAGTTCCATGGTGGGCACACTGCACACGGTGCTTTTGAAAGTAGACCATGAGAATGGCGACCGCCGCGGGCGTAACCCCAGAGATGCGCGCTGCTTGCCCCAGCGTGGCCGGCTGGATGTGCGTCAGTTTCTCGCGTATTTCGTGCGACAGACCAGGAATATCCCAGTAATTAAAATGCTCCGGCAGCGGCATGGCTTCGAACTGTTCCAGGCGTGCTACCTGTTCGAGTTGGCGTCGGATGTAACCCTCGTACTTCAGATGGATTTCGACCTGTTCAATGACTGCTGGCGGCAGGGAAGGCTCTTCACCCATGAGGCGCACCACCTCAGCGTACGCTAACTGGGGCCGCTTCAACAGCTCTGAGGCAAGCGCCGACTGCGTCAGAGCATCGGTACCGTGCTGTTGCAACAGAGCGTTGACCGACTCACTGGGTGTCACGCGGCTGGCAGCCAGGCGACCCATTTCCGCCTCGATCTGCTGGCGCTTCTCACAGAAGCGCCGATACCTCTCCTCTGACACCAGACCAGCAGCATACCCCTTGTCACGCAGCCGCAGATCAGCGTTGTCCTGGCGCAGGATGAGGCGATACTCGGAGCGTGAGGTAAACATCCGGTAAGGCTCAGTGGTACCGAGCGTCACCAGATCGTCGATCAGCACCCCAATGTACCCTTCAGAACGCTTGATGACCAGAGGCGGGCGCCCCTGCACCTGCAGCGCCGCATTGATGCCGGCCATCAGCCCCTGCGCCGCAGCCTCTTCATAGCCAGTCGTACCGCTGATCTGCCCGGCGTGAAACAGTCCGTGCACGCGCTTGGTCTCCAAGGTCGGCTTGAGCTCCGTGGGCGGCACAAAGTCATACTCCACGGCATAGCCTGGACGCATAATCTCCGCTTTTTCCAGGCCACGGATGGAGCGTACCAGGACCATCTGCACATCCTCCGGCAGACTGGTAGAAATCCCATTGGGGTAGATTTCCACGGTATCTCTCCCCTCTGGCTCGAGAAAGATCTGGTGCCGCTGCTTGTCGGGGAAACGCTTGATTTTGTCTTCGATAGAGGGACAATAGCGTGGGCCAACGCCCTTGATGACGCCGCTGTAGAGGGGTGAGCGGTCGAGGTTTTGGGCGATGACTGCGTGCGTCTCCGCATTGGTATACGTAAGATAACACGGCAGCTGCGATTGGGAAATCGCCTCGGTGTCAAAAGAAAACGGTGGTGGTGGTTCATCGCCCGGCTGCTCTTCCAGGAAGTCAAAATTGATGGTGCGAGCGTCCAGGCGCGGGCATGTGCCAGTCTTTAAGCGCCCTAGCGGAAAGCCGAGACGCGCATAGTCCTCGGAGAGGCCATTAGCCGGAAACTCTCCCGCACGACCAGCCGGGAATTGTTTGAGGCCAATGTGGATCACACCGCGCAAAAACGTTCCCGTACTCACCACCACAGCGGGCGCCTGATAGGTCTCGCCCATCTGCGTCACGACACCGCAAACACGGCCATCTTCCACCAGCAGGCGCTCGATCAGGGCCTGCTTGAGCTCCAGTCCCGCTTGCCGTTCCAATACTGCCTTCATCTCCAGACGATAATGGAGCTTATCAGCCTGGGCGCGATAGCCACGCACCGCCGGGCCTTTACTGCGGTTCAGGACGCGAAACTGGAGACCTGTCTTATCGATACAGCGCGCCATTTCGCCACCAAGAGCATCGATCTCACGCACGAGATGGCCCTTGGCAATGCCGCCAATCGCCGGATTACAGGGCATCAGGGCGATACTGTCCAGGTTTGCCGTAAACACTGCAGTGTGGCATCCCATACGTGCTGCGGCCAGAGCCGCCTCGCACCCAGCATGGCCGGCACCTACTACAATGACATCGTAAGACCGCGTGCGTGCTACGCGTGTCATAACTGTCTCCTGAGACCCATCCGGTGCACACGACACCGTCTGTTACTTGCCAACACAGAAACGACTAAAGATACGGTCCAGGACCTCTCCCGTACAACTCTCGCCCAGCACTTCAGCAATGTGCTGCAAGGCTTCGGTCACGTCAAAAGCGACAAATTCCAGTGGGACACCCTGGCGTAGCCCCTGTTCTGCGGCTTGCACATTGCGCAAGGCTACAGTGAGGCTGTGACGATGCCGCTCCCGTGTCAACAAGACTTCATCGTGCCCCAGCGGTGCGTGCCCTAAGGCCTGTTGCAACAGCGCCTGCTCGAGGGCCCCAAACCCCTCTCCCCGCAAGGCTGAGATGTCGAGACATGGCGCGCCGCTCGCACCCAGGGCTGCAGGTGTCCAACAGACAGGCAAATCACACTTGTTGCGTACCAGCACACGCGGCTTGCCGACGCTTTCAGCCAGCACGAGGTGATCGTCAGCCGTCAGGGCTGTACTCCCATCAAAGACCAGCAGCAAAAGTTCAGCGCGCTCGATGGCCTCGCGGGCCCGACGCACACCCTCCTGTTCGATAGCGTCAAGGGTCGCACGAATGCCCGCAGTGTCAATAATACGCAGCAGTACACCCTCAATATCCAGGGCATCTTCGATCGTATCTCGCGTCGTACCCGGCTGCGGCGATACAATGGCCCGGTCACGGCCGAGCAGGGCATTTAACACGCTCGATTTGCCCACATTCGGACGGCCGACAATGGCTGTTGCCAGGCCTTCGCGGACCACTCGACCACGCGTGAATGTTCCTAACAAACGTGTAAGCTGGGTACCAGCGGCCCCTAAACGGTCGATGAGCTCAGCAACAGGGACCAGTTCCAGGTCTTCCTCTGGAAAATCAATACCAGCCTCAAGATAGACACTCACCTGCAGGAGTTGTTCACGGAGTGTATGCAGATACCGGGAGAGCGCCCCCTCGAGCTGCTGCAGGGCAGCACGGTGGCTGGCGAGCGTGCGCGCATTGATCACATCGATGACGGCCTCAGCCTGGGTGAGATCGAGGCGACCGTTCAGGAAGGCACGTTTGGTAAACTCCCCAGGTTCAGCAACACGCGCGCCCTGCGCCAGGACTGCCTCCAGCACGCGCTGCGTGGTCATGATCCCACCGTGACAGCTAATCTCTGCCACGTCCTCGCGGGTGTAGGAGTGCGGTCGCCGCATGCAACAGAGGAGGACTTCGTCCACCCGCTCGCCCGTGTTATGCACCACAAAGCCATGGTACACCCGATGTGACTTCAGACCAGCGCATGGCACACCGCTCGGGCGTACAAACACGCGCTGCGCCATGGACAGGGCGGCTGGCCCACTGATTCGCACCACCCCGATACCGCCAATCCCCAGGGGGGTTGCGATAGCAGCAATGGTGTCTACCTGGTCCATGACCTACCTCTTGCTGGTTACTGCTGTCTTGCTCACGTCCGGGGCGGCATAGGTCCGGTTGATGAGCATTTGCTGTGCGATACTCAATACGTTGTTGACCAGCCAGTAAATGACCAGACCTGCCGGCGCTTTCAGAAAGAACATGAGAAACATCAGCGGCATGAACTGCATGATCTTCGCCTGCATCGGATCGCCGGTGGTCGGCGTCATTTTCTGCTGGATAAACATGGTAACGCCCATCAGCACTGGCGTTATATACGAGGGGTCGTAGACCGACAGGTCACAGATACCCCGGCCAATCCACCACAGCTCAGTATCCCAGCAGATGAACGGCGCGTGGCGTAGCTCTATGCTATACAGAAGCGCATTGTAGAAGGCAAAAAACACTGGGATTTGCAGCACCATGGGGAGACAGCCGCCCATGGGATTGACCTTGTGCTCGCGGTAGAGCTGCATCATAGCCCGATTGAGGCCCTGGCGGTCGTCCTTATAGACTACCTGCAGCTCTTTGAGCTTGGGCTGCAGCTTCTGCATGGCCTGCATCGACTTATAGCTCGTCTGCGTCAAAGGCCAGAAGGCAATTTTGATGAGGATGGTAGCAAGGATGATCGTCACCCCGTAATTATGCACCCAGTCATTGAGCAGACGCAGAAATTGCAACATGGGGCGCGCCAGCGGTGAGAAGAATCCCAAGTCAATGAGCTTGTCGAGCGACGGGTCAGTCGCCTCGATCAAGGGTTGTGATTGGGGACCAACGTACACGCGCACCGTCTGCTTCGTCTGACCCTGGGTCAGTGGTGTGCGCAGACCGACCTCGAGCGTATCTCCCTCCAGGCGCCGTGCTATGACGGCATCACCTACGGGTTCCTGGGACATGAGCACGGCAGCAAAATACGTGTCGGCCAGCGCAGTCCAGGCCACCTGCCCCTGCTGGACCTGGGTTTCTCCAGGCTTGGTAGGGGCACCATCGAGGACTTTCCCACTTACATAGCTGCGCGGGTGCTCGGCTGTCTGCCCCTGCCTGTCGGCATCATCCGTGTGGCGCCGCAATCCCGGTCCCCACAGCAGGAGCATGGAACTCCCCGCCGGAGGTTGTAGTCCCTCAAGCCATGTGCTGACCTCAAAGGTATAGTTCGTATGGTGAAAACGATAGAGACGGTGCACAGTGCGGCCATTACCGAGGTCGCCACGAAAAGCCACCGTGCCCTCAGGCTGACTCGCGGAGAGGGTCAGCTCGGTCTGCGATGGCGTAAAAACGACCTGCCCAAGCGATGTGACGCGCTGTTCCATAGAGAGTTCGGCGCGCAAAGGAAACGAGGTGGCCCCTGGGATCGGCGCAATTTCGACGGGAGGTGCATCTTTGGCCAACGTCGTGTGATAGGCCAGGAGCTGCACGGCTCGCACGCTGGCGCCCTGGCTGGTAAGCATAAAGCGTGCGACACCAGTATCAACAGTCACCAACACTTCCTGGGTAGCAGGAGCGCCTGGCGCACGCTCTGGGGTCGGCGCCGTGGAACTCACTGATCCTGGACTGGCGGGCGCTGCAGGCTGGGGAGTTCCAACACCAGCGGGTGGCGCACTCGAACTCGGAGCGGGCTCAGAGACCTCAGAGGGCGGTGGAGGCGGTACTGGCGCGAAGAAAATAGACCAGAGCACGACCACCATTAACGACAGCACAATAGCCAGAACGGCTCGCTTCTCCATATTACCTTCGTCCTATTAGGGAGCCGTCACCGGCAGGGGTAGGAAGATCTACTCCACCGCGTGACAGAGGATGACAACGGAGCAGGCGCCAGAACGCCTTTCCGAGACCACGCACTGGACCATAGAAGGCTACAGCCTGCAGAGCGTATTCCGAGCACGTCGGATAGAAGCGACAACTCGGTGGGAAAAGAGGCGATACGAAACGTTGATAGCCTCGTAGTAGCATCATCAATGCCCACGTGCAGATCATGGTTCCACTCCATCCTCCCCTAATTGCTTAAGGCGCTGACAGCGCTGCAGCAGCAGCAGAAACTGCTGCGTATAGAGGGCCAATGGTGCGCTGGCCGCCTCACGACGCGCCACGCAGACCAAGTCACATGAGGAGAGGAGGAACGCCTTGTGTTGCCGAAACGTTTCCCGCAGATAGCGTTTGATGCGGTTACGCACCACCGCGTTGCCAATGCGCTTGGAGACCGCAATACCCAGACGCGAGTAAGGTTCAGAGGTCGGTAATACATAGAGGATAAAGAGAGATCCGACGAGCTTCTCACCCTGCTCGAAGACACGCTGGTACGCACGCGGACACCGCAGGCGCTCCGCGGGGCGCAGGCGCTGGTCGCCCATGCGCCGTCTCCCCTCTAGTCATTCCGGCTGGGTCCTACGGTGAGCCGTTGACGACCTTTGAGACGCCGCCGCTTTAAGACCTGACGGCCATCACGGGTAGCCATACGCGCCCGAAAGCCGTGCTTCCGCAAGCGCTTCACTCTCTTCGGTTGGTAGGTCCGCTTCATACCATCCACTCCAGTGCCGTCCATACGGACGCACAAGCACCTCAGTATACAAATATGACATAGGCATTATTCGGAGTTGGTGAGAGTAACACCTCACCCCGTTGCTGTCAAGGGAAGCTGCCGCTCAGAGCGGCCAACCTATTGCCGAAAGCCCAGAATTTTGCTAGAATTAGGCGCTCTAAAGGGGCGGTATGGCGGGTGCGGAGAGTTCCGCTCAGCGGCGCCTCAGACCTTCTCGGCCCGCGGTTTGATGTGTTCTACATCCTCACGTTGCGCAACCATGGTTCCCCTACACGATGGACTATACGTTTACCAATTTTGTGGTGGGATCGTCAAACCAGTTTGCACACGCTGCGGCGCTGGCCGTGGCCAATCTGCCCGCTGAAGCGTATAACCCCCTTATTCTCTACGGCGGCACAGGCTTAGGCAAGACCCACCTCCTGCATGCGGTTGCCCATCGTATTCGCCAGCATCACCCCACATGGCGCATCGTATACCTGCCAGCGGAGTCTTTTATGCGCGAACTGTTGCAGGCCCTCCACCATGAACGTATGGACGCTTTCCAGGAGCACTACCGCCAGGCAGATGTCTTGCTCGTCGACGACCTACAGTTTATGGCTGGGAGAGAGCGCACACAAGAGGCATTTCTGCATACCTTCAATGCCTTATACGAGGCGAAGAAGCAGATCGTGTTGTCGAGCGATAAGCCGCCCCAAGACATTGCTCCCCTGGCAGCGCGGTTACGTTCGCGTCTCATTGCTGGTCTCATGGCTGACCTGCAGCCACCTGATCTCGAGACACGACTGGCCATTCTCGATAGGAAAGCCAGCCTCCACGGCATTATCCTTCCCCCGGGTGTGGCGATGCTCATCGCCTCGCGGGTGCGCACGAACATCAGCGACTTAGAGCAGTGTTTAGCCCGCATCGTGACCTACGCCTCGCTGCATACCCAGAGCATTGATGAGAGCCTGGCTGAGACGGTCCTGCAGCAGGTATGGGCCGAACGGGAGCAGGCTATTACCGCTCCGCGTATTCAGCAGACCGTTGCGGCGCACTTTGGTCTGAAGATGAGCGAACTCCGCTCCAAGCGGCGGCAGCAAGCTGTCGTGTTTCCCAGACAGGTCGCGATGTATCTCTGCCGAGAACTGACAGATGCCTCACTGCCGGAAATTGGTCGGTACTTTGGCGGCCGGGATCATACCACGGTGCTCCATGCGTGCGCCAAGATTGCCCGCATGGAGGAGACGGACGAGAATGTCGCACGCCTGCTCTGGCAGCTCAGGCGTACGCTCGTACCTTAGTTGTGGAAAAGTGGAATACAGTTATACACAGAGGGTGGGAAACTAAAAACTGTGGAAAAAAAGTTTTCCACAGGGGAAAAACTTTCCACAGGAGAAAAGGGGTAGAAATGGAGCGTTAACCCACTTTCCCACTTATGCACTGGCGTTACTTGTATTACTATATTTCGTCATTTTTAACAGGAGTCAGGAATTATGGAGCTGACCACCAGTCAAGATATCCTGGTCCGGGGGTTGCAAAAAATCCAGGGTATCGTGGAGAGAAAAAACACCTTACCTATTCTCTCCCATTTCCTGCTTACGGCGCAGGGTGATGAAACCATCATTCATGCAACTGACCTGGAACTGGGCTATAAAGGCTACTTGGACACAACAGTGAACAAACCTGGAACAGCCACATTACCGGCCCGCAAGACATACGATATCCTGCGCGAGCTGCCAGCCGGAGGCCAGGTGACCCTGACCGTCGAGGCTCAGGGATGGGCGTACATCAAGGCAGGGTCAGCCGAGTTTAAGGTCCCCTGTCTCCCGGCGGAAGAGTATCCCGCCCTGCCGCCTGTCGAAGAGGCCGAATTTTCTTCGCTGGATAGCGAAGTCCTTGAGGAGATGATTCGCCAAACCATCTTTGCGACCTCCCATGACGAGACGCGCTATACCCTGAGTGGCGTGCTCATGGTCTGTGATAGTAAAGAGATGACCATGGTGGCGACAGACGGCCATCGCCTGGCGCATACCAGACGTCCGGTATCGTTCGGGAAAGAGCTCCGGGTCATTGTGCCCCGGAAGGCACTTGAGGAAGTCAGCCGGTTTGCGGCTGATAGTGAAGAAAAGGCTATGGACGTGGCGCCGTTGCAAAACCACCTGGTGTTCAGGAAGGGTCGTGCCACGTTGGTGACGCGTCTCATCGAAGGGCAGTTTCCAGATTATGAGGGCGTAGTGCCGAAAACCTTCCAACGTCGGGCCACGGTGGAGCATGAGCGTCTGACGCGTGCTCTACGGCGTGTCTCGCTGCTCTCGAACGAAAAAACCAAACCGGTACGCGTCGAGTTTGCTCCTGACACCTTGACATTGCGGTCGAACACGCCAGAAATGGGCGAGGCTACCGAGCAAATTCCTGCAGAATATCAGGGGGAGGCGATGGTGATGGGTTTCAACGCCCGCTATTTGCTCGATGCACTGGCCGTGACCACCGATGAGCACGTGGCCCTGGATCTCAACGATCCGTTGAGCCCGGGGATCATACGGCCGCTCGGTGATGCCCAGTATTTTTTTGTGATCATGCCCATGCGGGTCTAAAGCCGTGCACACACATGGTGGTGAGGGAACTGATGCGCATCGACCGTTTGACCCTGCGATCCTTCCGGAACTATCGGGATACGACAGTAACGTTCCCCGCGGCGGGAGCGTACATCATCGGTGCGAATGGGAGCGGCAAAACCAATCTCTTAGAGGCGATCTATTTTCTGGCCAACCAGACCTCCTTCCGTACCACTAACCGTGAGGAGCTGCAGGGCTGGGACGCTTCGCAATGTGTCGTGGATGCGTTAGTGACTGCACCGGAGCTGCAACGGCAGAGTGAACTGGCTATTGCCCTTTCGCCTCGTGGACGCCGCCTCGTGGTTAATGGGAAGGAGACCAAAGATCTCCAAAAGTTCGCGACCTATTTTGCTGCAGTGGCGTTCCATCCCGGGACCCTGAACGTCGTGAAAGGCGGACCGTCCGGCAGACGACTGCTGATCGACCGTGGTATTGCCAGCCTGCAGCCAGCTTTTGTGCAAGTGAGTCAGGATTGTCAGCGCCTCTTGAAGCAGCGCAATGCCCTGCTCCGTGGTACAACGGACAACTCCGCCACGCTTGGAGTGTGGACGGAGCGCTTTATCGATGTCGCGCTACATATCACACGGGCACGCCAGGAGCACATTACTGTCCTGAATAACACGCTGGCAGAGTTGGTCGAGAGCCTGGGGGTTGATGTCGGCTCTCTTACCTTAACCTATCGTCCGGCGGTGTTGGCGCATTGTACGCCGCAGGAATGTGCTGCGCTCCTCATGGCTGCAGCGTCTGAGCCACTGCTCCGTGAGCGTTTTAGCGCTGAGGCGCGCCGCCTCCAACGTGCCGAAGCGGCGTTGGGGCAAACGCTCTTTGGGCCGCAACGCGATGATGTGGCTATTTATTACCGAGGTCGAGAATCCCGTAGCTATGCGTCCCAGGGCGAGCAGCGTTTGAGCGCGTTTCTCCTGGTGGCTGCCCTGGCACTGGTGATCCAGCGCTACCACGGGCACTGGCCTGTGGTGCTACTCGATGATGTGGTGTCGGAACTCGACGAGCGCAACCGGAAGGTCATTTTTGATTTTCTCCAGACACATGCTTTTCAGGTCTTTATTACGGATGTGGAGGAGCGCCTCCTGTATCGCCATCTTGACGCCTTCACATCTTTCCAAGTTCGTCAGGTTAACGGGCAAGCGGAACTACGCAGGACTTCAGCTCCGCAGCGCGCTCTGTGCGACGTCTGCTAACCCAGTAACGAGAGAGAGACTCTATGAACACCTACGACTCCAGTAGTATCCGCGTGCTTGAGGGCCTCGAAGCTGTACGCAAGCGCCCGGCCATGTATATCGGTGGCACGGGTGTGCAGGGACTGCACCACCTCGTCTATGAAGTCGTCGACAATAGCGTCGACGAGGCCATGGCGGGAGTCTGCACGACCATTCGAGTAACGATCCATCCTGACAATAGTGTAACGGTTGAGGACAATGGGCGCGGCATTCCGGTTGATATCCACCCGACTGAAGGCGTCTCAGCAGCTGAGGTCGTGCTCACGAAGCTGCACGCTGGGGCGAAATTTAGCAAAGACAGCTACAAGGTCTCCGGTGGATTACATGGAGTCGGGGTCTCGGTCGTGAATGCGTTATCAGCATGGCTTGAGGTCGAGATCTACCGCGATGGCCATGTGTATAAGCAACGCTATCGGCGTGGTATACCTGAAACACCGTTGCAGCAAGCGGGGGACACGGAGCGTGTCGGCACCACCGTCACGTTTAAACCCGATGCCGAGATCTTTACGGAGACGACGGAATATAGCTTTGACACGCTGTCGGCACGGCTGCGTGAACTCAGTTTCTTGAACCGTGGCTTGTGTATCGTCATTGAGGACGAACGTGATGGCCGCGCCCATACCTTTCACTACGAGGGTGGTATCGAGTCGTTTGTCGCCTATCTGAATCAAAACAAGACCATACTCCACCCGCAGCCGATCTACATTAGTGGCGAGCGTGATGGCATACGTCTTGAGCTCGCCCTGCAATACAATGACGGCTACAACGAGGTGCTGCTGTCATTTGTGAATACGATCAATACCGTGGAGGGTGGCACGCACCTGATCGGTTTAAAGAGCGCCTTGACCCGTACGATTAATGCCTATGCTGACGCCAACGGCCTGTTCAAGAATGTCAAAGAATATCCCTCTGGTGATGATGTCCGCGAAGGGTTAACGGGGGTCATCAGTGTGCAGGTTCCGGAGCCCCAGTTTGAAGGACAGACAAAGGCCAAGCTCGGCAACAGTGAGGTCAAAGGTATTGTCGAAGCGATTGTCAATGATCAATTGGCCATCTTCCTCGAGGAAAATCCCACCGTTGCGCACAGAGTTGTGGACAAGGCTCTCACCGCGGCACGGGCGCGTGAGGCCGCCCGCAAGGCGCGCGATTTGACCCGGCGCAAGGGCCTGCTCGAAAGCTCAGCTCTGCCTGGAAAACTCGCCGATTGTGCCGAGCGTGATCCAGCCCTGTCAGAAATTTACCTGGTGGAGGGCGACTCTGCAGGAGGGTCGGCAAAACAGGGGCGTGACCGCAATCTCCAAGCGATTCTTCCTCTACGGGGGAAGATTCTCAATGTCGAGAAGGCCCGCCTGGAAAAGATGCTCAGCAGTCAGGAGATCCAGGTCCTCATCACGGCCCTTGGGGCTGGCATTGGTCGTGATGATTTTGACATCGAGAAGATCCGCTACCACCGCATCATCATCATGACTGACGCTGATGTGGACGGATCGCATATCCGTACCTTACTCCTGACGTTTTTCTTCCGTCACATGCGGCCGGTCATCGAGCGTGGCTATCTGCACATTGCACAGCCGCCCCTCTACAAGGTCAAGCGTGGGCAGTCGGAGATGTACCTGAAGAACCAATCGGCCTTTGACGAGCACGTGCTGCACCTCGCCACGGAGAAGTTGCACCTGATACGTCCGGGAGCCGGTGATGGCATGTCTGGTGAGCAGCTCATCGCTTTAACCCGGCGCGTGCAGATGTTCGAGCAGCTCCTGGGGCGGCTGGCTCGACGACACCAAGACGTCCGCGTTCTGCGCCAGGTAGCGCTCTGCGACTGGCTGGCGGCACCTTTACTACGCGACCAGCAGGAGACGGCTCACCTGCAGCGAACGCTGCAGGAAACGCTGCAGCGCTATGGCGACATTCTCCAAGAGGCGCGTCTCGAGTGGGATGAGGACCACCACTGTTATCGGATTGTTGTCATGACACGAGGGAACACAACTACCTTCACCACGGTCGTGGACCATGCCCTGCTGATCTCGCAAGAGATGCGCGACCTCCGGACCTTAGCACGGCAATTCGAGGAGTTAGGCACACCACCGTACATCTTGCGCAACGGTGAGGTCGAACATGTGGCCAGCGACTTTCCAGATCTCTTACAGGTGGTGAACACGGCGGGTACCAAGGACTTGAACATTCAGCGTTATAAGGGGCTCGGTGAGATGAACCCCTCACAGCTCTGGGAAACTACCATGGATCCGACACGGCGTACGCTGCTGCAGGTGACCATCGAGGATGCCGTCGAAGCTGATTACATCTTCACGACTCTCATGGGGGATCAGGTAGACCCGCGCAAGGCTTTTATTGAGCAGCACGCCAAGGAAGTGGTGCATCTGGATGTTTAGGAGTCTCTGGTGTCCGACATGGGAGCAGGCGGTGTTGCATATGAAAGAGGCTATGTGAAGGTCCAGATTCTCCGCTGGCAATTTACGGTTGCCGACTTCGCACGGATGATAGAGGCGGGTATCTTCGCTGAAGATGACCGTGTTGAGTTGATAGACGGTGAGGTACGCGCCATGAGTCCAATTGAGCCGCGCCATGCTGCGATTGTCAAACGGCTGAATGCACTCATGAGTCGCCAAGTTGGCGATCGTGCCATTCTCAGCGTCCAGGACCCCATTCAGCTTACTGACTACACGGAGCCACAACCAGACCTCGCCGTGTTGCGTCTTCGTGAGGATTTTTATGTCCAAGCGCATCCCGTGCCGGCTGATGTGTTGGTGGTTGTAGAAGTCGCAGAGACGTCTCTGGAGTATGACCGTAAGGAGAAAGTGCCTCGCTATGCTCAGGTGTGCATCCCCGAAGTGTGGCTCCTGGATGTCGAGCGGGAAACGCTCACGCAATACACGCAACCGGATGGGACATGCTATCGTCAGGAGCACACCTTGCAACGCGGCCACGTCCTCGTGTCTGCCACGGTAAGCGATCTCCAGCTCGTGCTGGATGACATCTTTGGGCAGAGAGCAGGCTGACGACTTGAGCGGGTCTCACAAAGTGGACGCCCTCAGAAAGGGAAGTATGTAATGATCGAATTTGCTCTCGAACTGCGGTAAGCTGTAGCACAGCAGGGAGAAATCCCTCCCCGTGCTGTAGATCCCGACTCGCATACCACCTACGTCCTTATCCGGGAAGAGGTGTATGCTCAGTTGCAGGTGCTCCTAGACGAGGCGGAAGACAACCAGTTCCTGCGTGATATGTATACCCACGCCATGGAAATCTTCGGGCGAGAGGGATAGGACGATCCCACAATGGACCTATACAACGATCTCGACGCCCGTAGGAAATCATGAACGTCCAAAGTGGTGAAGTGGTGTTAGTCAATTACCCATATGCTGCAGGTGGAGGGGCCAAGGTGCAGCCCGTACTCATGGTTCAGAACGATCGCGATAACCAACGCCTTCTGAACGTGACCGTAGTCCAGATCACAAGTGTGACGCGGCGAGCCTTGGAACCGACACAGTTATTGATGGAGATTGCCACGGCTAATACCAGGGTCCTTAGGTCGCATTCCCAGCGCACTGCGAACGAGTTTTCTCGTGGATATGGAGCCGCGATACACACTATCAGGCCATCAACCATAGGCAACTTAAACAGAGAATAGGTCAGGATATGGCTCGACGCTTAGTTGACCACTCACAGGATGAGGTAACAGAGCTAGCCTT
>JBMDXC010000645.1:0-7729 GCA_048594805.1 Candidatus Entotheonellaceae bacterium | reverse complement strand
GGCAGGCGACGCCAGGTATCACCACCATTATCGCTGCGATACACCGCTGCGGGGGCCGTACCCAGGTACATGGTCTGGGGATTCTTGGGGTCAAACAAGAGCGACCACACCACCATACCGAGGTCAGGAAAGCTCAGCTTCTCCCAGTGATCACCACCGTCTGTACTGCGATACGGCCCGTGCTGTGTGCCGATGTAGATCACCTGCGGGTTATGCGGGTGAATGGCAATAGCCCGCACCTCAGATTCCTCAGGGAGGCCGTTGGTTAGAGCTTGCCAGTGATCGTCTCCTACAGCCCGGCGGAATACACCGCCCATGTGGGTGCCGCTGTTGGTCGTTACATGTGCGGAGCCAGCATAAATATACGATGCTGCGTTTGCCATAGTGGGTCTCCTTCTGCACGAATCACCATACTCCAGCTTGTGCTGCTGCATGGTAGCATGTCGGCTATGCTGACGCTATCATCTGGCAACACTCTACAGACCACTTTCCCTAGAGGCGCTCCAACCCGAAGTGATTGGACGGATCCAGCTCAAGGAGAAACTGGTGGATACGCGTGACCTCAGCCGCTTCGCCGATGGCCCTGGCAGCGCACATGAGGCCGTGCAGACAGCGCAGAAAGCCACGGTTGCTGTCGTCCGCCCAGCGCAGTTGCTGCGTGCCGCGCCAGCCAGCGCTGCGGGCCCGGTCGAGCCCGCGGTGATAGCCGACCCGAAAGAAAGCATAGGCAGCGATGACATCGTCGGGCAACGCCAGCTCCCCCAATGCCGCCCAGGCGCTGAGACAGGTCGGATGGCGCGCGGCAATGGCATTGAGCTGCGCCCGATAAGCTGACGTTGTGCTTTGCCCAGCCTGGAAAGCGGCGAATGCCGCGGCAACTTGCTGGGCACTGTCGTCCGGATCAGGGGGCAGCACCACAGGCTGCTCCAGAGGAAGGTTAATGGCCATAGGAACTCCTCCAGGTTAGTAGCGACATGCTTCAAACGTGGTTACCGTATGCCCGAAAATGCGCCTGAAGCGCTCGATATCCGACGCCTCGCCAGTGGCCTTGGCGAGATTATCGCTCAGCTTCACGGCGCGGTGTCCATTGGCTTCAATCACTTTGATGACCAGTGACAGGGCCTCGAACCCTACATCGTTCGTGAGATTCGTCCCCCACCCAAAGCTGACGCGTATCCGACCGGCGAAGTGATCGGTGAGCTTAACGATAGTGCCCAGGTCCAACCCATCGCTGAAGACGATAAGCTTGTCCTGTGGGGCAATGCCATGCCGCTCATAGAAGGCGATGGCTTTTTCGCCAAAGGCCATGGGATCGCCCGAGTCCTGACGCAACCCTTTCCAGGCGCGCGCCTGTGCGGCAGTCATGTCGCGGAAGAAAAAGTCGCTGCCATACGTATCAGTCAGGGCCATGGACAGGTCCCAGTCGTACTCCTCCCACCATTCCTGCAACACACGGTTGTGCGAAGTGCGGATGGTATCATCACTCTGCGCCATGACCCCCGCGAGCACCATATACATCTCGTGTGCCATGGTGCCTACAGGGAGCAGACCGTACTGCATGGCCATGGCGGTATTCGAGGTCCCCAGCATTTGTCCTGGCATTTCCTGGGCCAGCACACGAATGACGTATTCCTGCCAATTTCTGCTGAAGCGCCTCCTGGTACCGAAATCACTAAAGGTAATGTCGGGCCGGTTGTGCAGCGTCTTGATTTTCTCCGCCAGCTGCAGTGTACCAGTGGCAAAGACCGCATCGCGCTCAAAGGCGCTCAGCCGCTCCATGCAGGTACGATAATACAACTCGTTGATGATTGACAGCGCCGGCGTCTCCCAGTAAATGGCCTCGCACCATTTGCCGGAAAATTCTAGCCTGTAAGTGCCATCCACTCGCTCCAGTGCGTACGGCGGCAAGCGCAGCTCCTTGAGAAATTGCAAATAGTCCTCGCTGAAGATGCCGTCGCCATACTCATTGGTACCACGCAGGTAGTGTAGCTCACTGGGAGTCAGGCGCAACGTGCGCACGTGATCGAGCTCGCGACGCAGTTCCGCTTCGTCGATATACTCCGCCAGCTGCACCCGTGCCGTGCGATTCTTGAAAGCGTAACGCACCGGGACGTTAGGGTAACGCTTGAAAACCCAGTGCCCCATGGTGAACTTATAAAAATCGGTGTCCAGCAGCGATTGGATAATCGGCATAGTATTCACCCTCTTGCCTCTGCGCTACGGCGCCCCAAACCCCCCGAGCACCGCCTGGCTGAAGTGTGTGGCACTCTGGCTGACGCGCACGGCTGACTGCGAAAAGACCTGGAAGGCATGGCGAATCTGGCTCACGTCGTTGCCAGGGGTGAGGATCCACTGATCCTCGATGCCCATCTCGCGGAATACCCGACGGAAGTCAGTGCTGCCGTCCTCAATGCCCATCGCAGCGACCATGTGCGTCTCGGCCTGCCGCATGTCCCGTACCAGCGTCGCTACGGTCTGGGCTGTGGCACGCCGAGAATGCTCGTCGGCGCCGTCGGTGATGATGAGGGTGACCGTGCGCACGGGCACGCCGTTGTCCGCGAACTCCTGCGCTTTGGCAAGCACGGTCCCGAGGAGCACTACGGTCTGGTCGTAGAGTGGGGTGCCAAGCGCCGGGTCGTAGTTGTGCTGGTCCAGACGTACAGTCTGCATAATGGGACAGTACGGAAAGAGCACGTGGCCATTCAAGAACCGTGTATGGGCCAGTATACTGTCGCACTGGTGCGAGTGCTGTAAAGCGTCGAGCACGAGATTATGTCCATCCCGCACCACCTGGGCATTGCCAGCAAAGCGGATAGAGCCCGAATCATCTGGCATCATGGTCACCAGCACGGCCTCACTCGCCGTCACGTCATCCACAGGAATTCCCAGTCCAGCCTGGATCATGGCGCCGATGTCGGTAATTGTCAACGCTTGCATGGAGGCTGTGGAGAGTGCCCCACTGCTCTGGGCAGCCTGGAACAGGGCGTTGATATCTGTAGGCGGACTCATGGGGCTCCTCCTTACAAGGCCAGGCCGGGCCAGCTCACCATCGGGGTTGTTGAGCGCACCAGATGCATACCCGCATCGGCAAAGCGCTGGAAGGCCGCATCGGCTTGATCGGTGAAATCCACAATGCCTGGGACCACGACCGGCGAAGTGCAGTCTTCCAACAGATACACTTTCTGTGCGAGTTTTGGATCATGCTCGACAATCTCGCTGAGCAGATCATCGATGCTCCAGGCCACACAGTGGCTCTTCGCCTGGCCGGCGATGACCACAGCATCGAACTCTAACAGCTTCTTGATGAAGCGGGTATTCTTCTGGGCAATGGGCCGGCCGTCAGCGCTATCGAGCACCTCAGGACGGAGCACCGAGTAGTTTTCGGTCAGTGGGTTGCCACCCTTGATTTCGAAGCCAGTTTGACTGTTGCGCGTCAGGTTATGAAAGAACAGGGCCTCCTCGACGGCTGAGACGAGACAGTGGCCAATACCGCCCAGCATGGAGTGGTAAGGCCAGATCATCAGCAGGTATTTGCCTTTCTCGCTGAGCTTGCGACAGTAGTGCATGAGGTGATTCTGCAGCGCCATGTAGTTGCCATTTGCCAGGCTGTTGGCCACGGCGGGATTCACCTTCCAGATACCTTTTTCGACCTCCTCCAGGGAGATTGGCGTGAGCGGCTGCGGATGTTCGCCAGCGTCGTTCACCAGGAAGATAGGGTGGAAGATCTGCATGGCGGTGTGCGTGTCCATGGTGGGATCGATCTCGGTAATCGTGCCGAGATTGCGATAGATGAACCGGCAGAGCCGGACGTTGTCCTCGATAGCACCGCGCCCGGAACGACCACCGACAAAGAGCTCGAAATCGGGTAAGCAAAACGTGTTCTGGACGTCGATAGCAACCAGACAGATTTTCACTTTGTCGCTGGCCGCTGGCTTAATATCGTGCTGCCTGGCCCATGCCGGTGCCTCGCGGGCTCTGTCCTGATAGGGCACACGCCAGACCTGGCCAACTTTATCCGCATCAAAGTGGGCTGGAATGGGGAGTTCACGATAACTCATGGGTTTCTCTCCTTCTAGGCGAAGGTAAGTCATTCAACTTCCTGCCTAGGCAATGGTAAGTACATAAATGCTCTGCCGGTCGACGACATACATCCCCTGCTGGCCGGCAAACAGGTGACAACCACTATCCACGCATGGTTCGGTGTCCGAAAACACGCGCGTCTGCACGAGCTGGCCATGCTGCGGCTCAACCCGCACGATCCCTGCATCAGTCGGTGCAAAGAGCCAGGAGCCGGCGGCGCCTTTCCCCGGCAGCGTGCCCAGCCAGGAACCGTCGTCCTGCTCGGCCTGGGCCATGGCCTCTACAGTACCCCGGGCACTGAGCAGCACACACTGGTGCACCATCTTGCCCTGAACTTGCGTGGCTACCAGCAACCAGCAATGCGTGTCAGTGAAGACGCACCGGGCGTCGACCCAGTGGCCATGCAGGGGCGGTAGGCGTACCGTATCGTTGATGCCCCGCCGCTCGGCATCAAAGAGAAAGGCCACGCTGAGCGCTCCGGCACGATACAGGCCAAAGCCAAAACGTGGGCCTACCCAGAAGTGCGTCTGCCTCTCTAAAACGTCTCCAATATAGACTGGCCCCCAGGGACCATCGCGCAGGAGCTGCCCCTGGGTTGTCCAGTAGCGTGCGCGGGCGTTGGCATCAAAGAGCGGTCCTGCCCCAGTGCTCTCGACACTAAGGCGCTCGGGAGGGCGCCCGGGGGCCATGGTGATCACCTGTCCATCCTTCCCCAGCAATGTCGCGTGACCGCAGAGCCGGTAATGCATCTGCGGATCCAGCGACCCGTGTAATACCGCCGTGCCATCCTCACGCCGTAGCTGGTCTTGCTCATGATACAGCCAGGCTAGAGTGCCGTCCTGCATTGCAGCATACACAATTAGCCCGGATGTATGGAAGAGACGCCGAGCCGTCACCGTCCCCCGCTTGCGGATTACCTCCTGCACGGCTGCCGGCGCTGCGGGTGTACACTGCGGACAGACGCTACGGGCGTGTTCCGTACCACACGTGCTACACCGCTGCCAGTGCAGCATGTCGAGGAGGGGCAGCGGGAAAGGCTCGCGCACATCTTGTTGAAACACTCGGTGCCAGTAGTGCAGCAGCTCGTCAGGTAGCGTGTTATAGGGAATCGCCGGTTTCGGGTATTGTACCTCAGGATGAAAAATCGTCATGCGGTGCAACGGCCGCGCCTCATGTGGCACCCTGTGTGCCGGGTCTGTAGACCGGTAGACGCCCCCATATGGCCCGACGAAGAGCAGGCACTGCATAAGCATCACGGTAAAGGCATACCAATCGGAGGCAGCCGTGTGCGTCTGGTGCAGCACCAACTGGGTGGCGTCGGGCACGCAGAGCAACGGGTCCACAAAGCGCGCAGTAAAGACGCGGCACAGAAAAGGCCCAAATTGAAAGCTATCGGCGTCGATGAGATACGCTTCTGTCCCGAGCACCAGCACATTCAGATCGTTAAAATCGCCAATGACTATGCCGGCCCGATGCAGCGCGCTGAGCGTCTGGTGCAGGTCGCGAAACAGCGCCACCACGGTAGCATGTGACACACCGGCCTGACGGAAGCCACGCTCTGCATACCGCATGAGTACCGTGGCGCCGTATAGGAACCGCATGGTATAGCCCAGAATTGTGCGGCCGCTGCGGTCTGTGACCAATGCCTCCGGACATACTACGCGACCAGGGACATGGCCAGGAAAGGCCAGGAGCTTGGCCTGATGCTCAGTGAGCCGCGCCAGGGCCTGCTGCTGTTCATGTGGCTGGCCAGCATAATCAGGGTGCGACGGTGGCTTAAATAGTTTGAGCACCTGACCATTGCCGATCGTAAATACATCAGCCTCACCGCCCTTGCCAATGGTCTGCTGGGGCTTGAGGCGGAGCCGTTTACCGTTGACAAAGACGTCCACTACTTATCTCCTCACGCGGGGCCGGCCGGCGGCGAATGACGACCAGCGTTGCGTCGTCGGGCAACAATCCGCCTTGCCGGTCCAGACGCTGTGCTTCCCAGTTGGGCTGTATGACCTCACGGTTGACCAGTGCCAGCGTCCGCCTCACAGCGTCTGGATTTGTAAAATAGCGCTCCTCCTGCCAAAATTGCTGGAGTGGGCCTACAGTGGTTCGCTTGCCCGGAATGGGACGAGTCGCAGCCTGCAGGAACGTCTCCAGACCGTCGGTCCCCAGGACAATGGATTGTACCGCCGTTGTCGGCAAGACACGCTGTATCTGGAACTGCTGGGACAACGTCGACGGTTTGCCGTTGTGGGCGTTGAGCAGCGCATACGCCAGGTAGGGCGGTGCATTATCCGGAAAAGGTCCGAGGGGGATCGGATCGCCATTAACGACCATGACTCCATCCCCGAGGGAAAAACAAAAGGTGCACCAGGGTGTCACCAGCGCTCCGACGACGGTAAAAAGGAAATAGTCCTGCACTGTGGAAGGAAAATGCCCACCGAGCTGCTCAGCGAGGCAGCGGAGCTGCACCAGCACATCCTGCCGCACGCGATACCAGAACGCGTGCACGGGACCTTGCATAGCACGCGCCATCGCCTCGAGCATCAGACGGGCGCCAATCTGGGCTCCGACCTCACTGTGTTTACCACTGCCACATCCATCACAGACGACTGCCATCACGGCATGGGGCAGACATGCCCAGTGGTAGGCGTCCTGATTGTTCCTGCCGGCCAGTACATGGTCTCTGCCAGTTACCGAACCGGCTGCGATGTCGAAGCGTCCCTGCACGGTACCTGTCTGCATTGCAATTGCCTTCGTGTATATTTTACACTATAAGTGTGTAAAAAAATTTAGCACTATACCATATCAATCAGTTTCGGCTCTCGGCTCGTAAAACGGTACAGCATGGCCGGACGATGCGCTCCACGCATGGCCGTTTCCCCCACTGGCTCAACGAGTCCAAGCGCCAGAATCTTCTTGCGAAAATTGCGCTTGTCGAGCTTCCTACCCAGCACCGCCTCATACACCTTCTGTAACTCTGTCAGGGCGAACCGCCGCGGCAGCAATGACCAGACCACATTCGTGTACGCGAGTTTCCATTCCAGTCGCTGCCGGGCATACGCGGCCACGGCATCATGGTCGTAGGCCAGTGGCGGTAGAGTCGCACAGGGCCACCAGCGCACGTCGGCATACTTGGGCTGCGTGCGCAGCGCCATGCCAGCGGCATGGATCAGGGCAAAATAGGAGACGGAAACCACGCGCCCTGCCGGGTCCCGATCCGGTCGCCCGAAGGTATACAGTTGCTCGAGGTAGACATCCGCCACACCTGTCTCCTCGTACAAGATACGCACGGCTGCGGCATCGAGGCTCTCCGCATCCTGAATGAGCCCTCCAGGCAGTGCCCACATCCCTGTGTAGGGCACTTTAGTCATCTGGATGAGCAACAGGTGCAGCCTGTCCTCCAACACCGTGAAAATACAATTGTCCACGGCAACTTTGACGTGCTGTACTACTGGATGTGTTGTGATGTTGCCCGATACCATGCATGAACACCTATCTCTTAGTGTATTTTTTACACATTCTACTATGCGTTGGCGCTCTTGTCAAGGTGAGGTCATTGCGTTTTTGGCTGTCAGCTGGCTATGGTCCTGGGAGCGCAGGCGTCTCGCCTGCCTCCGGAGCGGACCAGAAGCCCGCGCTCTTAGGGAAACGC
>JBMDXC010000644.1:0-9760 GCA_048594805.1 Candidatus Entotheonellaceae bacterium | reverse complement strand
CAGGAGGCCGCGCTCCAGGAGTATCCCGACGGCACCAACCACCAGGAGCGATAGTGGCAGGGCAACGAGGAAGTATGTGTCAGCATGGGCCGTGAAGCGAGTGGCAAACAATTCCTGGAGGACATAGGCCGTGTACGACCCAAGCATGAGCATCTCGCCGTGTGCCATGTTGATGATGCCCATGAGCCCAAAGGTAATGGCGAGGCCCAGGCTCATGATCAGCAGAATCGAGGCCAGGCTCAGGCCATTAAAGAGATAGGCCACAGCGTTGCGCATTTGGAGATAGCTCTCAATACGCTGCACAGCGGTGGTGATAGCGGCCTGCACCTGCGGATCCTGCTCCGTGTCACGCAGGTCGCGCAGGCGCGACAGGGCTGATTCGGCACGCGTGGCACCGAAAAAGGTGATGGCTTGCTGGCGTACCTGCGGGGAGGGATCGAGGAGGCGCAATTTATGGATCGTCTCTGCCATGACCACTTTAATACCCGGTGCAGTTTCCTTGGCCTGGGCTTTTTCCAGCAGAGGAATGATGCTCAGATCCTGGAGATTCCCCCAGCGCAGGGCGATGGATCTCCGCTTGGCAGGGTCTGGCGCGGACAGCTCAAGGACCTCCAGGGCACGTTGCACCAGTGACATATTTTCTTGCTCGAGTGCGACCTGCTCCAGTCCCTCCGTAGGCAGGAGCGGTTGGCCAGTGCTGTCGAGCAGGGGCTTATCATCAAGGTCAATGAGCGTGCCAGCGTCGTTCAGGATGAGCAGTGTCTCTTCCTGCCACAGATACAACGCGTCCTCTTTCAGTGCTTGCAGCACACCCTGCAAGTCTGGATCAGCGAGGTCACGGAGCTGAAGCAGCGCCGCGCGCTGTGTGGTGGGGTTGGTAAGATCTATGATCAAGGCGTGAGGGGGAGCCGCCTCAGCCAGGCCAATGCCAATAGTGCTGAAGGCAAGCCAACAGCCGAGGAACACGAGGGATAGAGTTCGCATGACGTCTCACCTTTGTGCCATCCCCTCTCCCGATGGGAGAGGGGGTTTTACAACATCTCTCATAGACCTTTTACTTCTTGTCAGACAGCCAGGAGCGCTTGCCGTCCACCAAGTCAAAGCTCCCTTTGCCATCCCCACTCCAGTCGCAGGCGCGTCCCGGATAGGTCAGCTCACTCCAGGGCTCTGGAGCTACCCATTGTTTGGTCTTCCAGACTACATCGAATTGGCCATCGTCCCTGATCTTGCCGATATACACCGGCTTCCAGGTGTGATGGTTCTTTTCGTCAACCTTGTACTTCCCAACCGGGCTATCAATTTCCAGCCCCTCAAGCGCCTTGAGCACTTTATCGACGTCCGTCGAACCAGCTTTTTCTACGGCTTTCGCCCACAGATGCACGTGGATATAGGCGTGCATCATGGGGTCGTCAGTGACGCACTGCTTGTCGGCAATGTTATGCTTGGCGCACCAGACCTTATAGGATTTGATCCACTTCATGTTCTGCGGGGTCTTCAACGACATGTAGTAATTCCAGGATGCCAGGTGCCCCGCGAGCGGTTTCACATCGAGGCTTTGCAGCTCGACCTCGGCAAAGCTGAAGGAGATCGACGGACAAGTATCGGCGGTCACACCCTGATTGGCCAGTTCCTTGAAGAAAGGCACATTGCTATCGCCGTTGATCGTGTTAATCACCGCCGCATCACCGCCGGCGCAAAAACTTTTGATTTTGCCCACAATGGTCTGATAATCCTGATGGTGAAAGGGAGTATATTCCTCCTGAATGTCGGCTTCCTTCACGCCCTTCTTCAGCAGATAGAGCCGCAGGATTTTGTTGGTGGTGCGTGGATACACGTAGTCGGTGCCAATCAGGTAAAACCGTTTTTTGTTGCCCCCCTCCGAACTCATCAGAAAATCCACGGCTGGCGAGGCCTGCTGATTGATCGTGGCACCGGTGTAAATGACATTTTTGGAGCATTCCTCACCCTCATACTGTACTGGGTAGAAGAGCAGACCATTATAGCGCTCGAATACGGGCAACACGGATTTACGACTCACCGACGTCCAGCACCCAAACACGGTGGCGACTTTATCCTCCTGGAGGAGCTTTTTGGCTTTCTCAGCGAATAAATCCCAGTTGGAAGCCGGGTCTTCGATGAGAGGTTCCACCTTACGGCCCAGGACACCGCCAGACGCATTGATCTCGTCAATGGCCATCAACACTACTTCTTTAATCGGCGCCTCGCTGATGGCCATAGTGCCACTCAACGAATGCAGAATGCCGACTTTCACCGGGTCTGCCGCCTGTGCGGGCTGGACACCCTGACTCAGGACTCCCACCAGCACGACGGTACTCACAATGGCTGCCAGTTGCCCTCGTGCCCTCCGCACTTGCTTCCCTGTCACACACACTCCTCTGCCAGCTCTCATGCGTTTGCCCCTTTGGCTGATCGCTGCTCACGCCTCTACACTTTAGAGAGACGTGCTTCTACCTGGGCGTGCACCCAGGCCACCACAACCTCTAACCCCATCCCGGCCCGCAGGTTGGTAAACACGAACGGCCTACCACCACGCATGCGCCTGGCGTCGCGCTCCATCACCTGCAGGTCAGCGCCGACATAGGGCGCCAGATCAATTTTGTTGATCACCAGCAGGTCCGAACGCATGATGCCCGGACCGCCTTTGCGCGGGATCTTGTCCCCCGCCGCGACGTCAATGACATAGATTGTCGCGTCAGCTAATTCCGGGCTAAACGTGGCAGCGAGGTTATCGCCACCACTTTCGACGAAGACCAGTTGCAAGTCAGGAAACCGCTTCACCAGACTCGCAAGGGCCTCCAGATTCACTGAGGCATCCTCACGGATAGCGCTGTGCGGGCACCCCCCTGTTTCGACGCCCATGATGCGGGCGCTCTCCAGTGCCCCGCTGCGGCACAGGAACTCAGCGTCCTCTTTGGTATAAATGTCATTCGTCACCACCGCGAGGCGATACGTGTCCCGCAGCGCTTTACAGAGACAGTCCACGAGCGCGGTTTTTCCAGAGCCGACTGGCCCCCCTACCCCGATCGTCAACGGCTTGGCGGTGAGGCTCTGCCAGCCAAAAGATGGTGTGTGGTGCACATGCGGTGCACCACTATAGACATCGTGCATATATGCTCCTCCGCGCATGGCAGCCAGTCACGACCGATACAGTCGCGAGTAGAGCCGCTCATGCTGCATACTGCGAATATCCAGTCCTGGCGTCGCACACCAGGCCTCCTCAGGCTGCAGCTCGCCGTACCGGGCTATCAGATCACGACTCAAGGGCGCCAGCGCGTGCAGCAAGCGCTGACCATCCGACTGCCCTAAGGGCACAAGCCGCAGAGCCGCTGCCACCAATCCCGTCAGCACGGTATACAGGTAAGCCAGCAACGTGCTCTCCCTGTCGCACCCAAGGTGCTGTGCTACGCATCCGAAGATCGGGGCATGATGCCCTGGCGTGGCTCCGCACTGCACCTGTGCCCAGAGCGCCTGCACCAGAGCCGCCGGCTCCAGAGCCATGGCAGCACGCAGGAACGCCTGACCCGTGTGCTGACTCTCCTGGCGCAGCTCACGTGGTACTTTATAGGCGCCCAGAAGATGGTCGCAGGCGACCAGAGCCGCGAGTGTGTCGTGCGCCGTGTCCGCGCCTGCTGCGAGACGGTAGGCATGGGCGCAAAACACCAGGTCGCACGGGCCAATGGTGTGCCAGCACAGATTTTCGAGCAGCCTGTGACATGACCCACGGTCATGGACAATCCCTTCGGCGATGTAGGTCTCAAGGGCGTGAGAAAAGGCGTATCCCCCGGTCGGGAAGAACTGGTCGGTAATCTGCAACAGGTGCCACAACTCCTGGCCTTGGGGTATCATCGTGATCACCAGCCCATGCTCTTCTGCGCCCTCTCCCAGGAAGGGTCAAAACAAAAAGTAGCGCTGTGCCAACGATAGGTTTGGCGCTGGCTCACAGGTCAGCACCTGCCCATCCGCCTTGACCACGTATGTCTCCGGGTCGACTTCCAGGTGTGGCAGATAGGCGTTGTGTACCATGGCTGTCTTGCCCAGGCCACGGCAGCCACGCACCGCTGCCACGCGTTTCTGCAGGCCCAATTGCTCAGGGACGCGCTGCGCCAGCGCCGCCTGTGACACAAAGGCATAGGAGGTCACATACTTGGCGCGCCCCAGGGCCCCGAACATGGGTCGGTAGAAAGCCGGCTGTGGCGTCGGGATGGAGGCATTGGGATCGCCCATGAGACTGTAGGCGATCATGCCGCCCTTCATGACCAGCTCTGGCTTGACGCCGAAGAATGCCGGTTGCCAGAGCACCAGGTCGGCCATTTTGCCCACTTCGATGGAGCCAATGTAGTCAGCAATCCCATGCGCAATAGCCGGATTGATGGCATATTTCGCGACATAGCGCTGCACGCGTCGATTGTCGTTGTCGCCCTGCTCCTGCGGCAGACGGCCACGCTGACGTTTCATTTTGTCGGCAGTCTGCCAGGTACGCAGAATCACTTCACCGATTCTACCCATGGCCTGCGCATCAGAGCTCATCATGCTAATGGCACCCAGGTCGTGCAGAATATCCTCTGCAGCAATGGTTTCAGGACGGATGCGTGATTCCGCAAAGGCGACATCCTCCGGCAGGCTGGCATCGAGATGATGACAGACCATGAGCATATCTAAATGCTCTTCCAGGGTGTTGACGGTGAAAGGCCGCGTCGGATTGGTCGATGATGGCAGGACATTGGCCTCGCCGCATACGCGTAAAATGTCGGGCGCGTGCCCACCTCCTGCTCCTTCCGTATGGTAGGTATGGATGGTGCGACCGCGGAAGGCGGCGATCGAGTCCTCGACAAATCCCGCTTCGTTCAGCGTGTCGGTGTGAATCGCCACCTGCACGTCATATTCTTCGGCCACCCCCAGACAGCAATCGATAGCGGCTGGCGTTGTGCCCCAGTCCTCGTGCAGCTTCAGCCCCAGAGCCCCGGCTTCGATCTGTTCACGCAGCGGCTGCGGCATGGAGCCATTCCCTTTACCTAGGAAGCCTATGTTCATCGGGTATTCGTCGGCCGCTTGCAACATGCGATACAGATTCCAGGGGCCAGGTGTGCAGGTTGTCGCTTTCGTACCAGTAGCCGGACCAGTCCCGCCACCAATCAGGGTCGTGATTCCCGCCGACAACGCCTCAGGAATTTGCTGCGGACAGATAAAGTGGATATGGCTGTCGATCCCACCGGGCGTCACGATCAGCCCTTCACCGGCGATCACCTCTGTGCTGGCTCCGACAATCAGCTGGGGATGTACTCCTGCCATGAGCGCCGGATTGCCGGCCTTGCCGATCGCCACAATGAGGCCATCTTTGATGCCAATATCGGCCTTCACGATGCCCCAGTGGTCGACAATGAGCGCATTGGTGATGAGCACATCAGGCGCCTGCGCTGCGCCTATATGGGGCGCTTGTCCCATGCCATCGCGCAACACTTTACCGCCACCGAATTTCACCTCATCACCGTAGACCGTAAAATCACGCTCGATCTCGATAAACAACTCGGTGTCAGCCAGCCGCACGCGATCGCCCACCGTCGGACCATACATTTGCGCATAGACGCGCCGTGCGATAGGGAAACTCATGCTGCTCCCCCCGTTGCCTCAGTGTTGCCGAAGCCCTGCTCCACAGCGCGTGTCATGGCGGCCTCACGTGTCGTCTCGGTGAGGGGACCGTTACACAGACTATTGAGCCCGTATACCTCGCCCGTGCCAGCAAACGCCACCAGTATCACCCGTTTGCGGTCTCCGGGCTCGAAACGCACCGCCGTCCCAGCCGGAATATTGAGGTGCTTACCAAACGCCAGGCGACGCGGAAACACCAGAGCCTTATTGACCTCGAAGAAGTGCATATGCGATCCGACCTGAATGGGACGATCACCATGATTGGCCACTTCAATCTCGACTGTCTCACGGCCTACGTTTGCCTCAATCGGCTCCGAGCGCAAGATATATTCCCCTGGAATCATCGTTTCATCCGCCCTAGCGCAGTGGATCGTGTACCGTCACCAGCTTGGTGCCGTCAGGAAACGTTGCTTCGATCTGTACCTCAGCGAGCATCTCTGGCACGCCCTCCATGACCTCATCCCGGCTGAGAATCTGTCCGCCGTAGCGCATCAACTCGGCGACGGACTTGCCATCACGGGCTCCTTCTAACAGCTCCGCACTGATCAACGCCACCGCCTCCGGATAATTGAGCTTGAGACCACGCTCGCGCCGCCGCTGTGCCACTTCAGCGGCAACGAAAATGAGGAGCTTGTCGACCTCACGCGGTGTCAGATGCATCCCTCTCCCCCTCTCCTCATCTCCCCCTCTGTCCCTATTTACGCCAGACCACCGCCGGATACCCGAGCAGGGCGCGACGCAGCACATCCCACACCTCGTGCAGTGCCTGACTCACGGTCATGTGGTCTATGCCCAACACGCGTACGGCTATGCCGCCATGCGCCAGCATCGTCGCACTGCCCAGGAGCCCTGCACGGCCAGCGAGCAGCGTATGCACATGCTCCACCAGATCCGGCGTCAGGGTCCTCCCCTCGACCAGGGCATAGAATGTGCCGAGATAGTCATAGCCCTCGAATAAGCCTGGTCCATCGAGCCGTTGCCACCCTGGCCGTAGCCGTGTACGTTCGTGCAACAGCACCTGGCCTGAGGCAGCTTCGATACACACCCTGGAGTCATAATCACGATAGGCAAAAGCTTCCCCCCGCGCCCGGCGCCCTGGGGCGACAATCTCCATAGCCAGGACACACGCTCCAGGGCCAAGACGCACGGTCATATGCTGTTGAAACACCGCCTGCGCAAAGGGAATGATTTGCTCGGGCAGATACTCCAGGACCGCACCGGCGTGCAAGGTGATATCGAGCTGTTGTCGGGCTGGCAGCCCTAGAGTGGCGTAGAGCTTTGTGGCTGACGGTGTGGTCAGACAGACGCGTGCCCCTGCTTCCACTACCACGGTCATACTGTAGATATCCCCCCCCACCACCCCACCGCAGGGGCTCACCAGGTACACGTACGCGGTACCCACATCATCAAGGTATAAAGGCCGCAGCACTTGTAACGGCACCTGGAAGTAGCACTCCTGGAGCACTGTGCGCTGCCCCACACGCCGCAGGGCAAGGTGGAGAACTCCCTCGTTCGGTCGCCGCGGCTGCGCTGCCTCCACCTGTTCCTCCACCCCTATCCACTGTACCGACTCGTGTAGCGCCTCATGAGGCGCAGGGAGATTTTTGTAGCTGCCAGGATTTGAGAGCAAGATATATGCCATGATGCTGTACCTGGATATCTAATGCTTCCTATTCCCATAAGCCGCTGTCAATAAAAAGCTTCGCGAATTATCAGGAGGGCTCCAGAAAGCATGTGGCCTTCCCTGCAAGGGCTCAAAGGAGGCTACGTGCCCTAGGGATAGCAACAAAATTGTCTGATACAGACCGTTTATTGTTCCATTCCAGACGATAATGTAAGAAGATGTTTCAGAGTTGTGAGTATAGGGCAATATAAAGCCCCTATTCCCGTGGCCACCCGCCAGCGCCTCACCGCACCCGGCTGCCCCCCAAAAAGCAGAGCCCTCGAAGTTTGAGGCGGAATAGCCACCAAGGGTGACCGCTATGCAGCCATTGCTGTGGTGCGAAGCTCCCTGCCTTTTCGCCTCAAATTTTGGAGTAGCTGCTAAAATGGCGAGGTCATCGCCTTGGCCCTGACGTTCCTGGCGACAACCCATGTCTTGGTCGCCCTGTACGCCCACGTCGTCAGCTACTGCCCACGTTCAAGGGGTCTGTATGTCCGTACCGTTTTTTTGTGCTGAGGGCGCCTCATACCATGAGTGGTTGAGCCCCAGTGCGTCACAAAGCCGCAGATGATGGGGTTGGACACCATAGAGCTGCTCGATCTGTTGATCATCTATCCCTCATTGGATCAGAGCCACTTGAGCACACAAGGCCACCACCACCACCGCTGTTGGCGTCGCTGTCAGGCCTTTGTTCCCTGGGACCTGCTGGTCATGCGTGCGCAGGTACAAACGCACCTGTCGTTGGATAATGCTATAGACCAGCAAGCCGACAACGGGCAGCATCGCCAAGGCCGCAATCCGTTCGGGTTTCTCGAGCCACACGGGAGCGATAGCCGCAGGGTGCTTGATCCAACGAAAACCAGGCTCTCCGGTGATATTTTGCTCCTGATAGGCTTCGAGAATCTCTGCGTCCGTACACCTCTCAGCACGTACCGTGGTGGCCAGCACTGTCCACCCCTTGTCGACCTGAGCATTGGGCAGGGCGTCCACCTCTACCATGAGGCCATAGCCCGACTCGGTCGGCGGCGGGTCTGTCTTCGCAGGTCGACCCCGACGGGGACGGCGCGTGCGGCGACGCGCTGCCACGATGCTATAGCGGAGCGTGTAATACCGCCAGGAGCGCGGCCGGCGCCCGCGGCGGCCCGGTCCCTGGCCCTCATAGGCGGCGATGGCGGCCTCGGCAGCAGGCCGGCAGGCACACCACTGGGCTTGCACCTGCCGCACGTGGTCGGCAACGGCCTCCGCTTCCTTCTCTTGCGCACTGGTATACGTCTGGGCATGCTGCTGGGCCAGCTGACTGGCATGCACGACGACACAGCGCACCTCCTCTTGGGGGACCCGCCCCGTACTGTACGCGACCTCGACGCGGCGGCGTATGCTGTGCCCATGCCAACGGCGTGGCGCGTCGTCCTGGGTCCGCCCGGGCTTGTCCACGAGGAGGGGCAAGGCCGGGGGCTGGCGGCCCCCGGCTTCGAGTTCCTGCCGAATGGCGCACGTCCGCGGGACGAAGGTGACGCACCCCATGCCGTGCTCCAGACACAAGCCAAGGGTGCGACGACTAGAGGCCTGACTCTCCGCCACCATCCCACGCACCCCGTCCAAGCCCAAGGCCAGACACTCCGCAAGCGCGACGGGCGTTTCCACACGAGCACTCCGCTTGCCATCACGCAGACCGCGGCGCCGCGGTCTGCCTCCATCCCCACGCACGCCCCAGCTCAGCAGCACCTGTTTGAGATCGTCACGCCCATCTGGGCTATGTCCGGAGGCAGGGGGAGGCGCCTCCGGACGCTTTGGCGCGTCCGCATACGCGCCAAAGCGGGTCATGGTGGTGGGATCCTGAGGCAGCCACGGCGTCGGGAGGGCATAGACCGCCAGGGCCGTGAGTGCGATGGCGCCATAGACCTTGTTGAGATTTGCGGCACACAGAGCCTCGAGGAGGTGTCCGAGACGGTCATCATGGAGCGCGGGACGTGTCAGCCCCGGCTGCAGCAGCGTCAACATCCCCCGTTCTTCCAGCCGTCGCCCCACCTTAGAGAGGGCATGAGGTCCGTCCCGAATGGCGAGCACCAAGGCTTTGACGCCACGCCCACACGAGCGCCCATGCGCCGGATGGGGCGGGATGAGGCGGTCAAGTAGGGTGGCAACCTCCAGACACCGTAAGACGCCCAGGACCAGAGGGAAGTGTGCTACGGGATGCATCTGCGGTCTGGCCGTGGCCATGATGTTCCTCCTGTCGTCGCCGCTTTCCGACCGCATCATAGCGCCATACAGTCGCAGACTCTCGCTGGCTGCAGTGTCCGCGAACCTGCTATACGGATGTGAACAGTTTCATCTGCGAACATGCGAGAGCGAGGTCTGTGGGCTGGTCTGAGCAACGTCTTTCGCATAGAGTTCTCCCCCATCAACGCATCCATCATGCTCTGCTTGCGG
>JBMDXC010000643.1:0-10078 GCA_048594805.1 Candidatus Entotheonellaceae bacterium | reverse complement strand
TGTGAGGAGTGCCAGCACCAGGCGTGCCGCTTCTTTGGGTGTCGGGCCGTCCGACTCGCCCGCAGCCAAGATAGGGCCAACGCAAGCCGGACACCCGTAGAGGCAGGCGCAGGCGATCACTAGATCATACGCCTGCTGGACGACCTCACGACGCCTATCGTACAGCAGCGTAGAGAGGCCAATGCCACCCGGATAGTTGTCGTACAGAAAGACGGTCGGTTGAAAATGACGGACGTCCTGGGGCTCGATGCCGTTGGTGCCGAACACGTACGGCTGTCCACGCCGCTCCATGCCGACCGTGGCAAACCACGTCGCATCACTGTTGCCCACCGCGCGCCCCAGGTCACGCAGCTCCGACATGGTCAGCAACGCGGCCACGTAGTGCATCGCATACGCCGCGCCTAAAAAGCCATTGAGGGCTTGCCAGGGCTGTGCAAATACCTGGTGCAGTGCGGCTGCCTCAATCTGCCACCAGACCGCCGTGGTGTGCATTTCATAGTCGGGCAGATTAATCTGCCCGAAGCCGACATTTTCATGCGTATAATAGCGGATCTTCATATAGCCGGCGATGCGTCGCACCAGGTGCACTTCCCCGCGGGCATAACTGGTCGTGAGGGTCTGCTCTGCCTCAAACTGATCGAGAATTTTTAACTTGGTGTAGTCAATCGCGTCGGTGTAGTAATCGGCGCGCGTTTTTCGCACAAACGCCTTTCTCCCTTCCCAATCGAGCTTTTCGACTTGCCAGGGCTCGGCTTGCACGAGATAAATGGCCCCTTCATACAGGGTCATTGCGGCGCTGCTGTAATCAACCTCGGCCAGGACCTGTTGGCGGCCGTCAGTCGTGTCGACCACGACAAAATTGCCCTCGGCCACTGCGCGTAAACTGACACTGTTCGCCGGATAGCTCTCTGCCATCCAGTGCCACTGCTGGCCTTCGTGGTGCAGCACCTGCTCTGCTTCCAGGTATGCCAGAATTTCCTCGAGGTTGTCGTTGCCAAACCGCTCGCCGTCCATAAACGGCAGCTCGAAAGCAGCGCAGCGCACATGGTCGACCAGAATGAGCAGTTGATCAGGATCAATGCGGGCGTGTTCTGGCGAAGCTCCAAGAAAAAATTCTGGGTGGCGCACAATGTACTGATCGAGAGGCGAACTGGTAGCAATCAGGACCCCTAGGGCCGGGCGATTGCGTCGCCCGGCCCGCCCCAGGCGTTGCCAGGTGCCGGCGATGGTGCCGGGATAACCGTTGAGGAGGCAGATATCCAGTGCCCCAATATCGATGCCCAGCTCGAGCGCCGAGGTGGTCACAATGCACTCCAGAGCTCCAGCCCGCATTTTCGTTTCCGTGTCGCGCCGCTGGCTGGGAATATAGCCGCCCCGGTAGGCAGCGATGCGGGCTCGCTGACGCGGGTCACGGTCGAAGATATCTTTGAGATATTTCGTGAGCACTTCGACCAGCAGACGACTCTGGGCGAAGACAATCGTCTTACAGCCGGCCTCCACGGCTAGACGCGCCAGACGCGTGGTCTGCGAGCGTGCAGAAGCGCGGATGCCGAGATCAGCATTGATCACCGGTGGATTCCACAACAGCAGGTGCTTTTCCCCCTGGGGTGCGCCACTCTCCGTAATGGCCGTGACCTCAGCGCCGATGAGCTGCCTGGCCAGTTCCACCGGGTTGGCGATGGTGGCCGAGCATAAGATAAACCCCGGCGCTGCCCCGTAAAAGCGGCAGACACGCCACAAGCGTCGAATGACATTGGCCACGTGCGCGCCAAAGACGCCACGATAGGTGTGCATTTCATCAATGACGACGTAACGGAGACGATCAAAAAACTGCGCCCAGCGCGTATGGTGCGGCAAAATGCCCTGGTGCAGCATGTCGGGGTTGGAGACGACAATATCCCCGTGCAGCCGCACAGCGCGTCGGGCATCCGAGGGGGTATCGCCATCAAAGGTATAGGTCCGCACCCCGAGGTCCGCGGCGCGGTTGAGTTCCAGCAGCTCGGCCACCTGGTCCTGAGACAGTGCTTTCGTCGGAAACAGGTAGAGCGCTTTAACACTATCTCTGAGGATGGACTGCAGTACTGGAAGGTTATAACACAAAGTTTTGCCGGATGCCGTCGGGGTGACAATCACCGTATGCTGTCCGGCCCGCACTGCCTCCCAGGCCGCGCGCTGATGGCTATAGAGCTGCGTGACGCCGCGCTGCTGCAGCGCCAGCCGCAAGCGAGTGTCCAGGTCAGGCGGAAGCTCACTATAGCTGCCAGCCCGGGCTGGCAGGGTCGCCTCACCCGTAATGCGCGAGGCATAGACGTCCCGCACATGCGCTATCAGCTCTGTGACACTGCCGGGAGGGCCAGATCTGGCCATAATGTCCGTGCTCCTTCCTGCACCGGTGGACCGGTACGTCTCGCGGCGTATCGCACGCGTCTGTAGCATCATAGGCAAGCTTGTGCCACAATGCAATAGGCAGACATGCCGCTCGCGAAAAACTTTGCATGTCGCCCAAAGCTCCCTCTTGACAGGGGTATATCGGTTTCATTATGATTACGTACGAATTCCGAGTTCGGAATAATTCCGATTCACGAGGAGTACTGATCCATGTCCGAAAGAGTGGCGCGACTGCATCGAGCAGGACTCAAGGCAACTGGTCCACGAATGGTGATTCTCTCCGCCCTCGAACAGGACCACGGCCATCCCACTGCGGAGCAACTCTATGAGATGCTTCGGCAAGACCATCCTTCCTTATCGCTTTCGACGATCTATCAAACCCTTGATGTTTTCATCCGTAATGGCCTGTGCCGCCGTGTGAGCGGCCCGGGGGACCGTCTGCGCGTTGACGGCACACCCCAGGACCATGACCACGCTGTGTGCCGTCTGTGTGGGGCCATCTTTGATGTTGACCGTGATCAGGTTCAGCTCCCAGTCCCGCCGGGGTATTTATCGAATGGTCTGATGGTGACGGGCATACGCTTTGAGTATGAGGTCATCTGTCGGGCTTGCCAGGAAGCCCCGGGCAGGGTGGGGTAGGTAAGGAGAGGCAGGTCAGCGCTCGGCGTGTGCTCTACGGATATGGCTGACTCCTGGAAGTTCAACCCTGTATACATACACGCTGTGGTAGTGGCTTCGACGTGGCGTGTCGATCATCCTGGTTCGACCACCGTCTCGTGTATGATGCACGGGACACGTTTAACGTCGTAAGGAGGTAAAGGCGATGGCAGATAGTCATGATATTGGATTGATGGCGCACCTCATGCGTCGTGCCGGCTTCGGTGCATCGCGCGAAGAGTTGGAGATGCGCGCGGCGAAGGGGTACAACGCGACAGTCGAGGAGTTCTTGCACCCTGAAGAGAGTGAGCCGGCAGATCAAAATGTGCTGCTGCGCTACCAGCCAGCGGCGTTGCTGCCGGGTGGGCAACCCCCGATGGGCAATATTAACTGGATGTTCCACCTGGTGAATACCAAGCGCCCCTTGCAAGAGAAGATGGCGCTGTTCTGGCACCATGTGTTTGCCACTGGGAACTCCAAAGTTGACAACTATGACCAGTTGCTCGAGCAGATCGACTTGTTTCGCGACAAGGGCATGAGGAACTATCGTGAGCTGTTGGTAGCACTGGCCCAGAACCCGGCAATGATTTACTGGCTGGACAACCAGGAAAATCACAAGCGTGCTGTGAATGAGAACTGGGGGCGTGAGCTGCTGGAACTCTTCAGCATGGGCCAGGGGAACTACACAGAGAAAGACGTGCGCGAAGCCTCCCGGGCCTTCACGGGCTGGGGCATCGCCGCGAAGATTCCGCGGCTGCCGTATGGGCGGTTCCCGTGGGAGTTTGAATACAACCCTGAGGATCATGATGACACCGAGAAGGAGTTCCTGGGCCACAAGGGCAACTTCAACGGCGAGGACATCATCAACATTATCGTGCAGCAACCCGCCTGTGCGACCTTCATTTGCCGTCACCTGTACAACTTCTTCGTGGCCGATGAGCCGCAGGTCCCGAGCTGGAAGATCGAGCCTCCGCAGGATCCGCAGGCCATGGCAGCCCTCACGAGGTCCTTCAGAGAGTCCAGTTTTGACATGCGTGCCGTGCTGCGCACGCTGTTCACGTCGGACTTCTTCAAGAATGCCCGCTTCAACAAGATCAAGAGCCCGGCGGAGCTGGTGGTCAGCACGCTGCGCATGGTCGGTGGCGAAAATCTCCCGCGTCCGCACTACGGCGAGGAAATCGCCATGCAGCCCACCTATATGGGGCAAGACCTGCTCAATCCACCCAGTGTGGAAGGTTGGCATACCGGGAAAGAGTGGATCAACAGCGGTTCGCTCATGAGCCGGATCAACTTTGCCGCCCAGATGGTGGGGGATACGAACCGGCCAGGCGTACGCTTCATGATCAATCGCATCAAGGCGCGGGGCACGCTCCAGCCTGAGCAACTGGTTGACACGGCCCTGGACCTTATGGGCCCGCTCGAGGTTGGGCCAGGGACGCGTCAGGAATTGCTCACGTTTGCTCGTGAGGGTGGTGATCTGCGTTGGGACAACAGTGCAGAAGCCGAGCAGCGTGTGACGCAGTTGCTGCAACTGGTCGTAGCGACTCGTGAATATCAATTTAACTAACATCTATAGTATGTAGGAGATAGCACCATGGCAAAAGACCCGGTTCTGGTCGTTCTGCAGTTGAGCGGTGGGAATGATTACATCAACACGGTGATTCCGTATGCCAATTCGCTGTACTGGGACAACCGTCCAGTCGTGAACATTCCCGAAGACAAGATCGTGGATCTCGATGGCAAGGTGGGGTTCCATCCGAGCATGGCTCCCCTGAAGAAATTTTACGAGGATGGCAGGATGGCCATCATCCACGGTGTTGGCTATGCGGACTCGCCGCGTTCGCACTTCCGCTCCATGGATATCTGGCACACCTGTGAGCCGAATATTGTCGGGACGGAAGGCTGGCTCGGCCGCGCCCTGCACGAGTTTGACCCGCGCAAGGAAAATGTGGTCACAGGCGTGAGCTTTGGCCCGAGCATGTTCCGCGCCATGTCGCTGCCGGGTGTGCCAGTGGCCTGTGTTAGCGGTCCGCTGGAAACCTACGGCATGCTGCCGGGGATTCAGGGCGAGCAGCGTATGAAGGTGCTGGAGCGCTTCAAGAATGCGTATTCCTCAGCGATCGGTCTGGGCCCAGTGATGGATTACCTCGGCACCACCGGCATTGATTCGTTGGCTGGCGCCGATATTCTGAAAGTTGCCCCCCAGAAGTACAGCTCCACGGTCACCTATCCGGCTTCCAAAGTGGCCAATAAGCTGAAGGGTGTGGCGCAGGTGCATCTGGCCGATCTGGGCACGCGCATTTTCTACCTGGATCACGGCAGCTTCGATACGCATGCCAGCCAGCTCGGCGAGCACGCGAAGCTGTGGAAAGAGGTTTCGGAAGGTATCGAGGCTTTCTTTGCCGATCTGCGTGCGCACAATGCAGCCGACAATGTGCTGATGCTACTCTTCACGGAGTTCGGACGCCGGGTGCATGACAACGGCTCCGGGACTGACCACGGTGCTGGTGGCGTGGCGTTTGCCATCGGCGACCCCGTTAAGGGTGGACAGTACAGCGAGTATCCCTCAATGAGGGCTGAGGCTCTGTCGCAGGGCGACCTAGTCCCCAACCATGACTTCCGCGGTGTGTATACGACGATTCTGGAAGACTGGCTGAGGCTCGATGCCAAGCCCATCGTCAACGGGTCGTTCGAGAAACTCTCCTTCGTCGGAAACTAGGCACCGTGTAACGCTGATTTCATCTGCGTCGTGCCTGCAGAGTATGGTCTGTGCGCTGCACCACACGCACAGACCACCCGCAGGTGAGGATGCGCTCTCAGGCAACGGTAGTCATAAGCATGAGGGAGTCGAAGATGCTTACCACAGTAGTAGAAGGGCGTGTTTACGATTGGAGTCATTGTGTTGGGAGGAATGCGGCGGCAGGGAATGGCTTTGCCTATCCCTGTTCTATTGCTGTAGCCTCCCAAGGAATCGCGTATGTGGTCAGCCGGGGCAGTGAAAACAACTATGGCTCGCGGGTGAGCCAAGTCTACATTGGTGCCCCGGGAGACGAGGAAGTCCGCGGTGAATTTTGCCGCTACGGCACTGACCCTGGACGGGCGTTATGGCCCAACTCCGTGGCGTTGGACAAGCAGGGGAACGTGTACGTCTCCGATGATTGGCTCAATCGCATCTCTGCTTTTGATAAAGATGGTAACTTTTTGAATGCGTGGGGTACTGCGGGCTCCGGCCAGGGGCAGCTCGACGGACCGGCTGGGCTGGCATTCGATAAAGACGATAATCTCTATGTCGTGGACAGTCGTAATCACCGCATCCAGGTTTTTACCAAGGATGGGAAGTTCTTGGCGACCTGTGGCAAGCTGGGTACCGGCCCGGTTGAGTTCAACATGCCATGGGGCATTCACATTGATGCGAATGATGACGTCTTTGTGGCTGACTGGAAGAACAATCGGGTTCAGAAGTTGACCAAAACCGGTGCGCTTTTAATGGAGCTTAAGGGCGAAGGTGCCCGTGCCCTCAACCATCCCACTCACGTCACCACTGATGCGGAGGGGGATATCTATGTGTGTGATTGGGCAAACCATAAGCTGCGCATTTATACTGCTGAGGGTGATCTGATCACTTCCCTTATCGGGGATGCCCAGGTCATGTCAAAATGGGGGCAGCAGTCCCTTGATGCCAACCCCGATATGGTCAAGATGCGTCGCCGGGTGAAGAACATAGAGCGTGAGTGGCGTTTCTGCTATCCCACGGCTGTCGGGTATGACAAGGAGCGGGATACTATCCTTGTGGCCGATTGCCAGCGGGGGCGGTTGCAGATTTACAAGAAAGACAAAAACTACTCTGCTCCGCAGTTCAACCTGTGACGATGTTGGTGCTTTTGCCTGCCACTCTGATCTACGTCGAAGAGGCGTAGATCAGAGTGGCAGCTTTCCTGCCCACTATCCGCGTGGTGCCATCGCCTTGATTCCCTGTAAATATGCCTCTTTATTGGGCTCATTAAACACCAGGCGAATCTCCTGTACACCAGCATCAAAAAACGTCTGCATCTGATCGCGACACTGCTGGGGATTGCCAATAATCGTCACTGCATCCACCAGCTCATCCGTCACGAGTTGTGCCGCTCTGTTGCGCTCACGCGTCTGGTAAGCGTGCCGGATGCGGTCCACTTCAGCGCCAAAACCGATGCGGTGAAAGTACTGATGGTAAAACACCCCCATCCCACCAATGTAAAACGCAATGTGAGGCCGTTCACGATCACGCGCTGCCGCAATGTCGTCGGTCACGTAGATCGACACCTGTGGCGACATCGTAATATCCTGAAGCGTGCGTCCAGCCGCCTCTGCCCCCGCTTTCAGCTCCGCCACGGCTGCGGGCATACGCGAAGGCGCCAGGTAAATGGGCAGCCAGCCGTCGGCCAGTTCGCCGGTGAGCCGCAGACTGGGTGGGCTCAGGGACGCGATATAGATGGGCAGGTTCGGGCGGTATGGCGTCAGACGCAACCGGAAACGCTTCGTGTGAAAAAACTCGCCATCGTGATCCAGACGCTCACCCCGTGCTGCTTTGCGAATGATGTCAATGTATTCGCGCATGCGCGTTAACGGCTTGCGAAATGTTTCTCCGTGTAAATCCTCGACCACGAGCTGACCGCTGGTGCCGAGCCCCAGGAAAAATCGCCCCTCCGACATGCGGTCGAGATTGAGGGCCGTCATCGCCAAATTCGCGGGTGAGCGTGCAAACACTGGCACAATACTCGAGCCAATGCGGATACGCGAGGTCACCGCAGCAAGCTGAGCCAAGGAGGTCAAACAGTCTTCACCCCAGGATTCGCCCATGCTCAGGCAGCTATAGCCTAGCTCCTCAGCCAGCACTGCACTCGCGCGTATCTCCCGCCATGACATGCCGGGTACATGCAGCCCCATAATCCCCACATCAGCCATAGTACCATACTCCTTTGATCGTGTTCCTCAGCTCTGCAATGCCTGCACAGCGAGCGGCATTCTAGCATGTTAGTAGCAGGTGCACCACACCAGGCCCATGCCGTTGCCAGACCAGTTTACCTGTGTTGGCAGAGGCGTACAGCCGCACACACCAGCGTCGTGGGGAGCCAGATGAACACCAGCTCTGTCCCAAGTATCTGCAGGCCCCAGGCGCTGAAAAACGCGCGGATACTTATGGGCGAGACCCGTACAGGTCGCCAGGGGAAAAAATAGCGTGTCGTGTCAAAGGGCGCGAGGAAGGCAATCCCCCGTCCCCCATCCGTGATAGCGTCGAGGACTCCGTGTGACGCGGTCACCACAGAAAAGTATAGGACATCGCTCCACCAGGGCCACGAGAAGACCGCATGCTGACGAAACGTCAGCGATACTACGCACAGACTGAGGACAAAGGCAAAGCAGAGCGAGTGTGACAGCCCCCGATGTCCCCAGAGACTAGAGTAGGGGACGCCCAGAGTAAATCCAATGACATCGGCATCCGGCAGAATAGAGCAGGTGATGGACAACACCCAGAAGCGCCATGGCATGGGGTGCCGGGCATAGGCGCTGCCAAGCGCTGCCGCCACGAAGGCATGTGAAAAGGCAGAGGCCATCATGCTATCCTTGCAGGTTGGGCTTGCTGCAGGTCGAGGAAATATTCAACAGAAAGATGAATCTCTTGACTTGTCTTATGACCATGGGCCAGTAAAGAGCCGTTATAAGACCACCTTGAAGTAGTGCAAGGCTAATGAGCAGAAGGTTATCTTCAGATATCCTACAAATGCTAGGGTAGCATAGAGTCGATGGCGTTTATGTCAAGAAATTTCTCAAGAATATCAAACTATGCCACACGATAGACTATCCATCGGCCCACGTATCTCCATTCGGGGCGCTACTGGTTCCGGGAAGACGACCCTGGGGCACACCCTTGGACAGCGATTCGGCTTGCCTGTTGTGGATATGGACGCGATCTACTGGTTGCCCAACTGGCAGGTGAAGCCCTTGGACCATTTCCGCACTGACGTAAAGGCGGCGCTGGATGCTTGCCCTCAGGGCTGGATCTGTATCGGCAACTACAGCCAGGTCCAAGACCTGGTGCTCTCCCAGGCAGACACCGTTCTGTGGCTGCGCTTGCCCTTCCGTGTTTCCTTCTGGCGGCTCTGCAAGCGCACCGTCACGCGGGCGTGGACGAAGCAGCTCCTGTGGGAAGGGAATCCAAACCGAGAGTCCTGGCGTCAGAGCTTCTTCAGCCGCGACTCCATTCTTCTATACGCGATCACCAGTCGGAAAAGGCATGTGGAGAACACCCTGCGCATCCTGAACATGACACTCCACCATGCCACCGTCATAGAATTGCGGTCGCCCAGGGCAGTCCAATGCTTACTGCAAGAATTGCTCTGTAAGGAAACTCATTATCTCTAAGACGTAAGAGTCCTCCCACCCATGTGCGGTGTTCCAGAGGTGACCTTGCACAAGGTGGCGGCACTATCCCCGACCCAGCGACCTTCCTGTCGATGGTTGCCAGCCGTACCACCAGATTCGCCTTGGGCTTGCTAGCATGGAGCAAGAGCAGGCGGCGCACACTGTACTGGAGCAGGTGGAGGTGCTCTCCACGGCCTGGGCATCGGCGTAACGGGGCCGCCTCATCGTCCCCAACAGCCTCCTTATCTGGCAATGCACATGATGAATGATTATGATTCGTGTCATGCATACCAACACGCTCGCGATCCAGGTGATAGGGTGCAGGTTGTAAGGGATAGGGATGGCGAGGATCGAGTCGTAATGAGATCTCAAAACCTGGCAACAAGGGATGGATCTGGCCGAAATGTCTACGCCCAAGGCCATCTCGAGGTGGTACGACAGGCCATGGGATAGCACAGCGAGGCGAGACACTCACCGACAAGCGACGGGGGCATTCCATGACAACAGAGCGCACACCAGGTGGACTCATCGGCAGGTCGGTACGGCGCGTTGAAGACCCGGTGCTGATCACCGGCAAGGGCCGCTATGTGGATGACATGCAGTTTCCAGATATGCTGCACATGGCATTCCTGCG
>JBMDXC010000642.1:0-3436 GCA_048594805.1 Candidatus Entotheonellaceae bacterium | reverse complement strand
AGCTATAGTATAACAGAGATTATCTGTACTTATAAGGAATCACTCTGCCGCGTGTCGAGAGGCAAAACTGGAGAGGGTGATACTGGGAAGAGTTATTCTCAGTACCACGCAAAGACAGGATGGGATGATAAGCGGCGGATTGTCGAGATTAAACGAAGGAGTTTTCCATCCTATGGTCCGGATCGCCACTCGCTTCTCAAGCGTCTTGCGAGGGACTACCCCTACCACGCGTACGCGTTTCTGCTTTTAAGTACCTGTGCGCCGTAGCGCGACTGACGGCGTACTCCTCGTAAGCGGTCACAGGGGTACCACCGGGGCACAACCCTCGCTCACGTGGGGAGGAAAGCCGACCGTACCCACATCGTGGCTCAGCGGATCACCTCATCGGCCTGGAAGAGAATGCTCGGGGGGATAGTGAGGCCGAGTGCCTGGGCGGTCTTCAGGTTGATGACCAGCTCGAATTTGAGCGGCTGCTCCACGGGCAGGTCCGCTGGCTTGGTGCCCTTGAGGATTTTGTCGACGTATGTGGCCGCACGCCGCCACAGGTCAGCGATGCGGATCCCATACGACATAAGCCCACCTGCGTCTACATAGTTTCTGTAGACATACATCGCCGGTAGTCGGTGCTGTGCCGCCAAGTCGATGACGCGGTTTTGGTGTGAGTAGAGAAAAAGGTGACCGTCCACAATGAGCGCGCCGACACGCTGCGCGCTCATCATAGCAAAGGCCTGGTCGATCTCTCCGGGCCCACTCACCGGGAAGAATTGCAGCGTCAGGCCCAGGCGCTGAGCCGCGCTCTGAATGTCTTGCATATACACTTCGCCTGGCACCTGGCTCACATGACAGAGGAACGCTACATAGACGAGCTCTGGAACAGCTTCCTTCAGGAGCTCCACCCATTTCCCGCCAAACCCCTCGCTGAAGGCAAAGGATAATCCCGTGATATTCCCGCTTGGCCGGGCTAGGCTCGCCACGAGGCCACTCCTAACGGGATCAGGGGAGCCCACAAAGACAATCGGCATCGCCTGCGTCGCCTGCTTCGCAGCCAGAGCCGCGGGGGTAGACCCAACAACCAGGATGTCCACCGGGAGCTGGACCAACTCGGCGATCAGCTCGGGGAAGCGTTCCCGCTTCCCAAGCGCATAGCGATACGCAATAGCCACGGTCTGTCCCTCCACGTACCCAAGGTCGCGTAGACCCTGGCGGAACGCGGTCAAGTTGGGCTTCTCAGGGGACGGGGGTTCCGCCGGGACCAAAACACCAATGCGCGGGACCTTCCCCGCTGGCTGCGCCGCGGTGGCAAGCAGTGTCACGAGGATAACTAGGCCAATGATGACGATGAGCCCGATGACGCTGCGCCGCATGGTGGAGTCCTCCAAAAGACACGCGTGCTCGTGCGCGATCACAAGCGGTGAGAAGCGTTGCTCACCCTAGTTGATCCAGGAGAAGTCGGGCTGTTGGCTATGAAAGAAACTGCTGACGGCGTCCACCAGCACAGCATAGGTCGCTCTGGCGTGGAGACGGCAGGTTTCTTTGAGCGACAGGATCCGCTCCACCCAGCGATTGCCCTTGGTGCTTGCCGTCCCTAAGGACCGCTTCCGCCACAGGACGCCAAACCGCAAGGCTCTCTCGGCCCGGTGATTGTTGCGCGCCTTCGCCGTTGCGTCTTTCTCTTCCGCGCCACTAAACGGATCCTGCCCGTCGTAGAGCGCCTCCAGACGCACCGGCACTTGCCTTGCCAGTTCCACAATGCCCGCATCGAGCTTCGATGGGGGTTCAGGAATGACGTTATACTCAACGTCCCAATCCTTACTGCCGGTTTTGACCTTCTCAATGGTCAGATCGTACGCAAGGGGACTCCCCCATTTGGGATTTCTGACAAGCGCGTCGATTGCCCGCATGACGGTCTGCTGTTTAAGCTCAAGCACCTGAATGGTTTGGGTATGGTAGTTGTAGACGGTAAACGCCCAGAAGTGGCGCGCCTTCTGCCTGTTGTCAGTGGCGTTTGTCACTGCCTCCGGCACTTCCGAGGCTGTCCGTACCCGAACGGGTTTGCGGCCGTCCTCGCCATTTTCCACCCACCACTCGTAGCCCACAATCGCCGGTGAGAGCACGCGGAAGCTGTTCGCTCCCTCCTCAAGCTCCATATAATGGCGCTCAGTCTCGGGCATCTCGTAATCTTTCGGTAAAAAGTCTGTCATAAATGTCTATTCACCTGCCTTTCTCAGGGTAGTTTCCCTGCTGCTGCCTAGCACCGATAGTGCTAGACAGGGAGCCGAGACACTAATAGTCCTCCGGGTACATGATGGTAAAGGCCTCAGCATCCTCGATAACCCAGACTTTTTTACCATTGGCACCCGTCGAGAACATCTGCTCTTCTTCACGGAGGGCGGGTTTCACCAGTGTCTCCCAAGAGCGAAACTCTTTCCAGATTGCCCGGACTTCAGTAAAGCCAATGTCATTGGCCAGATGGGTGGTGGCCATCACCGGCTTGCCATGGAAGCGCAATACTTCAACCAAAACTCCATCCGCAACCGCCTGTTGTCGGGTATACCGTGAGACAATATCCATATCTTCAAAATCACACATACTTTTGTCACCTCCCCCCTTTCCCATAATTGTTTTTGGAAAGCGAGCTTTGCTTTGCTTTCCTTACGTGAAGCCGTCTAAAGTGGAAGGTGAATTGTGCAAGGAGGAATACGGGAAGCTCCCGCGCCCCGTAGGAAATCCTTGCAAAAGAGGGGTAGCCGCTTAACGCGGGACAGTTAGGCGTCGGCCGTGTACGCTGAGAGGCTGCATTCTGCCACGAGTTCAGTCACTCTTCGGAGCACAGGACCGACATGGGATTGTGGGACAAAAGCCTACGGATTTTCAAGTGTCTGGGTGACAATGCCACCGAGAGCATACGACACCTAGCCCATCAGACGGGGTTTTCCAAGAGCAGCGTGCATCGGCTTAAGCAGGCCATGGAGCGCCGTAACAGCCATCCGGAATCCTGGTTGTGGGAAACCGAAGACGGCCGCGCGTGGTTGACGCGCCTTGTCGTCGCCACACTCTATACCTTCGGCCTCAAGCGCGGCGTGGGACTGGACACGATGCGCGAGTTTTTTGCGCGTCTGCATCTGGAGACACAGGTGGGGTGTTCGCCCGCAGCCTTGCGCGGTGTGATGCAGGCGTTGGAGGCTGCGCTGCTGGAGACAGCGGCAGCCTGGGAGCAGGACGGGTGCGCCAGTGGGGAGGTGCGCGAGATTATTGGGGCCGTGGATGAAACGTTCTTAGCTCGATGTTGTATCCGCGAACCTTCTCCACGGATTTGATCTATTTAACTTGCAAAAGGCCCGGACGGGAGACTTTCGCGGTGCATGGAGTAGGGATGAGGCCTCGACGATGCGCAGGTTCCTGGCTTATGCAAGTGATTGATATGCTTACCGCAGGA
>JBMDXC010000641.1:0-4294 GCA_048594805.1 Candidatus Entotheonellaceae bacterium | reverse complement strand
GGATGGATCATCATCGCGTATGCTGTCGCGTAGGCATAGCATCGGGACATAGTCTCCTTTGGCATCCTTGGCTGAGGATGCCAAAAGCGTACCGCGTTTTCGTTGCTATGCCAGCCCTCCCCCAACTGAAATCTGCGCCCTAATCCGGTGGAATCTGCCAATTATCAAACTGCGCAGCGATGCCACCGAAGATCAGCATCTTGCCTTGCTTGGCTTGCTCAACAGTTCCATGGCATGCTTTTGGTTTAAGTCCATATGCTTTTGTAAGGGTCTAGGAGGCCAAGGAGGAGGTATAAAGCCTGAGGATTGGCATCGTGCATACGAATTTGACGGCACAAAGGTCTCTCAATTTCCTATTCCTGCTATGGACTCTCGTCTATTAAGACTTAGCAAGCTTATAGACTCTCTGATACATCAAGCTTCTCAGCAAGCTCCTGAGATAATTTGTGAGCAAAATGTTACTGGGCTTCGTCAACGTCTCTTGACGGCTCGTGCGACCTATGAGCAACTGTATCGCCAAATTGTTGCTGTACAGGAAGAGATGGACTGGTTGGTCTACAGTATTTACGGACTATGCGACTATACGCCTGCTAGTAATGAAGCATTAGTATACGGGCTCCATCCAGAAAACCGGCCAGTCGAGCAACTTCTCAAAGCACAAATTGCTGATGGTCGAAGCTCCATATTCTATGATGTCCACCGATACCGAGGAACGGGAGAGCATCGGGCCTTAACAGCTGAGATGTCTGACCTGATCAAGCATCGGCTTCGCTTGATTGAGACGAATACCCAAATTCGTCTAATTGAAACGCCAAACCATAAGCGTCGATGGCAGATCGAGCCCTGGCAAGACCAGGAAAAACGTGCTCTCGGAAATTGGCTGCTGGATTGTTTAGAGAGCTACTTTGACATGGACGGTCGGATGAACGACGAGGACAGGGCCACAGCACAGATTGATCTCGGGTTGATCTCTACCTCTCAACTGGCTGATGTGGCCCGGCAAGATACCACCTTCATGCAGGTCGGCGAACTGTACCGCAACGACCCTGCCTTCGACGTCTACCGGCTGGTCGCCGAACTGGTCGAAGCCGAAAGTGTCCCGCTGCTGCCGGTCCTGCGCTACAAAGACAGTGGCCGGCGTAAGCGCCAGGCCTGGGAACAGACCTGGGACTTGCAGCGGCAGGAAGACGCCATCGATGCCCGTACCAGGCTGTCTCAAGACCATCCCGAGTATCTGACCGACTTGCAGGCCCAGGCTCTAAAGCGCCACCAGATCGGTGCTATCCCCGTGCCTCCAAAATACACGAGCAGCGACTTTGCCAGCAGCACCTGCTGGCGGCTTCGTGGTAAGCTGGATGTACCCAAAGAACGCTGGATGAGCTTTCCGCACTGCGAAGGCGCTGACGGCACGCTGATGATCGCCTGGGCTGGCTACGACCACCTGCAACTGGCCCGCGCCATCAGTGCTTACTACGTCGATATCCAGGAACGCCTCGGCGGCCGCGATGACCCGCGCTTGGTGCCCCTGCTGGCCTGCCTGGTTGAGCTATTCCCCTGGCTCAAGCAGTGGCACAACGATATCGATCCCGAGTTTGGCATGCACATGGGCGACTACTTCGAGGGCTTTATCCAGGAAGAAGCCCGCCAGATGGGCAAGACGCTCGACCAGATCACGGCGTGGGAGCCGCCAAAGACGACAGCACGTCGCCGTAAGCAGACCATGAGGTAATATTAACGCATGATCCTGATGTAGGAGGTTTCTATGATAACCATCTCGCTTCCTTCTGATATAGAAGGCCCGCTCACCGCGGAAGCACAAAGACGGGGAACGACACCGGAGTTGCTTGCCCTGGACAGTCTGCGCAAACTGTTCGCGCCTCTTCTGGTCTCGGACGAACCATCAGTTATTGCCCCAACCCTCTTTGATTTCCTTGACGGCTACATTGGCACAGTAGAAGGCTCGACAGAGGCTTTCTCAGAAAACTGCGGTCAGCGCTTTGCCGAAGGGATAGCCGAGAAACAGCAGCGGGGGCGTCTGTGACGCTTACGGATACAGGACCTCTGGTCGCCCTCATCAATCGGAATGACCCGAACCATGCACTCTGCACTACAGCAGCGAAACGTTTACCAGCAGGTCCCCTCGTTACGACATGGCCCTGTTTCACCGAAGCGATGTACCTCGTGTTCCGGGCCGGCGGTTTTCCCGCTCAAGCAGCTCTATGGCGATTGCGTACTACAGGGCGATTGCTTCTCCACGACTTGAGTGTTGCTGAGGTGGATCGTATGGTCGCGCTGATGGAGCAATATCGTGATAGACCAATGGATTTAGCCGATGCATCGCTCGTCGCAGCGTCCGAGTATTTGAGGATGAGACGCTTGTTCGCCCTGGACAACGATTTCCGCATCTACCGTTTGGCAGATGGTACGACCTTGGACCTGGTTCCATAGGCCACTCACAGCCCAGGCATTGATCTCAATACGCGCTGCAACGAAGGCAACAATTATGGCCTCTCTAGCTATTGAAGAGTATCTCCGTCTGCTTCCGGCCGTCAGACAGACAGGCCAGGGATATCTCTGGATGTCGTATGATGCTGAAGCAGATGTCCTGTATGTCAACTTCAAAAAACCGAGTTATGCGACGGATAGTGAACTCACAGATGATGATGTCATCATACGCTATGAGGGCGAAGCAATCATTGGCCTGACCATTCTGCATGCGAGTCAGCGGTAGCCCCAAACAGTCAGAGTAAACCTCAGGAAGCAAACGAAGGCTCACGCGCAAGCTGGTGACGTATCATGCATGCGCATGCGCAAATGGAGTGTGAGACATGGCAACGAAAGCGAGTCGTCGTACGTTGAGAGGCGTCGACTTTGTTGTAGACGAAGACGGAGAGAAGAAGGCTGTTATCATTAACCTCAGACAGCACAGAACCCTTTGGGAGGATTTCTACGATACACTCTTAGCCCAAGAGCGGCAGGATGAGCCACGGGAAACGTTCGATGAGGTACGGGACCGGGTACTTGGGAAGCGCTAGTGTCACTCTATCAGGTCCTATTTGCCCGGTCCGCACGGCAGGAACTGGAGGCGTTACCACAGCGTGTCGCCGAACGCATTCTCATCAGAATTGAGACCCTTGCCGAGACCCCACGACCACGTGGGTGTCGAAAACTCCAGGGGCCAAGCCAGCTTTGGCGTATACGCGTTGGAGAATATCGGATGATCTACGCTAGCGATGACAGTAAGTGCACTGTAGACATTATTGTGATACGGCATCGTAACGAAGCGTATAGATAGAGTTGGGAAACCTCCCAGGTGCAGCAGACGTATGTGGCGACAGAGGAAGTCTTGCGATGGCTCTCAGCAGTCCTTTCATAGAGCAGCGCGCGGTCCAGGCTCTCCGTGTGTTGGCCCGGCATATGAAGGTGCGCGCCGGCTCTGTCTTCGGCTCGCACGTTGACGGCACTCCTGACGCCTACAGCGATATTGATCTGGCTGTCTTTGTGGAAGGTCTTGAGAAGTGGGATATCTTTCAGCGTGCTCATATGACCGCGCTGGTCCAAGGTGAGGTAGGGGACAACATCGAACTCCATTACTTTCCAGCGCACGCTCTTGAGTCATCAGACCCTGCAAGCTTTGCAGCATATGTGCTGCACCATGGACTACTGATGACGAGTGGTGAGTAACCAATGGTAACTTTCATCAAAGAACTCCTCGACATCCCAGAACAGGTGCAGCGGGGTGACTTCGTCCTGCGACTCTCTGAGGGTGTGAATCGGGCTGAAGAGACGCTCCGTGACTATGTCGTGACCCCGGAGTTGCAGGCATGCTTTGATAATGCGCTGAGCTTCATCAGCAGTGCCGTGCACAGCCGTACGAGCAAGGCAAGCTATCTCCACGGCAGCTTTGGGAGTGGCAAGAGCCATTTTATGGCCGTGCTGCACCTCATTTTGCAAGGCAACCTGGCGGCCCGCAGCATTCCTGAGCTGGCACCAGTCATCAGCAAACACAATACATGGGCACACGAGAAAAAATTCCTGCTGGTGCCGTACCACATGATCGGTGCGCACGATATGGAATCGGGTATCCTGGGCGGCTATGTCGATTTTATACGCCACACACACCCGCAGGCGCCCATCCCTGGTGTGTATTTAGCTGAGGGGTGTGCATAAGGCCTCAGGTGAAGGCTGCGGCCATCGTGGAGATATTGCGCAGCGGCAGTCCCCAGAGACTATTCGCAATCATGGCGACCTGCACGGTGAAGGTGGCCAAGGCCAAGCACGTCCGGACATTCGC
>JBMDXC010000640.1:0-4157 GCA_048594805.1 Candidatus Entotheonellaceae bacterium | reverse complement strand
GCTCACCAGCGAGCAAATTGCTGGTGTCAAGGCCGACAACAGGAGCCCGAAGGGTTGCCTTGACTCCGGCAATTTGTGAGCTACCAACTGAGAAGCAGAAGAGGGGAAGTCAGCCCCGCGGGGCGTGAGTGTCGGCGGCAGCGGCAGGGCAAGGAACTGGAAAGAAATCAATGGGTTGCGGACTGCTGGCAACTGTCCGCATGACTGTCTGCGGGAAAGACAGTCATGCGGACAGTCATGCGGACAGTTCTGCGGCTACTCTCGCGGTTACCCTTGACCGCCCGGGTGTGGCGGTGCAGGGCTTCGTGCCGGCCAGGCTCGGTGGTGGGGGTACCCCCCTCGTTACCCGTCTTCCCTGCCTTGAGCGCTGTCCTCCGGGGGTGGTTCCAGTCCCTGCGCGTAGTACCAGGGGGGTGTCCCCTGCGTTAGCCAGACTGACGCCTCCTCCTCCGTGGGTAATTGAGTGCACAAACGTGCAGGTTGGTAGGAGGGTTTTATATCGGTCTGGGTGTGTGGGTGACACCGCCTGTCACCCTTGTTGTTCACTCTGTCCGATCGGGCGAGTTTGCGGCCAATACCCATTTCTCCAAAGGTCACCTCCCGGCGCCAGGGCACGACCACATGGTAGACGTTGATGGCGTTGTGTCCCAGCCACAACACCCGCTTGTCAACCCGGAGAAGCCGTCGCTTAAAGAGAACGTCCGGAGCAGGGACATGTGCGTACTTGGGGAAAGGGGTTGTTGAGGTATAAAACCGCTATAAGCTCCGTTGGGACTGGTGCCGGCGTCCGAATATCAGCCGTAAATGGAGCGTGAACGCCGCCACACGCCTGGCGATTATCATGTACACCTCGGAATAGGCCAATGATATCGTCGGATATCCAACCCACTTCCCGCGTGATTAGGAGACGTTCATTGAGCGAACCTCCTCATTAAAACCGTTGTCATTTCGGTTGACGAGTTTTATCATAGAGGGCGCAGAACTCCTTGACACAAGGATATGGAGACATGGCAGCAAGAAAGACGTCCAAAGGGGCGAAAATTTTGTCCCCTCGCTCGACACGGATTATCGCAATTTCGAATAATAAGGGAGGTGTGGGAAAGACGACAACTGCGCTCAATCTTGCTGGCGCGTTCATGCTGCGTGATAAGAAGATTCTCGTTATTGACCTTGATCCGCAGTGTAATGCTTCGATTGCTTTTAATGCCGAGATAAGCCGGGAAGATCCCGGAGTCCGATACCTACTCTCTGATAGTCGTTATACGGTCAAGGATTGTATTTACGCTAAGGGACCGCTGTGCGATATCATCCCAGCTGACCAGGAGCTTGACGACTTAGCGCCACAACTCCTCCTCGATCCTGAAGGACGTACGCGGCTACGGAAGCAGCTCCAACAGGGCGCGCAGGAGTACGACTTCGTTCTTCTCGATTGCCCGCCAGATATCAATGTCTTAACGCAAAGCGCCCTAGTAGCAGCAACGGATGTGATTGTCCCAATCGACGTAGGGTTCTTTAGCCTGACGGGGCTTTCCCGGATGGTGAAAATCATTGAACAAGTGAAACATGCCTACAACCCCGAACTGCAGATTCTTGGAGTATTAGCAACGAAATATGACAGCCGCACGACATTATCCGACAACACCATTAAGGCCATTGAAGGAAAAAAGTTACCGTTGTTCAAAACAAAAATTCGTATCTCAGTAGATATCATTCGTGCCCAGATGGAACGGTTGCCCGTCAATCTCTATGCAACTGACAGTCATGCTGCGGCAGATTACGCTGCACTTGCCGAAGAAATTTTACCCGCAAAAGTCATTCCCCTGCGTGCGACTCGCCGTCAAGCGTCTGCTTCATAGGAAGGAGCATCTATGGCCGAATCACGCGCCGAGAAGCAACAACGCAAAGACCTCGAAGCATTACGCAGTGCGTTTCAGGATACGCAATCGCCTTCTCCTGCGAAGGTCACAAACCGAAAATTCACCCCGCAAGCGCACAGGCCTGACCCTTCTCGCACGCATGAGACGTCTCCCCGCCAGGGGACATTGACATCAATTCTCGCGACCGTTGGTCAGCATGGCTTTACTCATCCCGATCGTGGCGGCTACTTAATGCTTCCGCCTGAATTTGATGTGCTTCTTGCCTTAGAGCGCAAGCCCGTAGTCCAGGTGGTGCTTGAAATCATGCGCGCGACTATGGGGTGGGTGGATGAGAGCGGCGAGGAAGACGAGCATGGACGTCCAAAACGACGCGAATGGGCACGTTTAGGACATCGCCACTTCACGACGCTCTGTGGCTCTCCCTCCCAAGCCAGTTTTGGGCTGAAGACGGCTCTTGAGAAAGGCTATATCCTGCGCCGCGTAACTCCCTCCGGCTACGAGTATCAAATCCACTGGAATCGTTCCTTGCCACAAAGATCAGACCTTCGATATTAATAGCCCTACTAAATTAGTGATGCTACGAAATTAGAGTTACTACTAATCTAGTGGTACCACCATTATGGTAGTACTAACTTAGTAGCTCTACTAATCTAGTAGAGCTACTAAATCAGAGGCTGTGGAAAACTTGATCCTCCACTACTATGCTAGTAGATGTTTCTCCTACTAAACTAGTAGTCTTTTTTTGTTGGAAGGCATTGAAAAAATTGGAGTTACTTGCCGTTAAATAAAGATCTAAATAAAAAGATCTCTAGTAGTTCCTCTGCAGGTAAGATCCACACGCCTGCCTTAAAGCCAAAATAGCCCTCTGAGGCTTCTAAAGAGGGAAAATAGAGCGCGCATGGCTTCTGAGCTGGTATGTGCTGCGGCTGCGTAGGGTAGGGTTGGTATAAAAGGCGAGACAGGAAAAAGAAGTATTTTACCTTCGAGCTTTGCCAAAGTGTGAGTCGGAAGGCGAACCGGAGGCAAAGCCGCCGCCGGCAGGCAAGACTCCTGGTACAAGCGGGTGGCACACGTTTATGCGAATGGCTCGCACAGGGCACCAGATGCGCCCAAAAGCGGAGAAGGCAGAGGGAAGGCATAAATTCTGCTGCTCCTTAAAAAATTGGTTCTGGGGGCTTTTACGAGGGCTTACGGGCCTCCTTACTCGAAGTCCCCAGGATTCGTCAGTCCGTCATCCTCATCGGCGGGAGTGGTGGTCCGGAGCTGTGTGGTGCGTAGCTCGTCCTCGGTTAAGGGCGGCAGTTGCTCCACCTTGGGCGGTTTGCTGCTGCGTCTCTGCACCAGCACTGGGTGCTCCCGCCAGTCCAATCGAGATAATCGCATCGGGCGCAGGTTATGGTGGAAGGCAATCACTTCCGCATCCGCAAGTTGCGTCACGTCCTGGCTGGAGAGCAGCGGTACGGGGCGTTCAGCGCGCCCCTCACTGGCGGCTTGGCCGTTATGGAGCGTCTCGGAGTGGGCGTAGCCTGAGCGATACCCCAGGTACCGCTCCAAGTACTCGGCGGTCTCCTGCGAGGCCTGGCGGTAGAAAATTTGGCTGTCGCAATTATTCATCAGGGTATCGGCGCGATAAGTGCCATACACGGTTTTCAGCTGGGAGAGCGATTGGACAGCCACCCACAGGCTGATCTTCCTGCCCACCACCGTTGCGGCATGATCCGCCAGCATCGGGATGGCAGTGCGCCCGGCCTCATCAGCCAGGACCAAGACCGGACGGCACCCCTTGCCCCCGGTCTCATCGTAGGTAGCGATGAGGGTGTCAATAAAGCTGGCAAAGAGCAGCCGCACCAAGGGAGCAAGCGCTTGGAACTCCCGCTCTGGCACGCGAAGATACACGGTGATGGGGCGTTTCCCGGTCATCAGCTCCCCTGCGGTGAAATCCGCGCCAGAGAGTGAACGGATCACGGTCTCGGTCAGGAGGGGGCGGAGTCGGGCGCTCATGGTGCCCCAGCAGGAGAGGAGAAAGCGGTTATCAAAGTTGGCCGTGTGGAAGTCCTGATGCAGAAACTGCTGGGAGAGTTTCGGCGAGATGCTATGGAGCCTCGCCGCAGTGCCCTCCGGACCGAGCCGATCAAGAAAGCGGATATAGGGAAAGGGCGCAATCCCCTCGCGCCTGGCCGCAGACAGCATGAGCGTTAACATGACCATCGCCCGCAGCGTAAACACTTCCGCCTCGCCCTCATGGGCTTGATAGAGCAGGTGGTGCGCGGAGGAGTACAA
>JBMDXC010000064.1:0-6477 GCA_048594805.1 Candidatus Entotheonellaceae bacterium | reverse complement strand
CTCCTGGGTGCCCTTGCCGCGCTTCAGAGCGGTAGCCAGGATGCCGGTGCCAATGGGCTTGGTCAGCACCAACTGATCGCCCGGTTGCGCGGCAGCGTTGGTGACAATCTTGCTGGGATGGACTACCCCAGTGACTGCCATGCCGTACTTCAGCTCCTTGTCCATGACCGTATGCCCGCCAACCACTGCCACCCCAGCAGCTGTGGCGCGCTCCTGGCCGCCGCGCAAAATGAGTCCTAAACCTTCAGGATCGAGCTTGTCAGGATAGCAGGCGATGTTGAGCGCGGTCAGGGGTCGTCCGCCCATGGCGTAGACATCGCTCAGGGAATTCGCCGCCGCAATACGCCCAAAGGTATAAGGGTCATCGACAATGGGCGTAAAGAAATCCACCGTCTGGACCAGCGCAATCTCGTCGGTCACTTTATAGACACCAGCGTCATCTGCCGTTGAGGTATCGACTAAAAGATTCGGATCATGCTGTGGTGGCAGCAGTGCCAGAGCCTGCCCCAACACTGTGGGGCTCATCTTGGAGGCTCAACCCGCGCAGGCCACCAGGCTGGTGAGCTTCCACTGCTTCTGCTTACGAAACATCGCTATCTCCTCGCTAGACACAACTCCAAAATATGTTCGCGCCATACTGTAGCGTATCGTACACGATTTTGCCCACGCTTTTCCATACAGTGAGGAGAAGCAGGGGACTTGCAGAGACCGGGAGAATGTACAATTATCTACTTTGGAGCTGCACCGCTGCCTCTGAGACATTGGACGCTTCGTAGCGCTTGCTGCGTCATAGGAGGACGTATGACACCATACCTATGGTTGTTGCCTGTCGGGATGCTTATTGGCGCATTTGGCACCCTCATTGGGGCCGGCGGGGGATTTGTCCTGACCCCTATATTGCTGCTGGCCTATCCTCATGAAAGCCCTGAGATTATCACGAGCATTTCCCTCGCCGTGGTGTTTTTCAACGCCTTCTCCGGCTCCGTAGCCTATGCGCGCATGCGGCGCATCGACTACAGGTCAGGTGTGCTCTTTGCCCTGGCGACGATTCCCGGTGCCGTGGTAGGCGCGCTGACCACGATGTATATGCCACGCCGGGCCTTTGACCTTGTCTTTGGCCTGTGCATGATCCTGGCAGCGCTGTTTTTGCTCCTACGCCGACAGACACCCCCACAGCTGGCGACGCAACCGCCGTCATCGCACCATGTCGTGCGCAGCATCATCGAGGCAGAGGGGACGCATCATACATTCTCGTATGATCGTAGGGTAGGGATAGGTCTGAGCATTGCTGTGGGCTATTTTTCTAGTCTCTTAGGCATTGGTGGTGGCATTATCCATGTGCCGGCGATGGCGCACATACTGCATTTCCCTGTGCATATCGCCACCGCCACATCCCACTTTACCCTGGCCGTGATGGCGTTGACCGGCACACTGGTGCACATTGTGACCGGAGCGTTTCACCATGGAGTAGGTCGGACTATTGCCCTCAGTCTTGGGGTGCTCGTCGGCGCCCAATTCGGTGCGCGGTTCTCGCACTACGTACAGGCGCAATGGATCTTGCGATCGTTAGCAGTAGCCCTGGGGTTAGTCGGGATACGGATCCTCGTGCTGGCGTTCGCCTAGTGCACAGGGAAAAAGCTGCGACCGCATCTGCATCTGCTATAATAGCGCACCGACTACCGACAGAATGCCTAGAGAAGGGATATACGACTCTTATGGAAAACGTCTTTGATGTACTACGGGCACGTGGCTTTGTGCAACAGGTCACCCATCCAGACGTACTACGCCAGCGTCTTGCCAGCGAGCGCCTCACCTTTTACATCGGCTATGACCCGACAGCCCGGAGCCTGCACATTGGCAGCCTCCTCACCATCATGGCCATGGCGCATCTGCAGCGCGCTGGCCATCGACCCCTGATCATTGTCGGTGGGGGCACAGCCATGATTGGCGATCCCAGTGGCAGAACCGAGATGCGCCAGATGCTGTCACAGGACACGATTGCGCAGAACGTCCAGGCTCTGCGCACGCAACTGCAACGCTACGTAGCACTCGAGGGCGACAATGGCGCCATCGTGGTGAACAATGCTGATTGGTTGGCAGAGCTCAAGTACATTGACTTTCTACGCGATATTGGCCAGCATTTCAGCGTCAATCGTATGTTGACGTTCGAGGCGTACAAGCAGCGCCTGGAAACCGGGTTATCGTTCCTCGAGTTCAACTACCAGCTGTTGCAGGCCTATGACTTTCTGGTGCTCTTCCAGCGCTATGGCTGTGTACTCCAGATAGGAGGGGACGATCAGTGGGGCAATATGGTTGCCGGGGTTGACCTCATCCGCCGGGTGGCCGATGGCGAAGCCTTTGTCATGACCTTTCCGCTCCTCGCTACGGCGAGTGGGCAGAAAATGGGCAAAACTGCGGCTGGAGCCATCTGGCTGGACGCCGAGTTGACCTCCCCCTATGAATTTTACCAGTTCTGGATCAATGTCGATGACCGGGATGTGCAGCGCTTTCTCAAGTACTACACCTTCCTGCCACTGGAGGAGATCACGCGTTTGAGCGCTTTGCAGGGCGCCGAACTGCGTCAGGCCAAGGAGGTATTGGCCTTTGAGGTCACGAGGTTGACGCATGGTGAGGACGAGGCGTGCCAGGCGCGAGACGCGGCCCATGCGCTGTTTGAAGGTATAGGTGAACTTACAGGGGTACCAGAAACTGCTATTCCCCAGGTGCGCCTGGCGGCTGGGGTGTCAGTGGTTGATCTGCTCGTTGAAACTGGCCTGGCCGTGTCAAAGAGCGCAGCTCGTCGCCTCATCCAACAGGGCGGGGCCAGTCTCAATGGTACACGCCTGGCCCATCTTGAAGCCGTCGTTACCAGCGCTGATCTGCACGATGGCGCGTTGCTCTTGCGAGCCGGCAAAAAACATTACCATCGCGTCGTGGTGCAGTGAGAGCGCTTCAGCCCTGGGAAAAGCTCCTCATCCCGGCCCTCTCCCATCGGGAGAGGGAGCAAGCAAGTCACCCTGGGGCACCAGGGCCACAGCCAGGACCTCATCCATGGTACGCGCGAACACGAAGCGCAAACCACGGCGGAGCTTGGGGGGCACGTCGATGACATCCTGACGATTCCCCTCTGGCAGCACAACGCACTGCACGCCAGCCCGCTTGGCGGCCAACAGCTTTTCCTTCACCCCACCCACTGGCAGCACCTGGCCGCGCAGGGTGATTTCGCCACTCATGGCCACCGTATGACACACCGGCGTGGCCGTGAGCGCCGAAATGAGGGCAACGGCGAGCGTAATACCAGCTGAGGGACCGTCTTTAGGGATCGCCCCGGCCGGGACGTGGATATGCAGATCACACTCTCGGAAGACCGTCTGCAGGATGCCCAGGTTTCGCGCCCGCGCGCGCGTATAGCTCAGCGCCGCCTGCGCTGACTCTTTCATCACTTCCCCAAGCGATCCTGTCAGCAACAGCTGACCTGTGCCGTCCATGACAGTGGCTTCCGCATACATCATGACGCCGCCGGCCTCCGTCCAGGCAAGACTTGTGGCCACGCCAATTTCGTCACGCTGCTGCTCAACCTCCGGCAGATACTTGCGCATACCCAGCCAGCGCGGCACGTTGCCCGTATGGATGTGGAAGGTCTGCTCTTGTCCTTCCGCCACCTTGCGCGCGATCTTGCGACAGATGGTGGCAAGTTCGCGTTCGAGATTCCGCACCCCTGCCTCACGCGTGTAGGCCATAATAATGTGCGCAATGGCCATCTCTGAGAGGCGCAGATGGCGCGCTTCGAGGCCGTGCTCATAGAGCTGGCGAGGCAACAAATAGCGCCGAGCAATGTGCAGCTTTTCGTCCTCCGAATAGCCGGCGAGCGTGATGATCTCCATACGGTCACGCAAGGCCCCAGGAATGGGGTCAGCGAGATTGGCAGTGGCGATAAACATGACCCGTGATAAATCGAACGGCATCCCCAGATAGTGATCGCTAAAGGCGTGATTCTGCTCAGGGTCGAGCACCTCCAGGAGTGCCGCTGCTGGATCACCCCGGAAATCCGCGCCCAGTTTATCTACCTCGTCCAGCATGAACACCGGATTTGCCGATCCCGCCTGGCGCATGCTCTGCAGAATTCTACCGGGGAGAGCACCCACATACGTGCGCCGGTGGCCGCGAATCTCTGCCTCGTCCCGAATACCACCTAAGGACAGGCGCACGAATTTCCGCCCCAGAGCGCGTGCGATCGATTGCCCGAGTGACGTCTTCCCGACTCCCGGAGGGCCGACGAAACAGAGGATTGGCCCCTTCATCTGTTCTTTGAGCTTGCACACCCCGAGGTATTCCAAAATACGTTCCTTGACGTGCTCCAGACCATAGTGGTCTTCATCGAGCACACGCCGCGCCTCATGCAAATCAAGATGGTCGGTGGTCGTGACTGTCCAGGGGAGTTCGACGAGCCACTCCAGATAGCTGCGCACCATACCGGCCTCAGCGGCCTCGGGGTGCAGGCGCTCCAGCCGTGCAAGCTGCTTACGGCATTCCTGTTCGATCACGGCTGGCAAGTCAGTCTCATCAATGCACTCCCGGAACGCGAGTAAGTCGGCAGTGGAGGCGTCCAACTCGCCCAACTCCTTTTGAATGGCTTTGAGCTGCTCGCGGAGGAAGTACTCATGTTGGGTCTTGCTGATTTCCTCCTGCACTTCGGACTCGATGCGGCGCTGCATGGCCATCATTTCCAGTTCTTTGTGCAGCAGTTCGCCGACGCGGCGTAGGCGACGCACTGGGTCTGGGAGTTCCAACAGCGCCTGGGCTTCCTCTACCCCCAGGCCCAGATTAGCCAGAATGACATCTGCCAGGCGACCAGGCACCTGCACATTGTCCGCCAGAATCAGCATGTCAGGGGGAATGAGTTTGCCCATGGAGAGCAAATGCTCGAGCTGCTCGCGCGTATGTTGCACGAGCGCTTCGAGTTCCAACGCCGACACCGCCACACTACTGGCCTCTTCCAGAGTCTCATAGCGTACACGCCAGTAGGGCTGGAGCTGCATGTAGGCATGGATGCGGACTTTGAGGTGCCCCTGTACCAGGAGCTTGAGACGCCCATCGGGCATCTTCAGCATGCGTAAAATTGAGGCGACTGTCCCGACCCGATAGAGGTCATCGGGTTCTGGTTCTTCAACGGCTCCCTGGCGTTGTGTGGCCAGCACGAGCTGGCGGTCGGCGTTGAAGGCACTTTCGACGGCCCGTACCGAGGCCTCACGCCCTACGGGCAATGGCACGACCATATAGGGAAAGACCACAATGTCCCGCACCGGGAGCAACGGCAAGCCGATGTCCAGGGGCTGTGGCCGACGCCGTCCTACCGATCTCCGTGGCACACCGCTCATGAGCGGGTTATCCTCATCTTCGATACCTCACACGAGAGGGGCTCTGCGGCCTATGGCTGTCTCTGGGGCGAGAATACGCTGTGTGCCCTGGGATGTCAAGCCTATTGAGCCGCGTCTTACGCCTGCAACAAACCCACTTGCCGCAGCACTGCAGCATGATCCCAATAGATCCGCTCACAGGCGAGTTTGTCGCCGCGAAACTGCACGACAACGACAATGTCCACGGCGACTTTTTTGTGCGTTGGGGGAACATGGGGCAAAAACCAGGGCATGGACTTACTGTGGGTAAACGTGAGGTGCAGTTCATCCACCAGCTGCCCCGCGCCGACCACCCGGTTGACAGGCGTCATCTGTAAATCGTCAGGCCATGAGGGAATAAAGTCATCTCGGTAGAAGGCCCGCAACGCTTCCTTGCCACGGCCCCCGGTGTTCACCGGCATGTGGTTGACGTAGGCATCTTCTACCATGGTCTCCAGGGTCGCCTCGACATCTTTGGTTTCGAATTCCCCTTTGAGGTGTTCTGCCCACAGTTGCTCGAGCTGGTGCGGTGAGAGAGCGGCCGGCGCCGCTGCGTGCTCAGTCATTGTGTGCTCCTTTCGACAAGGATTACTGCCCAGAGGCAATGTGCCCCGCCAGACTGGAAGGGCAATTGCAGTGCGCCGGTCTAAGCAGATCTCGGAATCCGAGTACCGGGGGTCTTCATGTGCAGCGTGTACACGGATGTCCGGGCCGTAAACAGCATCGTCCGGTGATCAGACCCGCCCCAGGCGCAATTCGCCGGGATTTCGGGGAGGCGAATGATCCCCAGATGGTTACCAGAGGCGTCAAAGACCCAGCAGCCTTCAGGGCCGGTGCAATAGACCCGCCCTTCTACGTCGACCTTCATCCCATCGGGCACGCCGTCTGCAGCTGCTGCCAGAGTGGCAAAAATGCGATTGTTACTCAAGGTGCCGTCAGCGGCCACATCAAAGGCACGGATGCACTGGTGCGTGCACACCTCGCCGCGGGCTTTCTCCTCGATACAGCCGTCATCCCGCCGGGTGATGGCCACGTACAGGACGCGCTCATCGGGGGAGAAGGCGAGCCCGTTGGGATACTC
>JBMDXC010000639.1:0-4658 GCA_048594805.1 Candidatus Entotheonellaceae bacterium | reverse complement strand
AACAGCGCGCAGATATCTCCATTCCCCCACTTGCTCTGTACATCCTCACAACAGCCCAGGGTAAAAAAATTGAATACACCTTTTCGCCATATATGAAGACGTCCAAGACGGAGCTTTTTGGTGGCGCGCACGAGTTGCGGTATTTTCGTGAAGGGATGGCGCAACTGGGCCATCCCACCTTTCTGCAAGACGATGCTTCCCGCTTTGTGCACCAGCAGGCCAAGCAATACCGGTGGCTGGCGGAGTCTGTCGTTGCCATGCTCACAGAGCTTCGTTATTGCATGGGAGTGCTTGCCCACAATCCTATCTTGGTCGACACCGGTCAGTATATTCCACAATACCGACAAAGAACGTATAAAGATCAAGAAAACTTAATATCTAATGAACTAAGCACACTCCCCAATTTCCATGCGAAAGTCCGGCTGCTGACAGAGGAACATACCATTATGACTGCTCCTGCGCCCCAGCTCCTTTCAGACGCTGAGGTCGAGGCACGCATCCAAACTATTAAACAACGGATGCTCTTCTTTGGGTATACCAGACCCGCGAAGGCGGTTGAAGAAGAGGTGAGAAAGCGCCATGAAGAGCTCTGTCAGCGTCCGGCAGTCGTGCCACCGCCAACGCATACCAGCGGGAGACGAAACGCCCGGGCAAAACCGCCTGCACAGACGTAGGAGGGGGAAGGATCAGCCTGTCATTGGCAGACGCTCCAACCCATAGTTTCTCTGCACCCTGCACAGGTTCAATCGGGAGCTGTGCAGGCGCAGGGACGCTACAGCGACCCCTGAGACAGAAAGGAGGTGTAAAGACTACGACCAAATACGAAGCAGCAGAACGGTTAGTCACCGGCTTTTCAGCGATCCCGACCGAATGGGTGAAAATCGTTGCGCAGCACACCGGAGCTGAGTTTTACGGGATCATGTGGGGCACGATGTTTCTGGTCAATGATCCGGTTGATAAACGGCGAATCCAAGCCTTATTGCAGCCCGTTGAAGAAGAGGAAGATGAACTCTACGGCTATGAAGAGGTTGGAGATACGTGTACTTCCGGTGAGTCTGCGTGATATGTGAAGCTGCCTCCGTCTACAGTATCTTCAAGTCTACCCCCCTAGCTTGGAGGCACCGATGAAAACCATTCCCCCTGCACATGCCCAGCAACAACTCACCCATGTCGCCGACCGCTTTGACGAATGGCGTCAGACACGGACCACACGTGCTGAGCCCATTCCCCAACACCTGTGGGAGCAAGCCATTGCTTTAACCACGATGTTCCCGATTACCCGCGTGGCGACGCGATTACGCGTGAGCGGAGGGGAACTGAAAAAGCGCTGCGCGGCCTATTATGACGCACGGTCTGCGCCAGCATCAGCCGCCTTGGGCTTTGTGGAAGTCACAGCTACCCCCGCGTGGCCGCTCCCCACCGCGGGGACCGAGATTGAACTCTATCGGGCTGATGGCACCCGGCTGCGGATCCACGCCCACGAGCCGCAGCCCCCGCTGGTGGCATTGGTGCGCACCTTTTTGGAGACGCCCGGATGCTCCAGATGACCCCGCAGAGTCGTATCTTTGTGGCCACAGAACCAGTCGACTTCCGCAAAGGCATCGATGGACTCGCCGCCGTCTGCCGCCGCGCACTCGGCGACAATCCCCTCAGCGGCGCGCTCTACGTCTTCCGGAACCGCGCGGGCACCACGCTCAAAATCCTGTGCTATGACGGCCAAGGCTTCTGGCTGTGTACCAAACGGCTTTCTCAGGGTCGCTTCCTGTGGTGGCCCACCACGCAGGACGTCAGCACGCCCCTGTCGGCACGCGAGTTGGCCATTGTACTGTGGAATGGGAATCCCCAGCAGGCTGGGATGGCAGAGGATTGGAAGAAGCTGACCTAAGGCGGGGTCAGGTTCGTGTGGTAATTCCACGGCAGCCAGGCGGCTGGATCGCCGAAGACCGCTGGCCGATGCTCCTGCAAGGCCACCAAGTAGTCCAAGGCATTCACCCCGGCGTGCAGGCAGGTGGCAATAAGACTTGTCAGCATGCTGGCGATGTAGGCACTATAGTCCGTTTTGTAGAAGAGACTGTTTTTCCGCTGGCGAATGGCCAATTTCAACGCCCGCTCCGCGGTATTGTTCTCCAGAGGCGCCCCCGGCACCTCCAGAAACCGGGTCAGCGTCTGCCAATGGGAGAGCAGGTATTGAAACGCTTTGCCCAAACTGCTGTTGGGCTCGACCGTGCGCTCCTCAATCTGTGCGTCCAGCCAGTGCTTGAGCTGCTCCATGATGGGGCCGCTATACTGTTGATGGTACCGCAAGCGCGCCCCGGCACTCATCTGCTGGACGCGCGCCTCTTCCTCATGGTCGAACACCTGCTTGAGGGCTTCAATGACTACGGTACATTCGTCAGGAAACACCTCTTCCAGCTCGGTGAACTTGCGTCGGCCATGGGCCAGACAGTGGCAGCGAATCAGTGCCCCTTCATCCGCAGTATTGCTCGCGAGCGCATCTGACATCACCAACGGCTTGTCTCGCCCTGCTTCCCTCCGCGTCAACAGCGCCTCGAGATTCACCCCCGCATGGGCGCGCCCGGCAAAATACAGGCAGATCGTGTGCTCATCCTGCTGGACGACCAAGCCTGTGGTGTACATCCCCGTCCGCCCCTCAGAGGTGCCATCAGTGTGGGCCTGGCGGTTTTCAGCGATGAGCGACAAAATCCGGACATGCGTGTCGTCCTGGTAGATCACCTCTCCTTGCGCCGCGAGGGTTTTTAGCTGTTCAAAGACCGGGTACGCACAATCGGCCACCCGCTCGATCTGATCCCATTGCGTGGCATCCGAGACCGGCACCCCCACCATCGCCTGATACCCTTGGAGCCGGTAGAGGGGTACCCCCAGGTAGTAGCGTCCCAACACCAATACCGCTCGTGCGCGGGCACTGTATTTCTCTGTCCCCACCTCGGGCGGCGCGGCCGCCGTGAACACCTGGCCACACGCCGAGCACCGGAACTTCTCGAGGACATAGCGCACGGCTGAGAGGAGCGCATGCCCATCCAGATAGATATCCACGCCTGGCGCGACTCGATATAAGCGTCCACGCCCACAGACCGGACAGCGCTCGCCTGCCGTCAAGGTCTCATGGCGGCACTCCACGTGCTCGGCGCCACGGTACGTGTCGGCGCCCCAACGGCCATGGCCGGGGCGACGCTTGGCAGCAGCAGGCGACCCCCCGGCTTCTGACGATTGCGTGGCCTCTACCCCGGTGCATGCCGGCGCACTGCCAAGTCTTCCAGGCTCAGGGCCGGCATACGACAATGCCCCAGGAGGAGGCGAGGTCCGGCGTGTGGAGGGCTTCTCGCCAAAGAGCAGGCCCCGGAGCCGCTTGAGGCTGAACCGTGCCTCCTGCAAGGCGAATAGCAGCCAAAAATACCACTGGAGCACCTGGTCCAACACGCATCGATCAGCGGCAGTCAAGGCATCGGCTGCGAGCCGTGTGCGTAACGCTTCGCCGTCTTCGCGGCTCAGTTTGACCTCTTCTGGGCACTGCATGGCAGGCTGCCCCCTGACGCTCAACAACATGTCACACGCATCCGGAGTCGACTGGCGTGTTTGGTGTAACGGATGACGTATGGAATGTCAAGCACAGCTATGACGCGGTTGGTTCATGCAACAACGTGCGGAAAAGGAGCCGACATCCTACGTTTGCAGGCCAGAGTGTCCGAGATCATCTCTCTGGCCCCACGCCACTTCACGACATTGGGCATTTCCTGACGCGCATGAGCCAACCGAGCTGTCATGTTCCCTGGGGACAGCACGCCCTGTGTCAATGGGGACCGTGCAGCGGACATTGACAAGGCAGTTTGGTTCTATGAGGTCGACGCTTCTCTGCCACACTATGATTCGTCTACGCGATGCGCCAATCGCTTCCGCTCAATTTCTCGCAGTTTGTAGCGCGTAAAATCTGGCGGAGGCGCGGTGTATCTTCTGTCTGCTGCAGGGCGCAGCGCTTGCAAAGACGCAAACCTTTTCGAGGCCTTCTCGTGCTCATGGACACCATCTTCGACCTTCTACAAACTGCGAGAAATTGAGCGAATTGTATTCGGCATTGCTGTCCGCTGAGAAATCCAGGATGGATTTATGCAGCGCTGCCCTAGGGAACAACCCGCGCCAATTCCCAAAAGCGACGGTTGGCCTCCTCCGTACCCGGAAGCGGACCCGCTGTATAGAAGTATTTGGGATTCTGGGGAATCTCTCTGGTCTGTTCGTCAGGACTCAGGTCGTCGGAAGGATCCCCGTCGAGATAGACGCGAGGTCGCTGCATATTCACGCCTCCTCCAAACCAGATGTACTTCCGGTAGGCCCGTGTTTTGATGCCCCAATCGGTGGCTATCTTTCTGACGAAGGTTTCGGACTGTCCCATGTTGCAGGTCAGAAAAACTACCAGATCAACTCCGTTTTGCTGAAAGGCGTACCCGAGATGTTTGTACATCAACCAACGGTACAGATGCTTGGATGAAACTTCGCGGTAGTACTTTCTTTGATCCCGCTGATAGCCTTCGATGAGTCTCGGATTGGTCTTGAATTTGTCCTTCAACGCCTGTTTTCCAGCCGCGGTGTCGAAGGAATCGACCTCGGTCTGAATTGCTCGGTCGTGAGCAAGTTCAGAGCCCTCT
>JBMDXC010000638.1:0-3113 GCA_048594805.1 Candidatus Entotheonellaceae bacterium | reverse complement strand
CCCAAAAAGGTCGCTTGATTATGCACTAGGAGCCGACGGTTGTGACGCATCAGACACCCCGCCCGGTCATAGGGCGCCGCCGTGTTGCACTCATCCCCATGCTCATAGCGCTGCTGGCGCTCGTCATCATGGCCAGTGTGGCAGTAGGCGCGGTGATGCTGCCGCTTGGCCGTGTCGTGAGGGCGCTCTTGCAACCAACGACGCCCGGTGTGGCGGCGACAGATGCTATTATTGTCTGGGAGATACGCTTGGGCAGGGTGTTGCTCGCGGCCCTTGTGGGTGCTGGACTGGCGGTGTCGGGTGCGGCGTTGCAGGGGCTCTTTCGGAATCCCTTGGCTGACCCTTTCGTGATCGGAGCATCCAGTGGTGCGGCCCTGGGCGCAACGTTGGCCATCGTCACAGGTGTTGGGCCAGTATCGCTGGCGGCCTTCGCTGGCTCACTGCTGGCAGTCGCAGCGGCCTACAGCATTGCTGAGATGGGGGGAGTGGTGCCAGCGACCACCTTGCTCCTGGCCGGGGCAGCCCTGAATACCTTCCTGAGTGCCATCGTTTCTTTAGTAATGCTCTTCAACGAGCAGAGCACCTATGCTGTCCTGAACTGGCTGCTGGGTGGATTGTCCGGGCGAGGGTGGCCGCAGCTGCGCACGAGCCTGCCATATGTAGGCATAGGTCTTGGTGTCCTGTGGATGTTAGCCCGGCCACTCGATGCGCTGGCCTTTGGCGATGAGACGGCACAGAGCCTGGGCTTACCCCTGGCATGGACACGCTTGGCTATCGTCGCTGCTACCAGTCTCACCACTGCCGCGGCAGTCGCCGCTGGGGGAACCATTGGCTTTGTGGGGCTCGTGGCACCGCATGCGGCGCGACTATTAGTCGGAGCGAATCATGTCCACCTCATCCCTACCAGTGCCTTGTTAGGAGCTTTATTACTCCTGCTAGCAGATGATGTGGCACGTACCGTACTGGCGCCCTTGGAGTTGCCAGCCGGAGTGCTCACAGCGGCCCTGGGAGGTCCATTCTTTCTCTATTTGCTGAAGACGCACCAAGGCATGTTAGGAGCCCAGCGATGACACGGCTGGAGGCGCGGGCGCTGGCCTGTGCCTATGATCAGCATACCGTGCTGCACGACCTCTCGTTGACCGTCCAGCCGGGTGAGATTCTGGCTCTGCTAGGCCCAAATGGTGCTGGGAAAACGACCTTGCTACGAGCGTTGGCGCGCCTGTTACGGCCACGCACTGGTACGGTCCTCCTGGCTGGCGCCAATATCTGGCGGCTGCGCCCACGTGCGGTCGCACGCCGTTTAGCCCTGGCGCCACAAAGCGAGGGGGTATCGTCGCCTCTCACTGTCGAGCAGGCGGTAGCCCTCGGTCGCGCGCCGCACCGCGGCTGGCTCTTGCCGTACACGACCCAGGACCATGAGACTATCGAGCACGTGCTGGCACAGACCGATCTCCAGACGCTGCGTCATCGTCTCATCACCGAGCTCTCCGGCGGCGAACGACGGCGCGTCATTCTGGCACGGGCCCTGGCGCAACAACCACAGTTTCTGCTGCTGGACGAGCCCACTGCACACCTGGATCTGCGCTATCAGACGGAACTGTTAGCCCTCATCCGACGCCTCGCCCAGCATGATGGCATCGCGGTGGTGGTCACGCTGCATGACTTAAATCATGCAGCGCTCTGTGCCACCCGCGTCGCTCTCCTGGCGCATGGCACCCTGGTAGCCATGGGACATCCTGAAGCTGTGCTGACACCAGACCGCCTGAGCCAAGTCTACGGCGTGACAGTCGTAGTCACACCCCATCCCGTGTATGGGGCACCCCTGATTGCTCCTGTCTTCGCCTCCCAGCAAAAACAGAACAATGAGAGAGACAAGTCCTCTGAGAGAATGTAACTCAAAAGCGCGTTGGGAACCTGGGTATAAGTACGAGAGGCGCAGAGGCGGCACCCGGATTTGAACCGGGGAATGGAGGTTTTGCAGACCTCTGCCTTACCACTTGGCTATGCCGCCATCACACAGGAAATCAATGGCTTATATGACCAGGCGCGATGGCTGTTGGGCACTGTTGTGAAAATTGCTGGGACTTTGCTCCGACATCGGCTCTAGCGTACTCACGGCCCGTTGCTTATGATCACTGGTAAGATGCGTATACCGCAACGTCATGGCAATGGTTTTATGTCCCAACAAGTCTTTCACGGTGGGCAGGTCCACACCGCGCATGACCAGCCGACTGGCAAAGGTATGCCGCAGGTCATGAAAGGTGAAATCCTCCACACCCGCTTTGTGTACCGCTCGTTCAAAAGCTGTACGGAATGAGCGATACGGTTTCCCGCGCACATTGCAGAAAACTTGCTCCGTTGCCAGTCCGATCATTCTAACGCCCTGCAATACCTCAGTCAAGACCTTATTCATCGGCACACTGCGACTTTCACCGTTCTTGGCATACGCGGCTCGTACCGTCACCGTGTGTCGTCGAAAATCAACCTCATCCCAGGTCAGCGACAGCAATTCTGAGGCACGAAAACCCGTATGTAACGCGGCAATGACCAACGGCTTGAGTTGTGGACCACAGTTGGCGAGCAACTGCACTTCTTCTTCCGGGCTCAGCATACACACACGCCCATTGTCTTCGCGTGCCAATCGCACTTTCTTAACCGGGTTTTCTGCCACTTTTCCCCAGGTGACGGCCATGCTATACACATGCCGCAGAAACGCCAGTTCCCGGTTGATGGTCGCATCACTCTTTCTGGCCTGTTTCCTGGTCCGCCGATAACGCTCCAGATCGAATGGGGCAATGTCCGTCAATCGCTTGGTGCCAAGCACCGGCTGAATAGCACGCCAGGAGATTTCATGGCGTCGTACGGAATGTGGTCGATGATTCACCCGGTAGTAATCAAAATACTCCTTTACAAAGTCCTCCAGAAGCGGACTCGGTTTCTTGGCCGGTGACGTATAGCGGCCCTCAGTTGCTTCAGCCTTCTTTTTCGCCAGCACCTCCTTCGCCACTGTCTTGGACACAACTCCGATACAGCCTGTATACCGTTCACCACGGTAGAGAAAATCGTAATACCAGCTCTTCCCTCGTTTGTAGATACTCACAAGCATCATCTCC
>JBMDXC010000637.1:0-4677 GCA_048594805.1 Candidatus Entotheonellaceae bacterium | reverse complement strand
AGCAGGGCGTAGCTCTGCCGCGTGGTCCTGGAGCCAATGCACCCCCTGAGGTATGTAATCAGCTTCGGGGCGCGCCGTCACTTCTTTGTTGACGATACCCGCCCCGACCAAGGTCCACAGGGGTTGATAATAGTGGGTGCGTGACGGCTCCACGATGGCGATGTCTGGTCGGGGCAGCGCACGCTTCAGGCGTGCCGCTACGGTCAAGCCGCCGCTGCCGCCACCCACGATCACGATTTGATGATGCGATGTCTGAGCATGCATACTCTCCCTCCTTGTTGCTGTTCACATCTACAACATCTATCTGAAGTCAGCAAAGAATGTGCCAAGGAAGAAATGGGGCGTGATGCGTGAAAAATGGGGCTGTACTCGCCACGAGCCACTCTTGTTCTACTCCACTCATCTGGATATATTGTCCGCTGTTGGCACAATTTGTCAGATGCATGGCGCTGGCGCTTCTCCCTGGCATTCTACATACCAAGAAATTGTTCTCAATGAGTCCAGATGCGTGGTGAGCGAAAAGCCGCTGGCACGCACCACTGCTTCTAAAGCAGGACACGATAATTGGCCATGATCAGGAAGAGCGCCACCAGCATCACGAACCCTGCGAACAAGCGGCGCATACGCTGCGCGGGGATGTACGCCGCTACACGCGCCCCAACGAATGTGCCAGCAATGGCTGCCACTGTGAAGGCGACAGTGAGTGCCATGGGGATATTCCCCTGATCCAGATGGCCCACAAAACCTGCGGCTGAATTGATGGCAATGACCAGCAGCGACGTGCCAACCGCCACATGCATGGGTAAGGCGGTGAAGAACACCAGCGCTGGCACGATCAAAAAGCCACCACCCACGCCCAGGAAGCCTGTCACCACACCAACCCCGACGCCTGCCAGGAGCACACGCGGGAGGCTAGTGGTGTGGGGCGTGCTGGCGCTGGCGGGTTCCCGTTGGGGCCGCACCAGCATCAGGGTCCCTACGACGAGCATCAGTGCGGCAAATAGCAGCAGCAACACGGCATTCGATACGAGGTGCGTGAACTTTGCGCCGATGAACGCGCCCACCATGCCGGCACCGCCGAAGATGGCGGCGACTTTGTAATTGAGTCGTCCCTGCTGCCCGTGCAAGACACTCGCAATCGCACTTGTAGCTCCGACAATCGCCAGTGACATCGCTACGGCATCTTGTGCTGCCACCCCGGCCACATAGACCAGCATCGGCACGGCCAGAATCGACCCGCCGCCACCCAGCATGCCGAGCGACACGCCAATTGCGCCGCTCAAGATGAGCGCCAACGCGAGCGATGCATCCATGTGCTCTCTTCCTTATGCGCCGGTGCCCTGGAAGATAGAGTCAAAACGGTGACCATGGCGCCCAGCGCCACGGCCGCAGCCGTGCGCAACATGGGGCGGAGACCGATCGCTCCAGCAGGGTGAAGGATCTGCCCAGCGGCTGGAGAGCACGGGAATTTCAGGGGTCAGATGGCTGGTCAGGCACATACGTTCACACTCCAGGCTGTGGGCGAGGAGCAGGGCGCATGATCCTAGGGATGGCCAGAATTGTCGAAACATCCCATGACCAGGCAGATACTATTAAGGTATGTCGCCCAAGGGCACTTCGCACATCTTCTTGCTGAACGCAAAGAAAAACCGTGGGTTGACACCTTCTATCCAGAACAATATATCCGCCTTTTCGTTGAACCGATATTCGAAAAACCTGCGTCCTTTCGTCAGCTGTTGCCACCCTTTTCCCGTGGTCTTCTGCCACCTTGCATCCTGGTCTTCCCTGGGTAATGGCTCCGTAGTGACTTCCACCGTACCCCCGCTATACGTATAACAGGTCCCCAGTGTGCCCGGCCCAACCTGAGACAGGACCGCGGTCTTGAATGCCTCCCATGAGGGGAAGTCTTTGATATCCGTATTGAATTGCACGATAGCCCAGTCAGAGGCCCTCCTGGCATTTTCTGCCTCCATCTGTTCGTTTCCCCCTGGGCTGTCTTGTCCCAGAGCATGACCGAACCATCCCATGAGTATCAGGCCAACCATCCACCACATCAGGACCTCCAGAGAGGATCGGGCACATGCGTGTCCACATGTGCAATCAACATGCGCAGTAGAGTCTCCACTGCAGCATGAACGGAAGCAACTAGAAGCCAGATCTTGGCCATTGCCTTTTAACACGCTCGATGAGCATCTGCCTGGGGTTGTTCCTACTCCCGGGCCATCTCGACCGGGCCACATCCGGCGGCTACGGAACGTGAGAACCTGAGCAGCAGGGACCGTAGCAGCAAAACCCGTGCCAGGCGATGGAGCACGGCCGGCACAGCCGCGTGCATCGCGTGCTGTGGGCTGAGCACCCCCTGACATCTTTCCTGAGGAGTGAGCAGGGTGTCAGAGCGCTGGTCAGCTATGTGCGCTCTGGAAACCAGCGCCGGCCTCTGGCACAGGTTTTGCTCTCTACAGTCAGGAAACTCAGGCATGTGGAGGGATATCATGCATCGGAGAACGCGGTGGACGATGTGGGATCTCGTCAGCCTCCTCAGTGTCGTCGCCTTGATGCAGACGGGGTGCATCGCTGTGATGTCCGCTCAGGTGCGTCAGGAGGCCGATCGGACCATCACCTTGGAGCAATTGCGTGCGAGGCCGGAGGCCTATATGGGCCGCCTGGTCATTATGGGAGGTAATATCTTGCGCACCACGAACGTCCCCGGGTCGACGTTGCTCGAGGTGCTACAAAAACCGCTCGATAGCACGGAGAGACCCCTGGAGACGGATCGCAGCGAGGGACGCTTCATGGTGCGCTGTGATCGGCACCTCGATCCGATCACCTATACCGCCGGGCGGGTCGTCACCGTTGCGGGGCGGGTCCTGGGCACTTCCACCGCTAAAATTGGGGAGATTGACTATGTGTATCCGCTCCTCGCCTGTGTGGAAATCTATCTGTGGCCGGAGACGGTCTACGTCACCCCACTTTATCCCGATGTCTGGTATTGGTGGGAGTGGGATCCGTGGTATTGGGATCCCTGGTACTGGCGGCTTCCTCCGCAGCACTTTCGGCGTCGGTGGCCTCCTCCTCACCATAGGCCTCCCCCTCCTCATAAGTGAGAGGCCTGGACAGACGAGGAATACGAACCGGTATCTTGTCCCGACAAGGGTTTCGGCTGAGGCGGCACACTGACGTCTCGCCTCTCTGTGGGTGTTGTGTGCCGACGACGTGCTGCTCGGGGGTGGCAAGTGTTGTAGGACATATGCTGACAGACTGTCCTGACAGTCTGTCCGTCGCGCGGACAATACGTCGGCTGAGGGAGAGTCCTGACTGGCTGCAGCGCACGTACCGGTGCAAGCGCCCACTGTGGCACGTGGATTGCTCTCTTGCTTTGGCGTAGCAATTGATTGACTCTGAGCAAGGAGAGACCAGGCTATGACCACGACCACGATCTACCCCATCCCGGGATACCCAACAGTGTATCTCACCACTGATGGCGCCCAGATGACCATCCGCCCCATGGTACCGCAAGATCAGGATGCCCTGCTGGAGTTTTTCCGCAGCATTCCTCCAGAGGACCGTTTTTATCTGAAAGAAGATGTGACTGACCCCAAAATTATCGCCCGCTGGGTCCAGACCCTTGACTACAGCCGGGTACTGCCGCTGCTCGCATTCCTGGATGGCAAGATCATCGGTGATGGCACCCTGCACCACCGCCGCGCGGGAGCACGCCAGCATATCGGGGAAGTCCGGGTGGTGGTGGCCCCGGCCTATCGCAACCGCGGGGTGGGTCGCGGTCTGCTACATAAGCTCATCGATATTGCTGGAGATAAAGGGCTGAAGAAGCTCATATTCGAAGTGGTCGCGGATACGGAGCCAGCGGCCAGGCATACGGCCCAGGTGTTGGGCTTCGTCCCGGTAGCAGTGCTCCCAGCCCATGTGTGCGACCTCGGTGGCACGTTCCACGACCTGATCATCATGGAGAGGCGCTTGCTCGACCCCGGGTTATCGGCGGACGGCGAAGTAGAGGACTACGTGCCGGTCTTTTAGAGGGCATCGGACGTCGGGAGCTACGTTTTTTCCTCATGGCGTGTGCGCAGGCGCTCGTACAATGTGCGCTCCTCTGCCGAGAGCGGCTCTGGAATGTGCACACATACACGGAGATACATGTCGCCCCGCTCTTTGCTCCCGAAGACGGGGAGACCTTTGTGGGGGAGTCGTAGCAGAGTATCGGGGTGCGTCCCCGGCGGCACGGTGACTGTGGCGTGGCCATCGAGCGTCGGTACCTCCAGCCGTGTGCCGAGGACGGCGTCAGGGACCTGGACTATCTCAAGGCGCCAGAGGTCGGCACCGTGGCGCTCGAAACGCGCATCTGGCGTACTACGCACCATCACCAGCAGATCGCCAGGGGTGCCGCCGATGCCCTGGCTGGGGAGCCCATGGCCTGGGACGCGCAGTGCCATGCCCTCTTCAATCCCCACGGGAATAGTGACTGTCAGTTGCTCCTCACGCTCCACCTCGCCTCGCCCATGGCAGTCAGCACAGGGTTTATCAATGATGTTGCCGCGTCCGTGACAGCTCGGACACGTGGTAATCTGCTGAAACAACATCCCGCTGTCACGGCGGCTGTCAACCCGCTGTCCGGTACCGTTGCATGCCTCACAGCGGCGGGCTATCAGGATGGGCTCCTGT
>JBMDXC010000636.1:0-5496 GCA_048594805.1 Candidatus Entotheonellaceae bacterium | reverse complement strand
GATAATATGGTGCGGTAGGGCGGCTCTCGTTGGAGCTGTCTTGCTTTTTATGTCGTTCGGGCTTACCGTGGGATGGCTGTTCCGCACCCGGTGGGGAGCCGTTGCTTTGCAGGTCCTGCTGTCACAGCAGTAAGTCTTTGGATGGGAGATACGTGGGTATCAGGCATGTTCTCCTTCGAGGTCGTCCAGTCCCTACTTGCTGCGGGTGTGGCGGAACTCGGTGTTGCGCTCGCCATATGGGACTGGAGCCGGGTGCAGCCACAGGCAGGCTCCAAATTAAGTCCGGAATATACTACAGTCTCAATGCCATAGGGGCCTGGATTTGGAATCTGATCCAGGAACCAAGAACCGTATACAAGGTTCGTGATGTCCTGCTCAAGGAATATGAGGTTGAGCTGGATCCCTGTGAGCGCGATCTTCTTTGCTCCAAGAGCTGGCAGCCAAAGGGCTTATAGAGGTTAAAGATGAGGTCGCTGCTTAAATTCGTACACCTTTCCTCGGCAGACCGAATGCTTGTGGTCAAGTCGGTATTGCTGCTTGGGGCAGTCAGGCTGGGGTTGTGGCTACTCCCGTTTCAGACCTTGTGGCGCTTTCTGACAAAAATGGCATGCGCGACCACTACGTGGCACGATACAGAGCACACTTCCATCGAGCGAGTTGTTTGGGCTGTGACGGTGGCAAGCCAATATATACCCGCAGCTACGTGTCTCACCCAGGCCCTGACCACGCGGGTGCTGCTAGGCCGCCAGGGCCACCTGGCTCACCTCCGTATTGGTGTGGCCCGCAGCGAGACAGGGCAGTTTGAGGCCCATGCGTGGGTGGAATGTCAGGGGAGGATAGTGATTGGTGGCACAAACGCCTCCTTTCGTTATACTCCGCTGCCACCGCTGGAAGAGAAAAGCTTGTAAGGATCGAAAATTAAATAACGTCGCCAATAGGTGTAGGGGGTGGAGGTATCCGGTAATTCCATTGTGCCAACTCTGCATCAAAGATGACCCCCATGTGCTCTTTGAAGTGTGCTGCGACTTTGCGGCCCGTGGCATAGGCCTTGGTGGCAATGTGGACGCTGACTGCGAGCCCAGTTTGGGTGGTCGCTTTCGCCCTCAGGTCTTGGACGAGAGCCCCACGGCTGAAGAGGACACCTTGGCACACACGGGTCAGATGCGGACACAGGCGCTGCGCGATTGGGGTGTCTTTGGACGTGTACGGCGGATAGTGAGCGACGCGGCTCTCCCCGCCTATCTCCTGCACGACCTTTGTAAGGTCCTCTTTGAACAGATAGGTGTGTGCGCTCTTGCTCCCACCCCCATCGCAGAGGAGCAAGAGCGCCTCTGCCTGGGCAGAGAAGGCGCGTCCGGAGTTCTGCCACCACTGGCGGAGGCAGTCACAGGCAAATTCACGCGTGTCATGGCTGGTGCCCAAGGGGATAGACCCGTGATTCGGTCGCAGATCATACATACCGTGGGGCATGACGACCCCTGCGGCCAGACGCGGCAAGTCACGCTCAAATGTCTCAACGGTTGCCGAGGTATAGAGGGTGCCTGGGCGATAGACATGGCCACTCAGCTCTTTTTTTGGTATCGCTGCTCACGATCGGATTGCCCTGAGTGGTGTACGTCTCCTTGCGGCGCGCGAGGTGGGTACACTGCGCATCCCGGGGCGCGCCCTCCCCTGGCCGCGTGCGCTTCTGCGCCTGACGACGGACAACATCGTGTGGCCGCACGAGGCGCTTGACGACCGTGCCACTGCCCTGGAGGCCATGGTCGGCGGCCAAGCGCTCGGCACTCGCATGGTGCGTCAGGTTGGGCCATTGGACCGCTGCGGTCATGGGGGAGCCAGCTGTGTGCACTTCCAGCACTTGGAGAAAGGCCCTGTCCAATCCTGAGATCCCCTCATGGCTTGGCTTACGGCTGCCACTGGCTCGACGGAGGCGCGTTTGTTTCAGGGCCTCGGGATCCACGAGTGCGTGCAGGCCTTGAGCCATGGGATGCTGGGCACAGCTGAAGATGCGCGCGATATAAGTGAGGCCGCCGCGTCCGAGCTGGCGGGCTTCAAGCGCGGCATACCGGCGCCGGTCTTTCTCTGAGAGGCGCTGGGAAAACAGGCGCATCTGTGCTTCGATGGCCGGACTATAGCGCGGTATCCGCGTGGCTCCCATCCCGTTCAGCGTCAATGATTCGTGCACAGGGAGCATACGACAGCCCACACCTATGGGTAAAGTTATTTAATACTCATTCCTTACGAGCGGCATATCGCCCCTGAGCAGCACGACGTCGGCAAACGGTACACGCAGAGAATCGAGAGCAAACATATCAATCTGCGGACCCGGATCAAGCGTCTCGTGCGCCGCACGATTTGTTTTTCCAAAACGACGACCATGTACGATCTGGTGATCGGTCTCTTCATCAATCGCCACGAGTTTGGGAGCATAATCTAACCCGGAATCAACACCTTTGGAACACCTTCCGCTGAAGCATGGCTACTGTCTCGTTTTTTCAGTAATTTTACGGAATTTTTACAACATCTTTATGACAGTGCGCGACGTCCCTGCTATATTCCTCCCAGCTGCTGGAGTGGTCGCTACCGGTGGGGTGTCGGCCCCGACAGGCCCCTGCTCCGACGCTATGGACAAGAGGGTCGTGCTACACAAATAATGCTGGTTAGTGATTGGCTGCTTCATAATATGTTGAATATCAATGTCGTTTATGTGCAGCACCTGGGACAGAGCATTACCTGTATAGCCCTCCCTTATAGAGCAAGGCCCTCACATGCCTGCGCTAGCGTGTGTGGAAAAGGTGGGACACACCCGAATCATAACTCACATAGGCGCGAGGCGTTACGTGTAACACCCAGTAAAGTGGGGAGAGGAGGTGGGTCTATGAGCTGAAGAATATGCATAACCAACAAATGCGAACCCTATCCACAAATCAAACGCGAGCGTTATCGCAAGGAGCACACCATCATGAAGCGTGTCGCTATCGCCTTGGCCGCAGTAATCCTGTCGTTGCCCACAATCACTATGGCTGCACCGGTCGTGTTTGAAGCATCGGGGGCAGACCCAGCCGATATCCAAGGCGCGGTCGATGATTTCCGGGCCTTTCTGGGTGACCTGAACCCTAACGTGGTTGACTCATTCCCCGATGGCCGCCGAGAGATCAACTGGGACGGTGTGCCAGACGGCGCCTCAGACCCGAATCCTTTCCCGGCCAACTTCTTTAACAGCACCTCTCCGCGCGGCGCCGTCTTCTTCACCCCGGGGACCGGTTTCCTGGTGAGCGCCGATAGCGATAACCCGACGAATACCCCGGTCCGATTTGGCAGCATCCACAACCAGCTTCCCCAGCTCTTCAGTACCTTCAGCCCCCAGCGGCTTTTCACCGCTATAGACAGTAACATCACAGAGGTACTCTTTTTTGTGCCTGGCACCAACGTCGCGGCAACGGTCGACGGGTTTGGCGCGGTCTTCACCGACGTCAATAGTGGCAATAGCACGAGGATCGACTATTTCGACGTCAATGGTGCCCTGCTCTTCAGCCAGCATGTGTTGCCAGGGCCCACGAATCGCGGCAGCCTCTCGTTCCTGGGGGTCGGGTTTGATGCGAGCGAACGCGTCTTTCAGGTGCGGATTACCAGTGGGAATCGCATCTTGAGAAACCCCGCCAGAGACACCGTCGTGATGGACGATTTCATTTACGGCGAACCCCAGGCCTTACCCTAAGCCCTACGGCGGCGCCACAAACCCCGCCAAGACATCCGTTGCGCTGAGGTGCACGAAAAACGCCCAGGCTGCCCCGCTGCTTGCGGCGGGGGGAATGAGTGTCTTTGGCAGCGGACATCGAGCCCGCGGCTTCGATCGTGGCGCCGGCCATTTTCGAGCAGCTACTCCAAAATTTGAGGTGAAAAGACCTGTGGCCTCAAGCCATAGCAACGACTGTATGAATGTGCCCTTCAGCGGCTATTTTGCCTCAAACTTTGCAGGTGCTGCTAGTAATTTGTTACACATTCACAGTTGGAGGCCGACCGGCGCACGGCGGACGCCTTCCGTGTCCGCCGTGCCCAAATCGTCCTCGCCAGTGCCCGTCGGCTGTCGCCGAAGCCCATTACGCAGCTGGTGGGATGTTCCTTCCAAACCGTCCGGAATGTCATCCACGCCTTTAACACGCGGGGTATAGAGGGCGTGGATAAGCAATCGCATCGGCCGAAGACTGTAAAGCCTGTGCTGGACGCCCCAGCTTGTGACCGCCTCCAGCATATCTTGCATCAATAGCCACGCCTCTATGGCAAACCCACGGGGGTGTGGACGTTGGCCCTGGCAGCTGACGTGTGCTATGAGCAGGGCGTGACGGAGTGCCTGATGAGTGATGAAACGATCCGTCGTGCCCTCAAACGGCTTGAGACCAATTGGAAGGGAGCGAAACACTGGATCATGAGCCCGGATCCGCACTACGCGCGAAAAAAAAGTGGCGGGATCGCTTGATAGCGCTGGCGTTGGGGCATCCGGACTGGGTTGTGGGGTTTCAGGATGAAGTCTGGTGGAGCCGCCTCGCCCAGCCCAATCTCCAGACCTGGACAGACGCCCAGCCCCTCCGCCTGACCCAAAACGAGCCAGACTGGCACGACCCGGAGCCCAAGGCCGTCGCGTGTTATGGGCTGTTACGCGCGGACACACAGGGTATGCTCCTCCGCTTTGTGGACGGGCGTCCGGTCAGTGCCGTGACGCCGCCGTTTCTTGGGTGGCTGACAGTCCGGTTGGCAGCGGAAGGGAAAAGCGCGCTGCTGATGGTGTGGGACAATGCCTCGTGGCACGTCAGCCAAGCCGTGCGTGCGTGGCTCAACGCGCATAACCGGCGTGTCAAGCAGACAGGCGGCTGTCGCATCGTGGTGTGCCCCTTGCCGAGTAAAAGTCCCTGGCTGAACCGCATCGAGCCGAAATGGGTGCATGGCAAGCGGGCCATTGCCGAACCGGATCGGAAGTTGCGTGTGGACGAACTGAAGCATCGGATCTGTGCCTATTATGACTGTGAGCTACTCAATCCCATTGCACAATAAGTCTCGTGGTCTTGCACTAGGCCACGGGCCGCAAAGTCGCAGCACACTTCAAAGAGCACATGGGGGTCATCTTTGATGCAGAGTTGGCACAATGGAATTACCGAATGCCTCCACCCCCTACACTTATTGGCGACGTTATTTAATTTTCGATCCTAAGCGGGATCACAAGGGTAATTTACCCTTGTGATTAATGGGGGAGATGAACTTGTCAGAACAAAAACAGCCGTTATTGCTGCATTCGGTAGTTGTCGCCAATCATGAACAACTCTCTGCCAATCTAGGCGACGAGATAGTCATTCTTCACTTGAACGCTGGGGTCTACTATGGTCTAAATGAAGTTGGCGTTTTTGTCTGGAACCTTATTCAGGAGCCTCGGAAAGTGGCTGACATCCGTGCTGCGATTTGTGAGGAATATGAGGTGGATCTCGAGCATTGCGAGCGCGACCT
>JBMDXC010000635.1:0-5120 GCA_048594805.1 Candidatus Entotheonellaceae bacterium | reverse complement strand
AACTCAAAATCGACACCCTGTGCCTTGAAGGTATTTATCGACAGGAGCTTATGAGATTTTCCCAACTCATCTTCTGGTCGAAAAACATACCTCAAGTGGGAAAAATATAGCCTCATCTGGTCTCAATTCATCCTCCGTGAGGGTCAAAGATGGTCAGATAAGCACGATCAAAGGCCTCTTGTATAGTCTAAAAAGATGTAAAATTGATTCATGTTCGCTAGCTTTGCCGCCTCAAAGATGTTGCAATTACCGCATTACATGCTGATTTTACAGAGGTTGCGGTCATAGGGTGTCGATTTTGAGTGCAAAGTAACGTCAATGATATCAACGGCTTGAGATTTTACCACTAAATCCGGGGGAATCTGGTTCTTACTATCCAGAAATAATACTCGGTATTGTTAATTTCGTGGGGGATATGGAACATATGACAGTGAAAGAAAAGACATATCCAGGGGGGAAAGCAATGGTTGCTTGGCGAACATCAGAAGAAAAATATATCTTGGGATACGCTTCCTTTACCTTCAAAGATCATCCTTCTCTTCTCATACTAGCCCAAGCTATTCACCCTAACGAAAGCACAATAATGCAAACCATTTTTGACAAAATGCTTAGTACTGTGCGATTTAGGAACTAAACACAATGCATCTTGCGAATGGCGGTATTACGGGCAATTATTCTGTCCCCGCGTAACAGTACTACCTGTCGATAGCAGAGAAGGATCACCAAGTGTTAACTGCATACAAGTATAAAGGTCGGGGCTTGCAGGATAAGTACTATACTTATCTATAAGTTCATATAGCCGTGATAGTGCTGTCACATCTTGATCTCCCGCTAAAACCATGAAATGAACATGTGTAGCCCGGGCGGAAAGACCACTTGATCCCTGATATCCCACCAAGCTATTCTCAGTTACTGAGTTTCCAACTTGAACCTCCAAACAGCTTTGACTTGTCTGATTGTCAATCCCGACTGTTCCCATGTGACCATAGAGCGTGTATGTATAGTGTCCGTTGTTCCTCAAGCCATAGCCATGCTTTATTACTACAGACCACCCAAATCCTGGGCCAGACCACCCAGCCCATATTACTGTTCCAGGTGCCGACGCATAAACAGGAGATTTTGCTTTATCACAGTCATTTACATTGTTGGATATGTCTACACCGGAATGAGGATTGCCTGAAGGGTGGTCATGCAGAATATTGTTCTGATCGTAATACTTTGGATACCAAGGACTTTCCTGGGTATATCTCGTGTCAAGGAAAAAATTCAATGCTTGACCTGTAGATGGGATACTTAGCCCTTTAATTATACTTACACTTGTATTTACACTAACCGTCACAGAGCCCGCATTGTCGCCTAGACAGGGGTCTGCATCATGGATGCGAAACTCCAAAAACCCATCGCGGTAGGCCGGGATGTCGTCCTTACTCCCAATGGCTATAAAAGATGGGTCATCATTGCCAATCCTTACCAGTAAAACACCGTATGGGAGTATTGCATCCAGCTTACAGCCCTGGTAGATAGTGCTATCCACCTGTGGTGAGTAACCGTCAGGGCCGACGTAGGGAAGGGGGTTTGGGCCGGGATACCCCACATTCCAGGCGCCAGTTGCCGAAAAGGATAATTCTTGCTCCTTAGTGACCTTCAGTGATGTGGTCTGCCAGCCTGTTGTTGAAGCCACATCGAATGAAAAGTTGGGAAGCATCGAGGATTGGCCGACAGTAAAGCTTCCACTGCCCCCTACCCACACGCCGCAAAAGTGATCATAAACATAGGCTGTAATAGTGTAGCTGCCCTGTTGGGATGGAGCGGTTGCGTTCCAAGGCCACGTACTGACGCCAGGAGGGATATCGACCGGCTTAGTATCGTTGTAGAAGCTTGATCTGACAGCAATCTGTGTCCCGTTCGCCGCGAGCAGATACGCTCCAGATGAGTTGTTAATCTGAGCTATGATCCGGATAGGGTCACCTGGAGCAAAGGTAGTCTTGTTATTTCCGCCCACATCTTGCGTTGAGACGCTCTGGACCGTAAGCTGGGACACACACTGTGCAGCAACAAGAGCAGGCAGCCCCAGCAAGAGAGCATAGAGAGGCAGAATGCGCGCTACAGCGAGTCCGAGCTTTCCCATGAGCACCCTCCTTCAGCGGTTGCCAGCACCTACAAGGTCACACACGATTCAGAACAGGCTGAAACAGGGAAGAGCAACACTCGTACCACTGCGGATGAAGGCATGGGTCGGGATCAAATTAGCAATCTTATTTTTTACGTCCTTTTATGCATCGTCATCTTACTCATGCGCCACCCCCCGCCCCATGCGGAGGCAGACAGGGGGACACTTTGTCAGAAAGCCCCGACAGGGTGTCAGAGGTGGAGGGGTTTCCATCACTTGCCGTTTCGGCGTTCGGAGTGGCCGTCGTGGTGCAGGCCTGCGGATCGCGGAGCAGGCTCTCAAGGGTAGAAAAAGTCAACGGCCGCAGAAAATCTCACCTCGATTGTACCCGTTAATGCGCCAGCGCGACTCATCGGAGTACCACAGACCCATAGCAATCTCTCCTGCCTGCTCGCGTTAGCCGACTGCCAGGTTGTTGGATGGATCGCGCAAGTACGGGGAAGAGGCACCGGTGCAGCATGCGGATTATCCTAAGCCCCAGCGGTCACAGGATTTTTTCTGTTGCAACGATACAAAAAACAGTCTGTGAAAATATATGCGGGTATGAATTTTTGTGATTGCGCTTGACAGCCGAGAGCACTAGACTCCATTCGTTCATGAATGCTCACCGTCACGGATGTCTGAATGCATGGAGTCATCAGGAACGCCTATGCGCTCTCTTGTGTTTCTCTCCCAGAAAGGTGGCAGCGGCAAAACCACCCTCGCCGTGCATATCGCCGTCGCCGCGGAAGCGTCCCGTGAGCGGGTCATGGTGCTCGACACCGATCCCCAAGGCAGTGCCAGCGCCTGGAGCCACGTGAGAATGGCAAAGCACCCGGTCGTCGAAAAGGCACTCGCTTCTACCCTTGCCCGGGTACTTGCCCACGCCCAGCGCGATCGTATCACTTTCGTCGTCATTGATACCGCTCCGCATACGACCCCCGGTGTTGACAGCATCGCAGCTTCAGCAGATTTATTACTGATTCCCTGTCGTCCGTCTGCGTTTGACCTCGCTGCCATTGCATCCAGCGTGCACATTGCCAAGGCAGCAGGAAAGCCCGCCGCGTTTATCCTGAACGCGTGTGATGCCCGTGCACCGGAAGTGGCGGAAGCGCGGGACGTGCTTACGGGTTACGGCCTCCCGGTTGTGCCGATCGCTATTGGGCACCGCCGCGCCTTTTCGCGCGCGATTTCCAGCGGTCGCGCGGTCACTGAATTTGAAGCGAATGGCAAAGCCGCTCAGGAGATTATCCAGCTCTGGAAATGGATCAGGAAACAGCTTGGAGGATAAGCACATGCGGTCCAGAAAGACGGGTCTTGCCACATTTACAGACACCCAGGCGTCCTCGGCACGCAGCCAGGAAGCCGCAGCGGATTTGCGCACCAAGGCAAAAGGGGAAATCGTGCACCTGACGCTGCGTCTCTCCCGTGAGCAGTGGGAACGGGTGCACCAACTCGCCCTCTCCGAAGGCATGAGCCTCAACCGGCTGGCTATTTTTGCGTTATCCAAACTATTCCAGGAAAAAGGATTGCCCGGTTTGTAATAGCGACTCCGTGGAGGTATGAAGTTCTGGATGTATGAATGTGCGAAGTTAAAGCGTACACGACAAAAATTTCCCCTTGTCGCGAACCGGAGGCAAGGCACCCCCTGGAGGGAATCACACCCATACCACCATATTTTCTATTTTTCAACTTGACGGGATAGGTGTAGAGTAGGCGGCAGGATTTCAGCGGGACAGCCAGTCGCTCCGCAAAAAGTAGCTGGCTGCCCCTTGAACGAACACACCCACAGGGGGCGCGTTCTATGCGAGCTTCCATTTTACAACGTATCTTCCGCCGTGTCCAAATTTCCCGTGCTGAAGGCATTGTGCTGGACGCCATCCTCTCCAAAGCCAACATGTTTGGCAAACGCGCCCGTGTTGCCTACGAGTGTCTGGCTGCCATTACGGGCTTCTCGGTGCGCCACGTCATGCGCCTCGTCAAATCCCTGATCTTCGAGCGCCGGCTTCTTCGGGTTACGAAGCGGGTGCTCTGGCCGGGACACAACGCCATTAACGTCTACGATGTAGTGATTCCCTGGCGGGGGGAGGTGTCCTTTGAAGACAGGGGGATAGGCCGAAAACCCGCCGGATCGGACAGAGTGAACAACAAGGGCGACATCCGGTGTCACCCAAAAGACCAAACCGATATACAAATCCCTAGTCAGCCTGCACGTTTGTGCACGGAACAGGAGGCCTCGAAATGGCTCCAGAGAGGATCCGCTCCCTGGTACTACGCCCAGGGACTGGAACCACCTCCAGCTGACACAGCAAAAATCGGGGAAGTGGGTCACTAAGGGGTACCCCCACCATCGAGCCTGACCGGAGTGTACGCACTTGCGTGAACCAGAGGCCAGGTACGCCTCCGGAAGGGATCCCTTCACGGCGATACGGGGAAACCAGCTATTACCGCTGCTTCTCTTTCCATTCCCCTTATAAGTACCGCTCCTGCTGTCCGTCTGCCACCTCATGAGCCGCAATTGCCTCCAGGAGTACCTGCAATGCTACCTGCCATTGCCTGCACGCGTAGCTGCAATTGCCTTTTCCACGCGCATCTGCGCGCACGCAATGTGCAGACGCCTTTGTGGCCCTAAGCCGTTGATTTTCCCGCCGCGTGGGCCTGCCGCCCTGCCTGCCGGGAGCCCTGCGTTTCGAGCCTGACTTCCCCTCTTCTGCTTCTCAGTGTCTCGGTCGCAAATTGCCGGAGTCAAGGCAACCCTACGGGCTCCTGTTGTCGGCCTTGACACCAGCAATTTGCTCCTTGGGTGTGAGAAGCAGAAGAGGGGAAAAAGGGGTATCCGCGTAAAGCGGGACAACTGGATGTCGGTCATGTATCCTGAGGAACTGGATTCCGCCAAGAGTTCAGTCACCCTTCAGAGCACAGACCGACATGGGATTTTGGGATAAAAGCCTCCGGATTTTCAAGTGTCTTT
>JBMDXC010000634.1:0-1758 GCA_048594805.1 Candidatus Entotheonellaceae bacterium | reverse complement strand
TTGTCGAAGGGCGAACGGAAAGTTTACAACGGCTAACTCACAAACTGCCATACGCGCCATCTTCGCGCCTTACTTGCTCGCCACGGGGGACGGCGGAGCCTTCAAAATGGAGTCTTCCCATGAAAAGAGCACGCGCGCTTGGCCGCTACCGGGCACCTGCACCATCCTGCGGAGGGAGCGATCCTTTGCCTCAGCCGTGACGAGGTATGATCCGGCCGGCAGTTTCGTGAAGAGCCAGGGGCCGTCGGATACGGCCCGCAGGATCTCATGGCCTGCGGTATTGGTGATGGCGACATCCACGTCACTGAGATATTCACCGTCCCGTGCCGCAAAGATGAGCTGCAGATTGTCCGCACTCGTCATGGAACGAAGCGCCTCGCGCTCGTCCGCCCCCACGCCACCGCTACGGTACGGAATGCCAGCGTACGTGTGCTCTGCCGGCAGGCCGGGGGACATCATGGCCGCGCTGCTGATAGACACGCAGCCGAAGAGGCCGCCACACAATCCACATATTGTGCGACTGATCTTGTTCATAACACATACCTCCTGACTTCTCGGTCTCTCAAAATAATCGCAATCACCGTGCCACGGGAATGAACGAAGGGGGAAAAGACCAAAATGGTCTGGTGAATATCGCCGCCTCAGATGAGGCGTAAATGTGTGGGGAGTGTGACATTGTTGCGCGTCAGTCGCGCATAACGGCTTGGGATAAAGAAACTGATGCCGTTGAACTCACTCGGTGACGCGCGGAAAGAGTAGCAGCCCTGCACGCGCGCAAAATCTTAAGACGTCGCCATTGCGGGTCGCGGTATGATCTTTGCGTGGAAACCATCGTCACAACAGACCCACTATGAAAAACTTATACCTGTTGTTGACTCCTCGCGGGTGCAGCTCTGTGTCACTGACCGGTTTGATAAGCGTGTTGCTTCTGGTCGTCCCAATAGTGAGCCTCGCGCAAACAGCACCGCCGCAACAGGTCACCGTTGAGCAAGCGGTGCAAGAAGCCGTTGATAATAATTTGAACCTGCTCGCCGAACGGTACAACGTCGCCGTAGCAGACGCGCGCATTATCACCGCCCGTTTGCGCCCCAATCCTGTCGTGAGCGTGAACGCCAATATTGTCGATCATAGCCTGTATCACTCCGGGACCAGTCCCTTTAGTGAGGCCGTCCACGTCGACGTGCCGTTCGAACGCGGGGGGAAGCGCGAGTACCGAACGCAGGTCGCCGAAAACGCTCGCGGGGTTGCGGAACTCCAATTACTTAACTCGGTTCGTACCTTAACGCTCGACGTGCGTAACGCCGCAGTGGATGTGCTCTTAGCCAGGGCAAATGTCGCACTCGCGCAAGAGAACTTACGGGCGTTTAATGACATTGTTACAGTGAATACCAACCGCGTACGCGCCGGCGACTTGGCGCAGGTCGAACTCGAACGCACCCGCCTGGCGGCGTTGCAGTTCCAAAACGAAGTGCAGCAGAGCGAATCGAACCTGCGGATCGCGCGCAATACCCTGCAGACGCTCCTCGGTCGGCGGCAACGTTCGCCGCAGTTCGACGTCATCGGCGAGTTGCAGCGCCAACAACAAGTTGTGACTATCGAAGGAATCCGTGAACAGGCGATGCACGCCCGACCGGATCTCTCGGCACTGCAACGTGACCAGGCGCGCTCCGCAGCCGACCTCCGCTTACAAATCGCACAAGGGAAAGTCGATTACACCGTAGGTGCAGAGATCCAACCGCAGCAAGGCAATCTTCGTAC
>JBMDXC010000633.1:0-14282 GCA_048594805.1 Candidatus Entotheonellaceae bacterium | reverse complement strand
GGGGGGGGGAGTCGGGCTTCTCTTGTCGCTCTCCACTCGCGTTCCGGGCCCGACTCCCCCCCCGAGCGAGCGCGAGGAGTCCTCACGCGCTGCCTGACCTACGCTATACCCGGACGCCTGGGGGGAGCCTGAGCGCAAGTTGACCGTCACACGGCAATTCCCTCCCTGACCCTTCCTTGCCGTGTGCCTGGGTTGTTGGGAGTGACGCACAAGATTTCGTACCGTTGAGTGCTGTCGTCTCGGTCATGGAGAGATGCGGTGCTGAACGACGAGCTTGACTTTTGATAGGGCTTTTTAGTATACGTATTGTTGCAGGTTCCCAGCAGAGCGGGATCCTCCAGAGATATGGTAGAACGAGAGCCTCATCAATCAGTGTCACAACCAGACCAGACGCAGCCCCTGCAGGGCAATGCTGAGGGGAGGCAAAGCCTCCAAGGACCTACCACCGTTGATCGGTCTGAACAACTGCCGCCCTCACCTGAGCTTCCATTCACCCCGCAAGAACAACCCAATTCTCGACCAGAGAGCATACTGAACCGCGCTGTAGAGCGGACACGCGTCCTCTATGAGAGAAATGGATGGACTTTTCTTCCCCTTGGTGAAGCAGGGCAGGGCAATTCGAGCAGTGCTATTACTGGAAACGCGGAATCGCGCGATACGGGTCTTAAGGATAAACCACCTCTTAAGAGACGCCGCAGCCTCGCCTTTGCTGGGCCTCGCATCCCTGATGAATTATTGAGAATATCCGAAAACAAAAAACCCTGATATTTCTCTCAGCAATTACGATGAAGCTATTCTATACACGGAGGTTTCTTCTCCGGCTTCTTCCAGTTATTTTCCCACTCCGGATCAGGTTCAGTGTAGTCCCACAACTCTTGAAGACCAGGTCTGTATGAGCAATCAGCTGGTTGATGGGGATAGCACAGGCAGAACGGGCCTTCACCGAGAGTCATTTGCTGAAGTGAGGCTTCATTCTCAATCATCTTAATAAACGTGATGGGGGTCAACTCGCTCAGGGGTTTACTCCGCTCCTCAAAATTAAGGCCGACAGTGTATCTGTGGTCACAGTTATCATGGTCAATCAGCGTCAGTATGGTTAACTTTGATACTCGCTCAGTTCGTTCCTGCCAGTGAGGATCTACAGAAGTAAGAGCCCTTTCGTCGCACACTCTGATAAGCTCATGCGCATAGGCAGGAAGAAGGTTATTACCTAGAGCAAATTGTTCTTTACGATCGCACCCGCTTTTTCTCATCAGCCAGGCACTGGCGTCGTAGATCTCCGCGGCAGCTTCCTCTCCAAAGCTCACCGCCGAGGCGCCATCTTCTGTTGATCTATTAGTGATGGATTCTGCCCAAGCATCGAGCTTATTGGGGAAACAGGCGCCGGCCAGCGGACAGCGGGCTATATTGTAATCTGGAAGATTGCTATCTAAATGCTTAATAAATCGGAGATAAGCCATCAGCCGAGCCGTTTCAGGGAGGGGACAGAGGACACAGTCCTTACTCTGACCAGGTGGACAGAAGACACATGCCCTGATCTGGCCAGGAAGAGGAAGGTCCGGGATGAGGCCAGTCGCTACTTTGATTGCGTGCTCAAACCTCGCCAGCGCAGTCCGCTGTGTGAGCCCTCTTACGTTCAGTGCATAGTGGCCTAACGAACAAGATCCCACAATGCTGAGGCGTTCATTGATGTCGAGAAAATTGTCCATGACTTTTTTGTCCAAGAGGTCGCCACCAATCTGCTGTCTGATAACCCGTTTTGTTTTGTCCCGATCCCAGCCTTCTACATCTGCTTGTATCGTGCAAGCAATGATCTCATGGACTGCATACTTTGCATCAAAGAGTTTCTCTCGTCGATCTGCAAGCTTCTTCAAGGCGAAGTTCTTTCCGGCAGGTCCTACAATCGTGAATGAGGGGATGAGTAATTTTGCATCGCCTTCTGCATCACCAATAAAATTCCACGCCTGCCCCAATAACTCTGCCGCCAACACCCGCTCCTCACAGGTGACGTGAGCACCGCCGAGAAGCAAATGACCCCATTCGTGAACGAGACGGCCATAGAATTGAGTACTCGGGTTTTGTTCAATGGCCCGCAAATCGCATATGGGATAGAACATGCCTTCAAAAATGCCGAAAAAAGTAAACGCCCGATCCATTGGAAACTTCTGCTTCTTTAAGTCGGGATCGCGGAGAAAAGGAAATATATTGTAGACATTTCCTTTCAGTACTTCGCTCGCGGAAGAGTCTTGGTTTAAAAGCGAACTACAGGCGAGTCCTTTTCTCCGCCTCACGTTCATGTCCCCCTGTGAAACTTCTCCATTCGGACTAACTGTCTCGCGATGGAAACCAAAATCTCACGCTGTCTACCGCGTTCCTCTTGAGAAAGTTCCTCAAGGATCTCATCGATATCCTGCCCAACGGTTGTAGCTTCGACGGAATCCGACCCTGGTAATGGCTCTTCTTCCGGGGGAGAGGGCAAGGCTCCACTACGGCGACGCCGTAATTCCAGCCCACCATTTTTCCATCGATAAATCAGGTTCGTAACAAAGGTAGATACTGTTGTAGGTTCCCCTTCTAATCTTTGGTCTAAAATCCTGCCTCGTACATACCGGTAAAGATCCTCTGGGATGTCTGCTGTGATCTTGGGCATACCTCGCCCTCCTTAGCAAAATAGTAATTCCTAAAAGCTGTATTTGCAAAGGATTTCTGCGCCCTACGCCTTCATCAGGCCACCCACTAGCACAAAAGCCGCCTGCATTCCAGGCATCGCCAGCGAGCGTATCCGTCCACAAATGCAAATTTTTGCACTTACAAATTTTAGGAGATAGATCTACATTTTGGCACAAGTCGTTTTTCGGCCACGAGTTGCCTCGTTGTTTGACAATTTCATCACCTACGAGGAATCAGTGTTATGACCACCATTGATGTGACCCCGGACGTGCTGCCAGTGATAGGGAGCGCGATGCCAGACATCATACCGCTTGACCTTGATTGCATCCGCATCGACGAAGCCATCAAGACCCGTGAGGTCCGGGAAGGCGAAGCGCTGGAACGGCTGGTTGAGCTGTACCGCGACGATCCGTTCGCGCTGCCACCGATCGTCGTGTTCTGTGACGAGGCGGGCGTGTACTGGCTCGCGGACGGTCACTACCGCTTGCAGGCCGCGCGGGAGGCCCTGGGTACCGAGGGGCCGCGAACGATTCGCGCCGAAGTGCGTTACGGCACCAAACGGGACGCCGTGCTCTATGCCGCCGGCGCCAATATCCACGGCCTGTGCCTCTCTTCCGCTGAGAAACGCCGGGTGGTGACGCGCTTGCTGCAAGACGACGAATGGGGGCTGTGGGGCGACCGCAAGATCGCCCGGCACACCGGCACGAGCCATGTGTTTGTTGGGAAGGTGCGCAAAGCGCTCGCGCGGGAGGCTGCCCTCGCTGGTAACGGTTACCACCCCCCGATGGATGGGGAGGCGCCTTTTAGTAGCGATGAGGAGATGGAGCGCGTCCTGACCAAAGAGCTGGGTCGCCTCCAAAACGCCTGGCGCGCGGCAAGCCCTCCGGCCCGGCGTGCGTTTCTCGAGTGGCTTGCCACGCAGCCTGTTGAGGACCTCGTCGTAGTTGCCTCATCAGAGGAGACCCGCCGGTTCAGCGACGTGATTGCCACCGCCTGCCCGCCGGCAGCGCTCATAGCGGCGCCGGCCCCGGACGGCCTGCTGTATATCCCGGACTTTCTCTCCCCCGCCGAGCAGGAGGATCTGCTGGAGCGCCTTCGCGCGCTGTCCTACGAGCACGCTAGGTCGCGCGGGAATACCATGAAGCGGGCCTGGGCGCAATTTGGCTATAACTACGTTGCGACGAGCCGCAAACTGACCCCTGCGCCTCCCATCCCCCCATTTCTCCAAGCGGTCATCGATAAGGCAGCGCCCTACTACCCCGAGGGCCTCGAGTTTGCCCAGTGTATTGTGACGCACTATCCCCCAGAGGCGGGGATAGGCTGGCATAAAGATGCGCCGGGCTTTGGCGACTGCATTCTGGGCGTGAGCCTCGCCTCAGAGGCCATGCTCCAGTTCAAAACCGCCGACAGCGTCAGTGTCAGTGCCACCTATGAAGTGAGCCCGTCCCCGGGGTCCCTGTATCTGATGCAGGGAGCAGCGCGCTGGGACTACAAGCACCGGCTGGTGCCGGTCCGGCAGGAGCGCTATTCCCTTACGTTCCGGACGGTTTTGTAACCCGTATATAAAGGAGGCACACAACACCTAGCGCATGTTTTTCCATGGGGGGCAAGACGCAGTCTGCCCCCTCCTTCCCCTCACAACTTTTAAAAAGAGGTGCAAAATCATGGACGTAAGCCGGCAGGAAACATTCTGTCAGTTTTTGAAAGAGCGGGGCTTCCCTATCGCGAACACGTATGACAGTGGGGGGGTCCTGTTTCGCTGCGAGGGCAATCATTACCTCGCCCAATTTCATCCGCACTTCCCGGAGCGCTTCACCCTGGCGCTGCCGGACTTCTGGGAGCTGGATGACGCGGAGGAAGAAGCCCGGGCGCTTGCCGCTGCCAACACGGTGCATCGGCGCTCCTTCGGCACGACGCTCGTGTGCGTCGACCAGTGTGTGTGGGCGCTTGCGGAGCTGTTTCTCCCCAACCCCGCAGAAGATCTGGAAAAGGTCTTCAACAGCGCGCTCAAAGGGTTGCAGCGCGCGGCACAGTTCTTTGCCGCACTCATGCTCCAAGGCGCCCCTGCCGGCACGCACGCGAACAGCAGTGGTTCTGTGCCAGCTCCGAGCGGTAACGCCGCCCCCGTTGGCGGCTATTTATAACCCCCTTGGGGGGCGAGGGTAGCCTCAGCCCCAGTGTTTACTACGTTTTATGTGGAGATACCACGATGACGCCAGCACTAAAGGAGAAAATTATGAGTTACGTTCGCCCCGAAGGGCTGCCAGATCTGGAAACCCACGCCTTTCTCGTCCTGGATGGGTCATCCTCGATGGGTGAGACAGAACTGCGCACCGGCGGACCCAAGCACAAACGGGTGGCCTGGCTGGTGCAGGAGGCGCTCAACCGGCTTGACGACCCCCAATACGCGGACACACTGCTCAGTGTTTACGGCTTCTCCGCTTCCCGCGCGGGCGTGAAGATCGTGACGCTTCTTGAGGGCCACCACCCCTATAACCTGAAGTCCTACACGGGCAATACGGACCTGACGCCCTGGGACCTGTTAAGCCCGGAGAACCGGGCACGGGGGATGGGGGGCACGACCCCCATTGGCGCTGCGCTTGCCTTCGCGCGGGAGCAGGCGGAGCAGTGGGTCAATGCCGCCTCAGGCCAGGTGCAGCGTCGCGCCGGTCTCTTCCTGTTGAGTGATGGTATGAGCGACGCGGGACAATCCGGACGAGAGCAAAAACAGGCCATCGAAGCCTTCAACGCGACCTGCGAAAAAGGCGAGGTCAGGCTTTCGACCATTGGCTACTTCCAGTCTGCCGAGGGCACCAATACGCAGGAGGACGAGGGCCGGCGGTTACTGCGCGATCTGCCGCTTAATCCCGCTGCATATTTCGAATCATACCAGATCGAGGAGATCCTTGGCTACATTCTCTGGACGATCACCCAGGTGATGGAGCAACACGCCGCGTAACCCCCTTTTACGGAAAGGAGCCCCCCGTGAAGCCGCTTACCTCTCAGATGACACGACAATGGTGGATTGTTGCTGGCCTCCTGCTCTTCGCTCTTGGCGTCCTTCCGGGGGTGTGTGCCGCGGCTCCTGCGGCCTATCCGAAGTGCCCGGGAAGCGGCCCGCTTGCCGTCAACGCGCCCTACTGTCTCCACCAGGTGGTGCCTAGGCAAACCCTGGGCAGTCTTGCCGTGCGCTACGGCACCACACCTGAGGCCATTATGCAGGCCAACCAGGAGCCCCGCGTGTCTGGGCACAAACGCCTCACTGACGCAAACCTGCTTCGGGCCGGGGAGCGCATCCTGATCCCCACGCCCTCGCTCGCTCCCCACTCCCCCGAGCCCAAGGAAACGCGTGCCGCTGCTCCCAGCTCCCCCATCGAACAACCTATCCCTCCGCCTGTATCGGACGTGCCTGCCGCGCTGCCGCCAGCGCCACCCCGAACCCCGGACCCGCAGCCCCCGCCGCCTCCATCCATGGTACGGATGCTCGCTCTGGCCTCAGGCAGCGCGGTTGCGGTGTTGCTCATCGGGTTTGTCTTCATTCGGGCGGGCTTAAGTTCCGCCCCGCGCCATCATCTCCCACCTCCGGCAGTGGAACATAAGACGCCTCAGTTGCTGATTGTCCCTGAGCGCGTACCTGCCGCGACGTCTCAAGCAGGGAACACGCTCATGGCTGTCCACACGGCCATCCAGTATGTCTCCACACCGAAACACGAGGATTGTATTCTGGCTGCCTCGGAGGAAGGGCGGCTGTATGCGCTGGCGGTTGCCGATGGCGCGAGTATCTGCCGAGGCCCTGGCGGAGAGATATCCGGCGGGGGCGGGGAGGCCGCGCGGATTGCGGCGCAGGCAGCGCTTACGTATTTCATGGATCAGTCGCAACCCTCCTTGACACCTGAGGAGATGCTCGCGCGACTTGAGTCCTGTTTCTCTGGTGTCAATACGGCGCTTGCAGAGCATAACAGTCAAGCCCCAATCCCTGGCGCAACCACCCTCATCCTTGCTGCACTCTGGCAGGCGGGGGACGGGCGCTGGTACTGGCTCTATGGGAACGTCGGCAACGGCGCGCTGAGTATCATCCATACGACCCAACTGCTCTCCGGCTGGCCGGTGGAGACCCCGCTTTTAACGAAACAGGCCAACGGCCGGACCACCATCACCCTTCCCGGGTACGAGAGCCACGGTTTCCACCCTGCTGTTGGCCTCAGGCCTTACCGGCCGGGGGATATCCTCCTTGTGGGCTCCGATGGCCTCACCAACCTGGATGCCGTCACCAAACACAGTGACCGCCTCACCCTCCCCAATTACCTCTGCCGGGAGACCGGCAACGACCCCTCGCGACTTTCGACCACCCTGGCAGGCCTGCGGGAGCACCGCCAGGACGCGCCATGGCAAAACGCCTTACGGCTTGACGACACCGCTATTGGCCTGATCTGGGCCGAGGAGTACCTGCTATGACCGAGACAATAAACTGTAGCCGGTACGGCAAACAACTGACGATTGGGAAGCAGACCAACCGTGGGGGGCAGGGGCTGATCTTTGCGACCAATGACCCTGGCCTCTTGGTCAAGCAATTTGAGCCTGCGTTTATTGCCGACGATCCGGCCCTCCAAGAGGCTGCAAAGGGCACCGCCGAGCGCGCCTACCCGGCCTTCGCGAAGGTCAATAAAAGCGCGCACAGAGAACTGCGCAGTCTGCCGCTGGAATATGTGCGGGTGCACGATAAGCCCGCGTATGTCATGGAGAAAGCGGAGGGGCAACTGCTGCAGGTGCTCCTTCGGGACCAGTCCCTGCTCCTTCCGGAGCGGCTTCGTATCGCCCTGGCCCTCGCCCGGGCCATTAGTCTCCTCCATGCGGCGCAAATGATTCACACGGACGTGCATCCGGACAACTACATTGTCATCCACACCCCGACCGGCTGGATGGTCGTCGTCATTGATATCGACGGGGGCGGGCTTTTAAGCCCCCCCGGCCCCATCTATCCCATGAGTCAGCCCAAAAAGCTCTACAAAGCCCCGGAACTGTTCACCACGAAGTGGCGAGAACTTCACGAGCGGGGGTTGCTCTTTGCCCCTGACAACTGGGCGCTCGCGGTCCTGCTCTATCAATTGCTCGTTGATTATCAGGGGCCGTTTTGCTCCGCTGCCAACCACCCGGATCAGTCAATCACCAAATACGAACCCTACGCGCCCTTTGCCTACCGCGAGCCTGAGGCGTCCTGGCCGAAGCCCTGGCAGGAGGCAATGTTTACTCGTGCCAATTTTCCTGACCCTGTGATCTCGCTTTTCTACGCGACCTTTCAGCACCGGTTCCTCTGCGAAAAGCAGCAGGAGCGACAGCGGCCAACAGCCTCAGACTGGGGGGCGGCCCTGGAGCGCGCGATCACGCCCCCGTCTGCCCTGCCCGTGTCGACTCTTCGTGTCCAGCCGCCCCCGCCACCGGTGAGCGGTGCAGCACCCCCCGCCGCCAGACACGGGTGGGCTGAGAGGGCACGCAGGCTGTGCCTGAGGCTTGGGGCGCGGCTCACCCGTGCGCTTCGTTCCGCTCTCGTGCCGGCCCGAGCTGTTACCAGATGACTCCCAATTGTTGCCGGAGTGACCGGCCAAGACGTGGCTCCTGTCAGTAACCGCGAAGGACACCTGATGATGCGTATTTCCCTACACCCGCCCCCACCCGTCTCCCCGGCGCCGGACACAGCGCGGGTAACGCCCGTGGTCTTAACCGAGCAGGAGGAGGCGCTCGTCCGGACCTGCTGCCGGTATCAGTGGATGACAGTGGTGGATTTCCGCCAGTCCCTCGCCGTGGTCCTTGGCGCGGCGCCTTCGCTGAGTCAGGTGAGGAAGGTATCCTCACGCCTGGCAGGCGGGAAAGACCACACGCCAGGCCATTTCCTCTATAAGTTTGCGCTCCCGACAACGACCGGGGGTAATCCCCCGCGCGTGTTTGTACCGGGCAGCGACGCCCGTGCGTTCCTGCGCCAGGCGGGGGAAGAGGTTGGGGCCACCTGGAACAAGCCCTCCACCATGCAGGGTCACAGCTACTCCTATATCGCCCATAACCTGGCCGTCACCAGGCTTGCCATTTGTGCGGCGCTCTTTGCTCGGGAGCACCAAGACTACTACCTGGCAGAGACGCTCATGTCACATGACATGGCCCGTAATCCCCCCCGCGTCAGCCTGGATCCCGAGGGGAAGGAGCCAGCCAGTGCCGTCATTCCCGACCTCTGGGTGTCTCTCAAACGGGTTGACAATGATATCGGCCCTGCGCTGTGGCTGGAGGTCGATAATAACGCGAATGAGGCCAAAACGGCCTTCCAGCGCCGGCTCCTCGCCAGGCTGAATCTGATTGAGGACGAGGCGTACGCGCACTATTTCGGCACGCCGGCAGTCACGATCTGCTACGCCGTCCTGGGCAAGACCAAAGAGCTTCGTGACGCCCGGGTGCGCGCGCTTCGCCAATGGACGGCAGCCCTCTTAGCCACAGAGGGCCGTGGGTACTTTGCGTCAACCTTTCTCTTTACCCCGATCGAGTACGAAACCCTCTACGACCACACAGAGTCGCTCTTTTTCGATCCCATCTGGCAGCTGCCGGACGAGCCCAACCCTGTGGCGCTGCTTACGCCCCCTAAGACTGAGGAGACACCCCATGGCTCTGAGTTTCCTGACCAAACCCTTCAAAGCACTCCTGAAGATATTTTTCCCATGCACGGCTTCTAGCGGCGATACGCCCGGCCTGGGCGCTGCCGAGACCCCTGAGGCTCAGAAGCTTCGCGAATGGACGGAAAAACTGGATGCCTGGCTCACGCCCCTCAAAACCGATCCCAATGAGCGCGAGGCCTTCGCGTTTCTTCAGCGTCTCTTGCGGCACAACCCGCAGGACCCCCTGGACAGCGTGGAGGTCTCAGCCCAGGCGTTTATGAAGACGTTTTCCCAAAGTGCGAGCGCCGGGGACCTGCCGTTTCTGGTGGAACTCATTCTTGAGACGAATACGCCCTCGGAGATTGCCCATGCAAGCGTCCTCATCGCCTCCCTGGCCAACCTCTATGGGTCGGAGGCGCCCGCCCGCGTCCTGCCGCTTCTCACTGAGCGCCTTGCGCAGCGCGATCAAAAGCGTCTCGCGACTGTCCTGGGGACTAACCTTGACACCGGAGAGACCGTCGCTATTCCCTTTGAGGGCCGCTTCCAGGGAACCTACTGTATTGGGGCGACCGGCAGCGGGAAGACGACGGTGCTGTTACAGATGATCCTCTCGGATATCCGGCTGGGCCGAGGGGTCTGCCTCGTCGAGCCGTCGGGCGACTTAGTGCGAGCTGTCATCGCCGGGATCCCCCAGGAACGCCTCGCAGACGTGATTTACCTTGATATTACTGATAGTGCCAGCGCGTTTGGTCTCAACTTCTACGAGGTTCAGCCGGGCGCTGATACGACTGAGGTCGCCAAGGTGGCCAGTTTTGTGATGCACCTCTTTGAAGCGGTCTGGGAGGTCGGACCGGAGACCCCCCGGCTCGCCCAGGTCCTGCGCAATATCACCCGCGTTTTGATCGAAAACCCGGGCATGACATTCGCGGAGATCCCGCTACTTCTCTGGGATGATGGAGTACGGGAAAAATTGGTGCGCCGTGTCACCAATACCCAAACCAAACTCTTTTGGTCTCAGTACAACAAGAAAGCGCCCCGGGACCGTGAGGAGCTGATTGCTAGTACGATCAATAAGGCCGATACCTATTTGAACGATCCTCTCATTTCCCGAATCGTGTCGCAGTCTACCTCCACGATCAACGTCCGGCAGATTATGGACAAGGGCAAGATTCTCTTAGTAAATCTGAGCCCCCAACTCATAGAACCAAGTAGGCTCATCGGCGCATTGCTTCTTGGCAGGATCCTCATGGCTAGCTTCAGCCGTTCAGACACTGCCCCCGAGAAGCGCCGGCCCTTTATGATCTTCGCCGATGAATATCAGCGATTCGCCACCAACGATTTCGCGACCTTTTTGGCCGAGGCCAGAAAGAGCCGGACGGCCACCACGATTGCCCACCAGACGCTGGAACAACTGAGTGATTTGAATCGCGCCACCGCCCTGCAGGCCGGAACGATCATCGCCCTTAGAACCTCGGGCAGTGACTCAAAAGACTTAGCGAGTTCCTTTGATACGACACCAACCCAGACCGTCGTTGTTGGCCAGGACCCAATCCTCGCGCCGGTGACGGACATTGTGGGCCACTTAGTCCGCCGGGGCCACGTCAATTCCCAGGTCCAGGCGTTTGTTTCCGAGTACCTCCAGCCGCTGGACGCACTCATTAGAAAAATGGGCCAGAGCCAGGTGCCCTTTATCTTTGGCTGCATGTACTATCGCGGCGCCGACGCGATTGAAGGCCAACGCCTGTTGAACGACTGCCTGTTCCAGGCGATGCAGACGGGGCGGGCGGATCTCTTTATCCACCCGCAGGCTCTCTTAACCCTGGGCGGTGCCGTTGATGACGGGATCACCTTCCTCTTCTCCGAGCATCGGAAAGAAGAGTTTATCCCTAAGCCGGACTTTATCGGCCTTGAGGCCAGCGCCAATTTCCTGGGCCGGCCTGGGCTCCTGGACGATCCCCAGGCAGTTGCCTTCCTCCTGAAAAAATTCGCCCAAAAACGCTACTGGGACAGCCTGACCCAAAGCCGGATCGTGACCCCGGGGCCATCGTTTCTGCGTATGCTTCGCTCACTCCGGGGCGTCCTGGCGATTCTTGCCCGTGAGCCGGTCCTCGTTTCGACCGGCCAGTACCAACCCAGGTTTCAATTGCGCACGTACCAGGATCAGGAAAATATGGTCGCGAACGAATTATCCCAATTGCCAAATTACCACGCCAAAGTGCGCCTTCTCACCGGCGAGCACCGCGTCAGGACGAGTCCTGCCCCGCCCCTTCGGCCGGAGCAGGAGGTTGACGCGCGGATCCGCTCGATCAAGGAGCGGATGCTTCGGGATGGCGTAACCATCCCGGCCACAGCGGTTGAGGAAGCGGTCCGCAAACGGCATGAGGCTTTACGAGCCAGGCCGCCGGGTAATGGCAATAATCAGGGCCGGCCAAAACAGCCGCCCAAACTGGCCTGAGACAGCAGTTTCGGCCACTAGAGTATACCGGCAACCCGTAGTTGCTCTGCGCATTTGTTGGGAGTCCCAGCCAGTGTGCAGGGCTGCTACGCCCTGAGAAAGGAGGTGGGTCACTACGACCAAAGACGAAGCGGCAGAGCGCTTAGTTACGAGTTTTTCCGCGATCCCGACCGAGTGGGTCACCATCGTTGCACAGCAGACCGGCGCGGAGTTTGACGGCATCATGTGGGGCACCATGTTTCTGGTCACCGATCCGGTGGATAAAGAGCGCATCCAGGCCTTGTTGCGTCCCGTGACGGACCCGGAAGACGAGCTCTACGGCTCCCAAGAAGTCGGGGAGACCGGCATATCAGCCTTTGCGATTGCCGGGGAACTCGTCCTGGGGATAAACGGCGCGGGGTATGACTTCTACGAGCACCATTGGCTCCCTCTCTTCGAGGCCCTGGGCTATACGTGGCACGAGACCGCGTAAAAGGGAGCGCGTCTGTGAACCGTTCATCACCTGTTCGTGGTGGACGGCGACAGGCGTACTGCCTGAGAAATGGAGGTGACAGGAATATAAAACTGCTTACGAAACAGGTATTGAGAACACTACCGGCGCTGTATTCGCAGGAAAACAATGCTGACCCGATGGTGGTGTGTAAATTCTTCACGCCGGACGCGGGCTGGACGTGGTACGTGATCGAAGGCTCACCGGTGGATGAGGACGGGTACTACGACACGGAAAAGGCCAAAGTAGACTTTGTCTTCTTTGGCCTGGTGGCAGGCCTTGAGGTCGAGCTGGGGTACTTTTCGCTCGCAGAGCTTCAGAGTATTCGCGGCCGACTCGGTTTACCCGTTGAGCGGGACCGATTCTTTACACCGACCCGCTTGTCCGAGGTCAAAAAGCTCAGCGGATATACCCGGTAGGTTCTCTGCCCATTGGTTGTCAGTCGCAGATTGGCAACCAACAGCAGGGACGTTTCCCTGGAAAGTGAGGTGACAGAAAACGCTATGAAATATTATGTCGCTCATGCGTTTACCCGCGACGGCGAGCATGAGTATGGGGAACAATTCGTCCTTGTCGCAGCGAATGAGCGTGAGGCAGTAGAGCAGGCCAAACACTACCTCCTCGACCTCTACGGCGATGCCGATGAGGACGCATTTGATGAAGGCGATGAGCTCGACCTCTTCGTAAGAATCGTGAAATTCGAGGGGGTACGGGAAATTTCCAAAGGTGAGTATGAAGTACTGCGGAAATATCTCGGAAACCTCTAGGCCTGCTGGTAGGTTCTCTGCCGACTGGTTGGGAGCAATCCCAGCCAGGAGCAGGGGAATTACCCCCTGAGAGAGGAGGTGGGACGTGTGAAATACTTCAAGATCACCAAGACCTGGGCGGTCAAAGCTGAAACCGAGGCCGAGGCCATCAACCTGGTGGCCGCAGAGCCTGAGAAATATCTGGACGCGGAGACCGTCACCAGGACGGAGTACAAGCGGTCCAAGCAGCAGACTGGCTGGGGCAGCGCCGTCAAGGAGCAATTAATTGGCTCCAACAGCAAGCGCTAGCTTGACTGCCAACTGTTCATCACATCTGACGTGGTGAACAGGCGCAGGGAAGCTATGAAGCCGCTCCCTGAGGAAGGCGGTGATACCTCATGCAGATAGCTCTGAGCAGTGCAGATCGCCAGGTGACGCTGAGGCTCACGGTGAAAAAGATCGAAGCGCAGGCCATCCAGAAGTCCAGCGGGGATGACGATCTCGTTGACACGTATTATCGGTCCATCCGGTTTGTCACACTCGATGGCGAGGTGATTGAGGTGGATTGCTCTGCCTATAACAGGCAGGATGTAGCAATCGTGAACGGCCGGACAGCGCGTTGAGCGGTTGCCGCTCCCGTCAAGGGAACTTGGCGGGAGAAGCAACATCTTAATGCGAGAGAATCGTACGCAGTGAGTGCAACCGTAACTCTATGGCCGACAGTCGGTAGACTCGGAGTTGAATGTGGCACGGGCACACAGCTCACTGCGGACGCACGGGGCAAGCGACAGGGAGCAGGCACATCGCTAGCTCCTCCTTGCTTCTTCCCGCACCGGGCGCGACAGGCATCAAGCCTAAAGCGGCGAGCCAGATTTACTCTGCTCCCGTCCGTTCGCGCCCGAACTTTCCTCATGAGCCACCGCGTAACCCCCTGATGTATCAGCTACTCCGTCCACCTGTCTATATTAAACGACCATTTTCTCCACCCGTTAGACGTATAGTAAAATCCCGCTTTTTTTGTAACAGCGCCCTTCTCAACACCACACCACGTTCGAATTTCATGGAGGAGCGCCAGGCGATGCGCTCCATAATGCCCGTTATCGGAAGTCGGATGAGCCTAGAGAGGCGTGAGCTATGGCAAACCGACAAAACGCATCCTATTAGTTTGTAAAGATCTATATATTATATAGTTTGTAAGAGACTAAAACCATTGGTTAGTATGTAACGACCTGAAACCGAAACCGCTGCTTATACCTGACCACCGCCAGCGTCACACTCACGGGCCA
>JBMDXC010000632.1:0-3787 GCA_048594805.1 Candidatus Entotheonellaceae bacterium | reverse complement strand
AAAGGCTCCCGAGGTGGGAGCCCGTAGTTACCGTGTTTCCATTTGTCGTGTGCATGCGATCGATGCGTTGCTGGCAATTGGCCAGTCCGAATCGTTATAAATATATTATACTAAAAAATACTAAGTTAAACAGTAATATATTGGCTTAACGAGAATCTTTTTTGCGGTGTGACAACAATATTTTTCCTCAGTGCTGATGCGCTACAAGCACGTACCGCCGCCGTCTCCCCTCGCCATGCATCTGTACCGCGCCTGTCCTCACCATACCGCTCAACATGTCGCCAATGGGCCGCTCTGGCAAGAGGTACCCGCGCATCTGTTCAGCGTTCAAGCCCTCAGGATGCTGCGCGAGAAGCTCGAGGATACGCTTTCCCATGGCGCTGCGTGGGCGCCCACCGCGCTTCTGGGGCTGTGAAGCTCCTGTTATCTCTGTAACGTCACTGTCACTAGTCTGTACGTCATCTGTAACGTCGCTGGAACGTATCTGTACATCAGCAGTACTACTGGAGCGGTCGAAAATCTCAACCGCCAATTGCTCCACAATCTGCCGCACCATACCGGGTAATTCTGCGTGTAACCATGCCTGTATCTGTGACGTATCGAGCGTATCGCTGTGCTGATGCTGTGACGTATCGGTGCTGATACTGAGACTCGGAGGACGTCCAGGCTGAAACTGGGCCAGCGCGCGCTGCATGATCTCGCTCGGGGAGGTGTGCCAGGTTGTGGCCAGGTTCTTTAAACGTAACTCCTCATCGGTACTCAGCCACACCGTTACGGCTTTCTTGCCCTCATCTCTGAGCCGCTGACGCCAGCGCGCTATCCGGTTCTCTGCCATGCACTCACCTCCAGGTTTCCAGGTTACTGATACACAACTGAGACAGGGATGATACGAGAGCCCAGACGCCGGCGCAAGAGGGGAGTATGTGCCCTTCTCGCCTTTTTGCGGGTCGACATGGGTTACACTGCGCTCGCAGTGCCGCGCTACGGCTACACTGCTCTGCTAACCGCGATTTGCTGTAGTGGGTCATTGTTGTAGTGCGACAGCAATTCGCGGACAACTCGCCCGCGATAGGTTTCAAGATTTCGTAGAAACCTTGGAGGGCGAAATAGTGACCTTGAGTTGAGAGAGCTTCGGGTCCGCTGTTCTCGCTAAACGCCTCTGTATGCGTCCTCCATCTGCAAAAGCGAGAGCTGCCGTCCGTGCAATGCTGTCGCATATCGACAGTGACCCGCTACAGCCTTGCCGGATTTGCGTATGAGTCTGTGGAGGGCTGGGCGAGGGCGTTAATGGCGCGGACGGTCATTGCGGTTGCTCCTGGGTTGCTGTGGCTTACGCAGACTGTGTGTCCATGGTACGTCGACAGCACAATCGAATTTGATGGTCATAGGCTCAACAATGGGGACATAGGCGACCGAGATGACTTTGTCAAGGATGGCCGAGTATTTGGTGAATCCCCCCTGGAAATCCGTAATGACCAGGCGTTTTGATGGTTCATCATTGTCACGAAAGAGACTATTGTGGCTGAAGTTCTCCTCGTCTTCCGTGCGTGCTTCGCGAAAGCGGAAGACCCACGTGATTTTTCCCTCTATATCGATGTCCTTTTCGAGCCGCAATAGCCCGTTGCCGGCGTAGGTGACCCGCAGGGACCCCGGCCCATGGCCAGCAAGGACCCGATTGGAGACTCGTTCGACTTTCGGGTAGGAGCTTCCCCATAAACATTGGTTAAGCGACGTCACGAGCAGATCACATCGGCCATCAGAACACCATAAATCCAAGATATGCACGCCTCGACTGCGCTTGCCATCTTCGAGCTGTTGATACGCCATTTCGATATGCAAATTAGGTATCGGTGCTTGAGCACAAGCAGTCCCGGCCAATAGTAAGCCGAACACTGCCGTGAGGAGTGCGTGCTTCATACTCTATTACACCTAGCGCCTAGATCACGAGATCCTTGGTAGCGTTTGAGGTCAAATGATGGCGAATGGCCGCAATGTCCGCAGAAGTGAGCGCCGTGCGGAGGGTGATGAGCCCCTGTTGCAGGGGTATGCGGACGGCGAGCTTCCGTGATGGATTGACGACTCCCGCGCTTATCCTGCGCTTAAAGTCATCGACATGCACCCAAATCTCATAGTCGGCGCCTAACTCTGCTTGCAGGAACGCGAAGAGAGGGCGTAATTCTGGGGTCACCTTGCCGGGGGCGTACAGGTAATAGCCACACTCCATCCTTGTTCTCCGTATTTGTTGGCAGCTTTCAGGCCTAAAGGGTTTCTTCTCTCATCGGCAGGAACCTGAAGTCTTATGAATGCCATACCCCATGGATAAAGGAGGCTATGTGGCGGTTACACACGGATAACGCGCGTTTATTGGCATCAGCGGAAAGCCTGTACGACCACGCTCCCCCAAGTTAACATAGTGGCCGTTATCAGATCCTAGGCGCGTCTGGAACCACGCGAGGGCGGGCCGGGCAGATGGCAGCAGATCCTGCATATACAGCAGACAATAAGGCCTGCCTGTGATACAAAAGTATTCTCATCAACGTCGGTCTTCTTCTCGTGTGCACTGCTCTCGGAAGCGCGCAAAGCGGCAAGCGCCGATTCCAGGAGCTACGTAGAGTGGCTTGGGTCATTGGCAACGCGGCGTATCCGGGTCGGGCATAGTCATAGGAGCATCTTATGGCCTGGCTGCGAACTCTGCTCGGTATAGTGGCTCTGATGACTCTGGCTCTAGTGACCTACCCTCCCTCTGTACTAGCGCTCATCGAAGTACGATCTGGTCCAGGAGTGACATATGAGGTCATAGCCCATGTTACGCCTGGAAGCCACTACGTGGCTGTAGCACAGGAGCAGGATTGGTACAAGATTCAGCTCTCCGATGGACGTGAAGGATGGATACACAAAGACAACCTTATGCAGGAACAATCGCCTTCACGGACTGCCCCCGCCCTGCCTATGGCACGCCGCACCGCCCTAGTCATTGGCAACGCGGCGTATCCGGTGGGTCCGCTCCAGAATACCGTCAAGGATGCGACGGATATCGCGGCGATGTTGCACCGCCTGGGCTTTGGGGTCACCCTCTTGCGAGATGTGCCCCTGCAGGAGATGGAAGAGACCGTGAATGCGTTCAACCTGCGACTGCGCCAGGGCGGGATGGGCCTCTTTTATTTTGCCGGGCATGGGATCCAAGTGGACGGAGAAAACTATCTCATTCCTATCAAAGCCCGGATTGAGCGTCAGCAGGACGTGCGCTATCAAGCGCTGCCTATGGGCCGGGTCATGGGGGCCATGGAGGATGCGAATAATGGGCTGAATATCCTCATTCTGGATGCCAGTCGCAATCTACCCTTCTCACAGAGTTGGCGCCCCAGTCAGCGGGGGCTGGCACCACCGCCCCCGGCGCCGCCCGGGATGCTGATCGCCTATGCGACGTCGCCTGGAGGAATGGCGGCGGACGGTGCCGGGGAGAACGGCGTCTATACCAAACATCTCCTGCAGGCCATGGCAGTCCCGGGCCTCAGTATTGAACAGGTCTTCAAGCAGGTGCGCTATGGGGTCGTCACGGAGACTGAGGGGAAGCAGACACCCTGGGAATCCTCCTCCCTGCTGGGAGATTTTGCCTTTATGCCGGCGCAGGCGGACCTCGTGTCGGCTGGTGCGCCCCCCCCCTACCCGTCCGCTGCCTCTGATCCGGAGACGGCGCTGTGGAGCATGAGCGAGCGGTCGTCGCATCCGGAGGATGTGCTGGCCTTCCTGCAGGCCTATCCGGAGAGTCGCTTTGCCCCTGCCGCCC
>JBMDXC010000631.1:0-1693 GCA_048594805.1 Candidatus Entotheonellaceae bacterium | reverse complement strand
AAGCTGATCGGCCGCCGCGTCGTGATCGTCGCCAACCTCGCTCCGCGCAAACTCCGCGGACTCGAATCCAACGGCATGATCCTGGCAGCATCACTCGGCGACGAGGGGCTTCCATCAGTTCTAAGTCCCGATCAAGAAGTTCCTCCTGGAACCAAGGTGAAGTAGTTCGGGAAGGGCACGACTTCAGTCGTGCCGCTATTGCCTCGTTATGCGGGGCTTTAGCCCCTGAGGTAAAAATGTTCGTCGACTCTCACGCGCATCTTGAAGGACGGAAATACGAAGCCGATCGCGCCGACGTCTTCGCCCGCGCGCGTGAAGCCGGAGTCGAAGCCATACTCGCCATCGGCAACGGAGAACGCCCGCGCGACGTCGATTGTGCCATCAAGCTCGCGGAACAACATGACAACGTCTGGGCCACGCTCGGAGTTCACCCGCACGAAGCCAGCCTCGTCACCGAACCCGACTACGCGCGAATGACTGAACTCGCACGCCACCCAAAGATCCTCGCCTGGGGAGAAATCGGACTCGACTACTACTACGACCATTCTCCGCGCGAGGTGCAGCAACAGGTCTTCATTCGTCAGCTTGAGCTCGCGCGCGCCGCGAAGCTCCCGGTCGTCCTTCACATCCGCCCGTCCGACAACTCCGAAAACGCGTGGGACGACTGTTTCCGCATCCTCGCCGACCACTGGAACAATTCGGGTCTAGGAGGCATTCTTCACTGCTTTACGGGTACAGTCGATCGCGCGCGCAAAGGCGTCGACATTGGATTCATGGTCTCGTTCGCCGGAAACGTTACTTATCCTAAAGCCCAGAACATTCGCGACGCCGCGAAGTTCGTCCCGCTTGATCGAATGCTGATCGAAACCGACTGTCCATATCTCGCGCCAATCCCGCACCGAGGCAAGCGCAACGAACCCGCATTCGTGCGGCATACGGCGCAGGCGATTGCCGATCTGCGCGGCACGACGCGCGACGAAATAGGCCAGCAAACCAGCGATAATTTCAACCGCTTTTTTGCATTGAGCGAAAGGAAGAAGTAGCTCTGTGCATCCCGCGCATCCATGCGCGATAATCTATCTACATGGCAGAGAACTCATTTGACATCGTAAGCAAGGTCGAGTTGCAGGAAGTCAACAACGCCATTCAGCAGGCGTTGAAAGAAGTCCATACGCGCTACGACCTTAAGGACTCGAAGTCCAACATCGAGTTGGAAGGCAAAGAAGCGATCGTGCTATCGTCGGCAGACGAATACAAGCTCAAGGCCGTTAACGACGTGTTCCAGGGCAAGCTGGTGAAGCGCGGTGTCCCGCTGAAAGCTCTGAGTTACGGCAAGATTGAAGACGCTGCGGGATCGACGGTTCGCCAGCGCATCACCATGCAGCAAGGGATCCCGACCGAAAAAGCTCGTGAGATCGTGAAAGCGATCAAGGACACGAAGAAGAAGGTGCAGGCCGCGATCCAGGGAGACCTGGTGCGCGTTAGCGGCAAAGACCGCGATACTTTGCAGGAGATAATGGCCGTGCTCCGGGGCCGCGATTTCGGCATCGACATGCAGTTTACGAATTATCGTTCTAATTAAAGAGGACGTTTGACCACTCCGGCCATCAGCAACGCGAAGGAAATTTTCGACCTGTTGCACGACGATCTGGTCGCCATCGAGCGCGAGTTCGGCCGCGACACTGTTTCCGGC
>JBMDXC010000630.1:0-1928 GCA_048594805.1 Candidatus Entotheonellaceae bacterium | reverse complement strand
TCCGGCGCACAGAAGAAAAGCACGAGTGCTACCCCTGGCCCTGTCAGGGCTTCATGGAGCTCCCTCGCCGCATCGGTCGGGTCCGGCGCGGACGATACCGCCTGCCGAACCTGGGAGATCGTGTGCGCAGGGCAGTCAAGCATGATGGTCATTACGCCAAGGTACAGCCTCGTGGCAGGGTCACCAAGACATGGAGCATTGAATCACCTCGTTCCTCTCGTCCCGCAAGCCATACGAAAGCACGGCGTGCCTGAAGCCCTGACCAATCGCTCGCTCCCTCAGCTATCCGCCAGCCTTCGAGGCCGCATCTGGTCCTGAGCCTGATCCGCTGGATCGTGCCCCGGGGCATGGTGTAGGAAGGCCGGCCCGCGTTGCGGGTCGAGGACCGATCAGCCGACCACGGCGGGCAGGCTGACCAGGGTGTCAGCATCGCCGCCGGGGCGGATCGTTTCAAGGCTCATGTAGCGCCGAGCCACCGCCCACTCGTCGTTTTGCTCCAGCAGTATTGCGCCAACCAAACGCACGACGGCTCGAGCGTTGGGGAATATCCCGACAACATTGGTGCGGCGCTTGATCTCGCCATTCAGCCGCTCGAGGGGATTGGTCGAGGCGAGTTGCGCCCAGTGCTCCTTCGGGAAGGCACGGTGCGCCAGCACATCGTGCTCGGCGCCATCCATCAACTCGGCCACCTTCGCGAACCGCTCGCGCAGGCTGTCGGCGACCTTGCGCCACTGCTCGTGGGCGGCCTCGCGCGTGTCCTGCGCGAAGATCGTGCGCAACAGCGCCGCCACCATCGCTCGCTGGCTTGGTGGCACCCGGCCGAGCAGGTTCCTCATCCAATGCACCCGGCACCTCTGCAGCGTCGCGTGCAGCACCTTGGTCGCGGCGGCCCGCAAGCCCTTGTGGTCGTCGGCGACCACCAGCTTCACCCCGCGCAGCCCTCGGTCGGCCAGGGAGCGCAGGAAATCGGTCCAGAACGGCTCCGCCTCGGACGGACCGGTCGCCATGCCCAGCACCTCGCGCCGGCCATCCGTGTTGACGCCGGTGGCGATTATCACCGCCGTGCTGACGATCCGGCCCTGCTCGCGCACCTGGACGTAGGTGGCGTCGATCCACAGGTACGGCCATTCGCCTTCGATCGGGCGCTCGAGGAACGCGTTCACCCGCTCATCGATCTCCTGGCAGATCCGGCTGACCTCGCTCTTGGAGATGCCGGCCATGCCCATCGCCTGCACCAGGTCGTCGACCGCCCGGGTCGAGACGCCGTGCACGTAGGCTTCCTGGATCACGGCCGCGAGGGCGCGCTCCGCCGTCCGGCGCGGCTCGAGGAAGGCCGGGAAGTAGGAGCCCTTCCTGAGCTTGGGGATCTTGAGCTCGATCCGGCCGGCGCGGGTGTCCCACGGCCGCTCGCGGTAGCCGTTGCGCTGGTTGGTACGGCCCGGGCCGCGCTCGCCGTGACCGGCGCCGCACAGGCCCTCGACCTCGGCCGCCATCAGCCGTTCGGCGGCGTAAGCCAAGAGCTCGCGGACCAGATCGCCATCGGCCCGCTTCTCGATCAGCTCGAGAAGGGCCACTCTGTCCGTGGTCATCGTCGTCTCCGTGCAGGTTCGTGCTTCAGCAACTCGACCCTACACCGAAGACCGGCGGTGACCGCCTCGGCTTGGCCGCGCCTACGCCAGCCGTGTGTGGGGGCGCTCCGGCGCGGCCAAGCCGAGGCGGCCTCCTACACCACCACCCGGGACGCAGCCCCGAAGCCGGGCGGGCCAGGCCCTGCCGGCACCGTTGCGGGCTCCTCGAGACCTGCGCGGTCGCCCGGCGACGGGCGGCGCGCTTCATGGAGATGCTGGAATGAACCCCCAGGGCCGCCCGGGGTCGTCAGGAAGCGCGCGGGGCCGGCGGGCATGTTCTTCCTGCCCCATCGCCCGATC
>JBMDXC010000063.1:0-3239 GCA_048594805.1 Candidatus Entotheonellaceae bacterium | reverse complement strand
CACCCCTTATAGTACTTGGTCTTGGTGGAGCTATCCTCTGAGTTCCCCGAGGGACGCGCCGGAGTGGTACGTACAGGTCTTGAAAAAGTCATTGAGACGCCAGAATGGCACGAATTCACGGACAAAGGCGGCTTAAAAAAGGCTCTTCTGAGCGGTCCGGACTTGCGCACCTGGCTTGAGACGGCCGAAGCCCTGCACAGAGACTTGATGGCCAAAGCGGGCTGCTGAAGAAGTACACGTAGTAGCTGAGCCTCGCAAAGGACGGAGATATTGCGCCAGGCTGATATCATGTTCGCGCTGTGCTTATTGGTGCTGGCCGGGCTGGTCGCCTGGGAGTCGCTGGCGCTGAACATTGGCTGGGGGATCAATGGCCCAGAGGGCGGGTTTTTTCCCCTCTGGTTGGCGGTCGGGTTGGGCCTCTGTAGCCTCGTGCTCCTCGGGCAGGCCGTCTGGCGCGCCGCACCAGCCCTGCACAAGCCACTCGTGGCGTCAGGCGGGTGGGTACCACTGCTGACGGTCGCCATACCAGCCATCGCCATGGTGGCCCTCTCTGAATGCATTGGCCTCTATCCAGCAACGGCCCTCTCCCTGGCTTTTTACATGCGATGAATCGGTCAGCACCGCTGGCCCCTGGTCCTGGTGGTGAGCATCGGTCTCCCACTCGGGAGTTACTTCCTGTTTGATAAATGGTTGTTGATCCCCATGCCAAAGGGATTATGGGGAGAGCATCTCGGCCTCTAGTGCACAGGAGTAGACGGTGCATGCCTTCACCAAACCTTTGGGACCGTCGAACTCATGCGCGGGTTCAGTTTTGTCGTCGCCGTGATCGGGCTCTTCGGCATTGGTGAGATTTTCCTGACAGTGGAAGAGGGGTTGGAGTTCAGGGGGACGCAAACACAGCTGAGCTGGCGCGTTATTCTGGAGACCTTGTGCGTCCTACCCGCCTATTGGAAAACGTTCGTGCGCTCGGCACTCATTGGCTCCTGGATGGGCATGAAGCCGGGTGGGGCAACCCCCGCCTCGTTTATGAGTTACGGCATTGCCCCAAAATTCTCGAAAACCCCGGAAAAGTTTGGTACTGGCGTGCTGGAAGGCGTGCTCGCACCAGAAACTGCCGCGCACGCGGCTGGGCGTGTCGGCGTTGCTCCCCATGATAACCCTGGGCATTCCGGGTTCTCCGACCGCTGCCGTGATGCTCGGAGGCCTCCTCATCTGGGGTCTGCAGCCTGGGTTCATGCTTGTTAAGGAGCGCCCAGACTTTGTCTGGGGACTGATTGCCAGTAGGTATACTGGGAATGTCATAGGCGTCCTCATTGTCCTGCTCTTCGTCCCGGCCTTTGCCGCCATCCTGAGGATGCTCTGCGCCATCTTGATCCCCGTGATTGTCTACGTCTGTGCCATTGGTGCCTATGCGATCAACAACAGCACCATGGATATCTGGTATATGCTGATTTTTGGCGTAGTTGGCTACTTTTGCAAGAAGCTGGCTTCCCCGATTGCACCCATGGTCCTGGCCCTGGTGCTGGGGGACATGGCCGAGTCAGCGTTGCGGCAGAGCCTGACTATGTCCCAGGGGTCACCCCTGATCTTTGTCACGCACCCCATTTCAGCCGTGCTCGTCGTCCTGTCACTCGGGTTGTTCGTGTCGCCCGTGATCCAAGCCCTCCTGCGTCGCTGGCGCTAGGGCGCTGTCAGGCAACGCACGGCTCACCAGGGGCTAAACGTTGATGCCCCCTGAGCCCTCCCCACTGGAGGCAGGGAAGTCTATCTTGCCTCGTCGTCCCACAGGTGCATCACCACGGGAAGCTCGTCACGCAGTGTATCAATCTCGGCGTCTGCCTCCGCAGGCGTGTGCGCGTTGTCATGGAGTGGCATCGCCAGGACATCCGCGACGAGGGAGAGATAGGCACGCCAGGTGGCGGCTACCGACATGTTATGCTCGATGCCGGCGGTACTCAGGAAGGTGGCGAGCGCTGTGCCTAAATCGTGGCCCGGCTCGGTCATAGCCGCGCGGGTGACATAGTCGTGGAAGGTCGGGAGGGTCGGGAGCGCGCGCAATGCGCGCTCGTGCATACGCTGTTTCAACTCGGCGATAGTGCTCTCAATGAGCGCCGGGGCCTCGTCCCAGTCGTCGCTCATGACATAGAGCACATAGCCGAGCACTGAGACACAGGCTGAGAGGGTCTCGTGGTAGCCGATGCGGTGATTGCTGACGTGGTTCTGCAGCACTTGCTTCAGCGTGATGTATAGGGCTTCTTCGCGTTCGGTGTGGAATTCCATGGGATCCTCTTGCAGCGCGCCGAAGCCAGACGAGCGTCATAGTTTGTATTTATTATTGAGGGCTTCAATTTCTTCTGCGATGGCAAAATCCCCTGCATCAGCCTCGGCAAGCGCCTTGTGGATTTCCTCACCCTGCCACGCCTGGACCGCGACAAAGTGCTCCAGGGCCTGCGTGATCACCCACGCGCGTGACTGTTCCATCGCCTGAACCACAGTATCGAGCCGTTGCTGCAAAGCGACAGGGGTACGGACCGTTAGCACTACGGTATCTGCTGCCATCTCTCTCCCCCTTGAGAGCATACACAATATGCAGCCGTAAGAATAACATAGGAGACAAGCGAGGTGCCATCATACCCCACATGTCTATCGATGGGGTCGACAGGCATTAAGTTGACAAGGCCAGCCTGAGCGCCTCTGGCAGTTCGCGCATCGACGCCAATCGCCGGTCCTCTAGCGCCAATACGTCATAGTGTGTACAGTGTGCCGCGGCGAGGATAGGCCAGAGCTGTTTGGCGGTGATGACCTCCACATCATGCTCTGCCGCGGCCCTGTGTGTCTGGCGTGTGCTTTCCCCATTGGTCATAATAACCAAACGTAACGGGCGTTGGAGGAAGGTTGCTGTCAGCCAGCGTGCCCGGTAGCCATCAAAGGCAGCAACAACTTCAGCGACCACGTCAGCGTCTACAGGGGTATTCCCGCTGGTATGGTTACACTGAATAAGGCGAATCACTTGTGGCTGTACAGCGATAACATCAATCCCTCCATCTCCAGTGTAGGGCGTCAGCAGAACTCGCGCCCCGTGGCGTTCTTCCATCGCAGCGACGAGGGCTTCGAAGTCGGCTGGGGACAGGCGGCGCACGTCTTCTGGAGACAACGTTTGAGCAGGCGGGGCCTCTGTTACTTTCTCAGCAACGGCACCGAGATCGGCAAGTAGCTCACGTCCGAGCGCTTCCTCCCCT
>JBMDXC010000629.1:0-3981 GCA_048594805.1 Candidatus Entotheonellaceae bacterium | reverse complement strand
CTCCGTCGTCGCATAGAAGCGTTGCCAGTGGATGCTGCTCTCTATACTTCAGTCATTAGCCTTGGAGAACTGGCGTTCGGCATTCACAATGCCCCCTCGGAATACCAGGAGCAACTACGGCAGCGGACAAGGGAGATATTGGCACGCTTCCAAAGTATTTTAGAAGTGACCTGGGAGGTTGCAGACAGATACGGCACTCTTGTTGCCCAGGTGCCTCCGGGAGAGCATATCGGGCAGAACGATTACTGGATTGCTGCTATCGCTTTGACTCACAACCTTGTCCTTATTACCAATGACCCTGACTTTGACCGCATACAGAGATTACCAAAAGAAAACTGGCTGATCTGAACTCTGGCCCTTCACCACCTTGTGTCCCCCGTTTTCCACAACCGGCCGTCCTGAGGCCTTGGCGCGAGGGAACCGTTGCGACGTCACCCTCACCGATCCTACTCTGTAATGGCTGTGGTGGTGAGTTATTGGCCGTGAGAGAAGGAGTTCAAGGGAAATCCGCAGAAATAGAGAGTGAAAGCCTTTAGACGTGAAACACCGGCTGGTCTATCGTGCCTTGATTAGGGATAAGCCGTTGACGCAGTGTATCGACTACAAGATCGAGTTTTTCAAGTACGGTGACACCAAGAAGCACATGTGTACCCATAATCATCGCGTCTTCGTGCATTCGACGCCCCATAATTTCTACCGTAAAGACCTCCGAGGTATCGACTTCTTCCGTTGTCCCATTCGCCATTTGTGCGACGGTGCGCCCAAGGCGTAAGAGACCAAGCCGTTCTGCGACTGCAGGAGGTAATACTGATTGGTGCGCTCCTATATCAATGAGAGCTTCAGTCTCATACCGATGTACCCGTTCCGCCGGTAATTGCCCTAAACGTGCTAACACCTCTTCCCGATAATTCGTCAAAATTACCTGCACATGAACCTGTCCCATGCAAACCTCCTGTCAAATCCTGGACTCTCCTTGGAGAAAGGATAACAGGTGGAGGGGAGAGGCGTCAAAGAGGACGAGGACACGCCTCTCCTCCTCAGATCGTGCTAGCGGCCTGAAACAACCGGACACTGGCCTCACCGTCGACCACGATCTCAAACACGGTCGAGCGACGCTGCATCTGGGCTTCCTGATAGGCAGCGATAAAAGCTTCGGTGGACGACGGATACACATAGGCCAGGTGAAAATTCTCGGCCACACCGCGAAAACCCCACGGGTGCGGGTTGCGTAAACGCTCGCCCGCGTCGCCGAGGTCGAAGAAATGAAAGATAGCACCACTGTGATTGTTGATGACAATGACATAGACCGGGACGCTGGCACAGGCCAGGAGCGCCAGGGCATTTAAGTCATGGAGCAGCGCTTGATCCCCGATGAGCACCGTGCAGGGTGTGTGCAGTCCTTCGCCAAAACCAATCCCCGACGACAGAATGCCATCAATACCCGTTGCCCCGCGATTGGCACCCACGGAGAGCCTTTTCTGCAGGCACGGTACAAAATAGTCCGCTTCACGGAAAATGAGGCTGGCGGAGAGAAAGACCGCGGAGCCTTCGTGGATATGCTGAAAGACTTCATAGATCACCTGTCCTTCAGCCAGCGCACCAGTGGCAGCCGTGCCCAGGAGGGCACGGAGCTGTTGCTGCGCTGCCGACTCGCAGGTTGCCAGGGCGCGTGCGAGAGCTGTGGGAGGTCGTTCCGGGAGGAGCGATACGAGGTCTTCAGCAAGGGCACCCGGGTCACCCCAGATTTTCATTGTCGGGTAGATGAACTCATTCTCGACGGCATCCTGCCGCAGGGGATACGGGGAACACAGGATGAACTCCGTCCTGTGCGCGGCAAGGTACTCCCGCAGGGGTTCGGACACAATGCGATCGCCAAAATAGAGCACCAGGTCGGCCTGCGGGAGCCGCGAGACAGCCTTGCGCAGGTACAGATTGTAGAGCCCCAGTACTGGCGTCTCGTGCCCGTCACAGCGCAAGCCAGAGTTGATGTCGGCCAGCAGTGGGGCACCAAGTCGAGTCGCGAGCGTACGAATGGCCGTGGTCGTGCTCGTCAGGGCAAGCGGGCCGGCCACACACACAATGTTATGCGCTGCGGTGATACAGTCGACAATGCGCTGAGTGTCGGACGCCGTGAGGCGAGGCTGCGGCTGCAGGTAGGTGCAGTAGGACGTGTCCCTGGCGCTCCAATGTGCAAGTTCATCCACCTCTTCGGGCGGCAAGGTCGTGACCGTGAAGTCCTCTTCAACAAATGGCTTGCGGTACGCCAGGTTGAGATGGACGGGTCGAGCAGTACGCTGCGCCTCGAATACGGCCTGATCGAGGTCGGCGAGTAAGGCGTGGAGAAAGAGCTGCTGTTCTGGGGCCAGGATATCGAACGGCCCCTGAGCAAAGGGGGAGAAGAGATCGCGCTGCGGCAGCGTTTGATTGGCCTTGGCATAGTGCAGTTCGAAAGGCCGGTCCGTGGTCAAGACCAGCAGCGGTGTGCCAGCAAGGGCGGCTTCCACCACGGCCGGCAGATAGTTGGCTGCCGCCGTCCCCGAGGTGCAAATCAGACAGGGCAGCACACCACCCTTCGCCGCCCCCTGGGCCCAGAAGGCGGCGCTGCGTTCGTCATTGAACAGTTTCGTTAACGCCGTCGGCTGCTCTTCCAGTGCCAACACCAACGGTATGGCGCGTGCGCCCGGGGACAGACAAAAGATCTCTACACCACAGCGGCGGAGTTCCTCGACCACCACGATAGCATGCAGGTGCGCCAGGCTTTTAGCAGACATCAAGGACGGCATACGCACGGACTTCCCCCTTGCTCACAATGGGCCTCCGACAAAGCGCAAATCCTGCCGAGGATAGGCACTGCACCCAGACTTTGCAAGCCTTTTCGCCTTTTCGCGCCTAAGCTGGTGGCCGAAGCATGGGGTACGGCTGAGCATGCGCACTAGCGCTCTGTACGGGCACTCAGAAACGGAGGCCTGGTAGAGAGGGCGCCCGTCTCGATACACGGCAGTGATGCCTGACGCGGTGCTAGAGAGGGACGTCGCACCAAGCGCTTTGCCCCTCAGGTTGTGCGTGAGACACCTGCGACGCGCAGGGAAAAACCGCAAGACAATCACAGAACCACAGCGTAGACTCTTCTCGTTCAAAGAGCCTTGCAGACGGAGGAGGGAACGCATGAGCCAGACACTGATTCTTGAACTAAGTGAAGAAGTCTATACCATCATCCAACGTCAGGCAGAAGTCGCTGGAACATCACCAGCACACTGGCTGGCTATGGCCCTGGAACAGCAGTATCGGCATGCGCAGGCGGGGCAAAGCGCGTTGATGCGCCATACCGCAGCCGACCAGCAAGCGGCGCGGGCACGCTTTGAGCAACACTTCGGTGAGGTAGATCTCCCTGACACAACGGGCGCAGACAACGAGCAGATCGACGCAGATCTTGCGCGAGAGTATGCGGATACGCATGAGGCACCCTGATGCTCCTGGATACCTCAGGGCTCCTGTGTCTCCACAATCGCGCAGAGCCACTCCATGTGCACGCGCGTACGTTTTACCACGCTGCTCAGGTGCGCCTGACCCACAGCTACGTGTTGGCAGAGTTTGTGGCCTTGACCCAGGCACGGCGTCTTCCTCGCGTGGCCGCTCTCACCTTTATGGTAGATCTCGTGGGGAATCCCGATATCGCAACCGTATGGGTTGACGAGCCGTTGCATCGTGAAGCGATGGCCCTGCTGTTGGCCCGACAAGACAAAACATATTCGCTGTGCGATGCGGTAAGTTTTGTCTTGATGCGTCAGCGGCACCTCACGGAGGCGTTGACGACGGATCGCCACTTCGAGCAGGAGGGGTTCCAACGACTCCTTGTCCCCGCCCCCGCATGAGTCACCTATGAGCATTGTAGGGAACCCCCTCACAAGCCGCCGCAGAGTTTGCACGAGAGCTGGTCTCGCACAGGGCCATGCACCAGGCTGGCGGCCGGAACATGGGGTA
>JBMDXC010000628.1:0-3512 GCA_048594805.1 Candidatus Entotheonellaceae bacterium | reverse complement strand
GATTTTCTGTGCCTATAAGGCATTCAAAATCAATTCCATTGTGCCACCCTTTGGCAAACCCTTTTTCGGACACCTATTCTTTAATCCATCGTGATACAGAGTTTTCTCGTCTAAAATTAAGAGTTTTCAACCCATTGTTTTCACGTGGCTTATTTAACCATATCGTTACTTGTGACCGGTTCTGACACGTATTCTGTACAGACCCCAGGAGCAACAGCGCTGCCCGCATCGATACGGGGTGCTTGGCTATTGCCACCGGATGACCTTCCGTGACCATCCACGTCTGATCGGCCCCATTCAGCGGGGCAGCCAACAGTGGCAGCAACTTTATGGCATGCGTTCGGCCAGTGAACGTACCAACAGTTACGACCAAGAAGTCATTTCCAAGGGTAGCGCCGTCAAAATGCGGGGACTAGCGGCCTTTAGCTTTGCAGGTGCTATTCGCACCCTGGGACAGCTGCTACGTTGGGCCTGCAACTTTGTGCTCGATGCAACCTATACGCTCGGTCGCCTGCATCCACTTCATACCTGAGAACGGACCTGGCTCTTTGACAAGGCATGGTTGAGATGACGCCCTCTTTTTTGGAGACAGGGGAAGGGTCTGCCCGCATTCAGCCTCATACACGCCAACTGATCCTCAAATTGTTCTCAAGTCGAAGATGGCAGAGGTAATTCTTCAAGCGCCTTACGTTTTACTTAAATGCACGAACAAAACTTACTAACGGTTCATCTTTAAATTTTGTTGGAACAAATTATCCAACAATTATAAGAGCAGTTTCCGCATACTTATAAAGTTGCCTAATGACGCTTTGACGACCCCCGTATGCAGGGCAAACAGCGGGAAGAGGAGGGCTGAGCACGGTTGACGCCGCTAGAACAAATGCAAACCTAAACCTCTATAAGAGGCACTGTAGGGCAGGGCTTTCAACATGTGTGGAGACGTTGCCACGCCCAATCTCTATGCGGTCGCACAACAGAACTGCCTCCAAGCACCGGATACGAGAACGACGGTCATGGGTCAACGTTCTGGCAGCTCGCCCAGCAACGACGATGTTGAAAGGGCTGGCACTGTAGGGTTAAGGCCTCTTCACACGATCACAACGAACTTCGGCACGTTTCGAGGGCGCATCACTGATGATGCCACAGATCATGTAGATACTCAGAATTGACACCCTAAACCGTCAATCCCTTGCAAATCAAGGCTGAAAAGTGCACAAGAGCCGTGGGCATTCCATCGGCCACTGTTTTCTCTGTAGGCTGCCCGATAGTCAACGCGAATTTTGTACTCTCGTGCGATATAAACCCCAGCATGTCTATGCTTATTCGGTTCACCTGTGCATCTTTTTGTCTAGTGTTGGGGCAGTGGGAAAAAGCGAAAATCCACGCCGTTGCGAGGACTCTTTTTTTCAATATGGGATTTTAGGAATCCCATTGTCTCGTCTTTCAGCGAGCACCTTCACGCCTGTCTATCCTCACTATGCTATGATGGCATGCCGAGTGGAGAGCCCCTATTGCCTGATAAATGCATGTGGCAAAACGACCTGAACGGGCTTTCGCTACGGGCTTATCAGGGTAAGACGATTGGTTAACCAATGGTTCGGTGCTCGTGGTTCGCTTTACGCATAGCAAACTCGTCTTTTCCCCCAAGGCGTGTGCTTGACTACTACTACCCTCGCTGGAGCACAGGGAGCACAATGGACACAGACCAAGAACAAGCAGGTTTAGCCTGGCAACTTGGTGTCTGGAACCGGATTTCAGACATCTACGTGCGCGAGATCGACCAGCGGTTCGCTCCAGTAGTGGACCACGTAGTCGCCCGTGCCTCTTTGACCGCAGGGCAACATATCCTGGATCTCGGCACGGGGACAGGGGCGGTCGCAGAACGCGTGGCGCAGATGGTTGGGCCGCAGGGTCATGTCGTCGGTGTGGATATTAGCCCTGACATGCTGGCGCTAGCCCAGCGGCGCGTAGCAGCGGGCGGACTGACCAATGTGCATCTACGCGAGGGACGTGCCGAGTCCTTACCGGCGGCAGACGCTGCCTTTGACGTGGTCTTGGCCTCGCTCAGCTTGATGTACGTGCTGGACCGAGCAGCAGCAGCGCGCGAGATCGCCCGGGTGCTGCGTCCACAGGGGCGCTTGGTCGCCGCCGTCTGGGCCGGGCCAGAGCAGTGCGATATTGTCCTCTTTCAACAGACCGCAGGCCGTTTTGCAGGTCCCCCACCTGTCCCTGGCGTTGGTCCGGGCGCTTTAGCGGACCCGACCCTCTTTCTGCAGCAATTGGCAGCGGTCGGGCTGGAAGCACGGGTGGAACAGGAGACGCTTGGCTTTGCCTTTGACACATTCACCGCCGCGTGGGAGGCATTAGCAGGCGTCACAACCGCGCATCTCACCCCTGAACGCCAGCAAGAGGCCAAAGAGGCGGTCATAGCGGCGATGTACCCGCAAGGCGATGGCCCACGGCACTTTCGGAACACCACCCAGTTTATCTTGGGCCGTATCGGGTAAGCGCCGCACCGAACCAAGGCGTGCAGGCGACGGCTTACAGCTTACGCTTCGCTTCAGCTTCCAGCCGCGCCTGACGCCCGGCGTTAGGCATGAGTTCCGCCGGAGTGGAAAGGAGGTACGCCAGCAACAGTGTTCGTTGGCACAATAGCGTTTGCATTTTCTCTACGCTCAAGTTGAGGAGGCTGACGATGCAACGGAGTACAGACCGTATCCTGACCACTCATACCGGCAGTCTGCCGCGCCCCGACGACGTGATCGAGATGCTCATGGCCAGGGAGCGCGGCCATTTGCACGACCTCCAGGCCTTCCACACGCGCGTGCGCGCCGCCATCGGCGAGTGTGTCCGTATGCAGCTCGACACTGGCCTGGACATCATTAATGACGGCGAGTGGAGCAAACCTGACTACTCGACCTACATCAAGCATCGCTTTACCGGCTTTGAGGGCGAGTCGACGCCGCCGAACACCGGGCGGGATATGCTCGACTTCCCCGAGTTCGCCCCCTACCGACGTACGGGCATGCAGCAGCCGACGCACCCCAAGTGCAACGGCCCGATCGCCTGGAAGGACTTCGACGCCGTCCGGCGCGACATCGACAACCTCAAGGCTGCGGCCGTCAACGCCGAAGAGGTCTTCATGACGGCGGTATCGCCCGGGCAGGTGGCACGTTTTCAGGGCAACAGCTATTACAAGTCCGACGAGGACTATCTGTGGGCACTCGCCGATGTCCTCAAAGACGAGTACAAGGCGATCACCGACGCCGGCTTCATCCTGCAGCTCGATTGCCCAGATCTGGCCTCCGGCTGGAACGGGCAGTTCCGGTCCCTGACGCTGGCGGAGTTTCGCAAGGTCGTTGCCCTGCACCTAGAGATACTCAACGCCGCCACCAAAGACATCCCACCCGAGCGCATGCGCCTGCATCTCTGCTGGGGCAACTACGAGGGTCCGCACCATCATGACATTCCGCTACGGGAGATCATTGAGCCAGTGCTCAAGGCACGCCCCG
>JBMDXC010000627.1:0-2676 GCA_048594805.1 Candidatus Entotheonellaceae bacterium | reverse complement strand
AGGACCTGCTGCAAACACTTCTCACGCTCCTGCAAGGGTACGAGTTCAACCTCTGCACCTGCCAGATCGCGGTTGGAAGGCATGACATCGACGCCATCCACCACGTTTGGCATGATCACCTCGACCGCCGGCAGCGCCTTGATCAGAGCGTCATAGATACTGGGGGTACATTGGTCACGATCGATACCAACGCCGCTCGTACTATTGCCCTGCGGGTCGAAATCGACCAGCAACGTGCGTTTTTCTGCTGCGCCAAGACATGCCGCGAGATTGATCGCCGTGGTCGTCTTGCCCACGCCACCTTTTTGGTTTGCGACTGCGATGATGCTACCCATAGTTAACCGTGTTACATGTCCCCTCTTACGTCAGTTGTTAAGAAGATAGCATGCTCCTCCTGGTTGTCACAAGCCTGGGGGCAGGTCTATCTCAAAGATTTCCTCAAAAGCGGGCATGGTGTGTTGAGGCAGAGCTAGGCCTTGCTCGCCACCTCATCCAGAAAGAGACGCATTTGCCCCAGGGGGTCCGGTCCACGCGGGACGAGAAAGAGCGCCTGGACGCCAGCAGCCTTCCAGCGGCGCACCTTGTCCAGGCATACGGCACGGGTGCCGACCATGTCGTGAGCGTGAGCGTCTTCACCGGAGCGCTCGGCAGGCTGCACGACCCCGATACCAGCGGGCCGTGGGACGTAGCCAGGGCCGCCAAAGCGCGCCAGTTCTGCTCTGTCCTCGGAGATGAACAGCGCCATGGTGGAGACGGCGTTGGGGAAGGTGGCCGGGTCTTTGCCTTCCTGCGCAAGGAAGGTATTAAGTCGCTTCACGTCCTCAGAGAACTGTTCCGGGGACTGGTGTCCAGGGCCGGCAGAGCTCAGCCAGCCATCGGCGAGGCGCGCGACACGGCGCAGACCAGCATTACTGCCCCAGCTCCCTATCCAGATTGGCAGGCTAGGCTGCTGCACGGGTTTCGGTTCTAAGTTAACGCTTTCGGTATCATAGAATCTGCCCTTGAAGGGTGGCGCACCATGGGTGAAATAGGCCCGCATCGCTCGCACGCCTTCCTCAAAGCGGGACCACATGTCATTGTGGTCCATCCCTACGATTTCATAATCACGGAACAGCGAGCCCGTGCCAACGCCGGCGATGACCCGTCCGCCGGTGAGGACATCCAGCGCAGCGTACTGCTTGGCGGCGACCAAAATGCCCCGCGGGGGCAGGATCAACACGGACGTCACCAGACGCATGCGCCCTGAGGCCTCCGCAATAGCAGTGAACACGATGAAGGGATCCATGCCGGACTCCAGGCGGTCCCCAATGACACAATAGGTACACCCCATCTGCTCTGACTCTCGTGCAAAGTTTGCGAGGTACTTCCAGGGCGAGGGTTGCTCGGCAATATCCCCGCGGGGTATGGTGATCCCGAACTCCATAGTGCCTCCCATGTTTGACATGCAATAAGCCCACAGGCAAGATAAACTGAAGTGGTAACCAGGGTAAACAGCCGCATTTCTCGTCGTCCGTGTTGCCGGTATATACCTCTATGCCAGCATACTCGTAGAGAGTCAACATCTCGTCGTATTTCATTTGTATTATGGTGACAATTTGCAGGAGGAAACCTGCTGATGAACATCCCGGATATTCTCGCGCTCGACTTCGACGGTGTCCTCTGTGATGGCATGCGTGAGTACTTCGAGGCCAGTCGCCGGACTTACATGCGTGTCTGGTCTGACGCACCAGCCCCGGGCGAGGAGCTCTTTCCCGCCTTTCGTGCTCTCCGGCCGGTGATTATGACCGGCTGGGAGATGCCCGTGCTGTTACGCGCTCTCGTGCAAAGCCACTCTCAAGCAGCCATGCTGCAGAACTGGGAAGCGGTCCGTGATGCGCTCGTGCCAGCGGGCACTCCGCAGGGCAAGGCGCTGGGCACCACGTTGACACACACTCTCGACGAGGTCCGGCGCGCGTGGATCGTGGCCACCGTCGACGACTGGCTGGCACGCAATGTGCCATACTGCCCACTCGACGACGTCCGGCGTCTGCTGGCGGAGCCCGAGTGCGCGGTGCTCGTCACCACCAAAGAAGGGGAATTCGCCCGTCAGATTCTGGATCATTGGGATGTACACATGGCCGACATTCAGGGGAAGGAGGCGGGCACCCATAAATGTGACAATCTACGTACCCTCATCGCCCAGTACACGGCGACTCACGAGCGGCGCCCGGTCCTCTGGTTTGTCGAGGACCGACTCGAAACCTTGCAACATGTCACCACCCATGCCGATCTGGACGACGTCGGCCTGTTTCTAGCGACCTGGGGCTATAACACGCCGGAAGTGCGGGCGTCGGTGCAGGACCACGGGCGTATCCACTTGCTCGGACTCGAACAGTTTCGCGGTGGCCTCACCACCTGGCGGTGAGGCCCAGCGAAGCGCACCCACGCCTGATCTTTGAGGGGCTCTTAGCGTGTGCTCTGGCTCAGTTGTCCGTCTTACTATACCTTGTAATCCTTTAGTTTTCTTGGTATGGTCCTGCGTATGGAAGCAACACCTTTTGAGCTGACACCTGCACAAAAAGACTTGCTCGAATCGCTTGCACGCGAGACAGGGAAAGCGATTCCTGCCTTGCTGGACGAAGCGCTGGAAGAGTTGAAAGCCCATGTGCGTCAGCACGCCGTCAACGGGGAGCCACA
>JBMDXC010000626.1:0-5166 GCA_048594805.1 Candidatus Entotheonellaceae bacterium | reverse complement strand
ATCCCGCGTAATGTGGTGATCCCCGATGGAAATCGACGCAAACCCCAATTCGGCCATGAGTTCGACCTGGGCCTGGAGGTTGTCAAACAACGCCTTGCTACTGCCATCTCGGGGGTGGGAAGTGGTCGGAGACATGCCAATGCGCATCACTTCTTCTCCTTTTCCTGCTTGTCCTTTTCCTGCTGGACCGCCTTTTTCACCTCGTCGAGCACGATGTCACGATAGCCGTGGAACCAGTCCGTAGCGGCTACCACCTTCTCTCCCTTGGTCTGGTAGGCGCGGACCCAGCCACCGCCCTCATGATCATTCGCGGTAACGTTGAGCGGCGGTAAGAAACCACCGAGCGTAAAATCGCGAATGCTCTCCCAGGCTCTTTTCATTTTCTCGCCAGTGACTGGCAGCCCCTCTTTCTCGATAGCGAGCCGGACACCCTCGATCATGATGGCCGACATCAGGACACCACGGTTGTAGTACACGGTGCCGACGTCCTCTGGGATTTCCTGGTTCTCACTCTGGTACATCTTGATAATGTCCTGGATCACGGGAAAATCCTGTCCTACACCGGCAAAGTGTAGGCCGATATAGCCTTGTGCGGTGTCCCAACCGGCCGCCACCATATCAGGCTCTCCAGCACCCCAGACCAGGCTAATCACTTTATCGAGTGGGAAACCGTTCTTTCTCAATTCCTTGATCGATACAGAGGGTGACTTCCCGAAAAGATGGGACACCACCCAGTCGGCGCGCATACGTCGAGTAATGTCAGTCACCTGTGAGGCCATTTCTACACCGGGCGCCGGGACCACGAAGGAGCGGCACTCATAGCCTTCCTGAGCACAAATGCGCTCGAAGACGCCCAGAGGTTCACGTCCAGCCGGATTGTCGTACAGGAGATACGCCACCTTGGTGCCCTTCTTGGCACCGTGGTCCTTGAGATACTGCATGGCAGCGCCCATCTGAGACCAGTAGGTCGCAGCGACGGGAAAAACGAAAGGAAACTGGGTGCCATCCGTGGCATCGGCCCGACCAAATCCCGGGGTCAGGGCCGGGATCTTATCTTCCAGGTGGCGCGGCGTCAGCGCATAGACGAGTGGTGTGCCGAGATCAAGCATCGCGACTGCCCCATCGCGCTTGAGACGTTCGTAGGCTTCGACACCCCGGTCAACTTTATAAGCGTACTCCACTTCAATAAAACGTACCTTGTGGCCGTTGATCCCACCTTGTTTGTCAATCAACTTAAAGTAATCGAGGACACCGGTACAGAGGTGAATAGCCACCGATTTGGTTGGCCCAGTGCGGTCACACATACCGCCTAAGACGATCTCATCCGCTGCCACGCCACTCAAGGCGCCAGCGACTCCTACCACGAGTATGGCCATGAAGAATCTGCTCAACCACGCCTGGATCCGCATTGCGTTCTCCTTCTATTGGTGGTTCAGGTATCATCATGTTCCCCGCTGCAGGTCGCTGTTAGGACAGCCAACGCTTGCGTCGTTTATAATGCTTCACATCCCGATAGCTTTTGCGTACCCCTACTTCCGACAGCCCCAGATAGAACTCTTTAATGTCGGCATTGTTTTGCAGCGCTGCAGCCACACCGTCCAGCACTATACGACCGTTCTCCATAATATAGCCATAGTGGGCAATCGTCAGCGCCATGGTGGCATTTTGCTCTACCAGGAGCACTGTCATACCCTCCTCCTGGTTGAGGCGCTGGACAATTGCAAAGATCTCCTCTACGAGCATCGGCGCCAGGCCGAGCGAGGGTTCATCCAGCAGCATCAGCTTTGGACGAGACATCAGGCCCCGGCCAATCGCCAGCATTTGCTGCTCGCCGCCAGACAGGTACCCGGCGCGCACGCCCCTGCGTTCCTTCAGACGCGGGAAGTACGTATACACCAACTCGATATCGTGCTTGATCTGGCTGCTATCGCGCCGCGTGTGGGCTCCAGCAATGAGATTTTCCTCAGCCGTGAGGTGCTCAAATACCCGGCGGCCTTCCATGACCTGGGCGATGCCTAGCTTGACGGTCTCTGCCGCCTCCCGCTGGTCGATACGCATACCGTTAAACTCCACAGAACCGGCGGTCACGGCACCGCGCTCGGGCCTCAAGATCCCAGAGATGGTCTTCAGCGTTGTGCTCTTCCCGGCCCCGTTCGAGCCCAAGAGCGCCACGATCTGCCTATCCGGCACCTCGAGAGACACCCCGCGCAGGACCAGGATTGTCCGGTCATAAACCACCTCGACATTATTCAGCTTCAACATGCAGAGACCCCAGTGCGGTGTGTGCCTATTTCTTGTCTTCGGTTTTCTCGGCCTTTTCGGCTTTCTTCACTTCATCAAGCACCACATCGCGATAGCCGCGGAACCAGTCTGTCAATGGCATGAGCTTCTCGCCTTTCGTCTGATAGAACCGGACCCAACCACCGCCCTCATGGTCGTCGCGAACTACCGTCAGTGGCGGCAGGAAGCCACCTAGCGTGAAATCCTTAATGCGTTCAAAGCCCTTCTGCACCTTCTCGCCGGTCACCGGCAACCCCTCATGCTCGAGAGCCAGGCGAATACCCTCCACCATCAGGGCAGCCGTCAAGACCCCACGGTTGTAATACACCCAGCCGACATATTCCGGCACTTCCTGATTTTCCGCCTGGTACATTTTGATGATGTCCTGGATGACGGGAAAGTCCCGGCCCACGCCAGCAAACTGCATGCCGAGATAGCCCTGGGCCGTGTCCCACCCGGCTACCTGCATGTCTTCCTCTCCTGCACCCCAGACCAGGCTAATCACTTTATCGAGGGGAAAACCGTTCTTTCTAAATTCCTTAATCGATACCGACGGAGCTTTGCCGAAGAGATGCGTGATGACCCACTCAGGCCGCATACGACGTGTGATGTCGAGGACCTGCGAAGACATTTCCACACCAGGAGCCGGCACGGCAAAGTCACGGCACTCATAGCCTTCCATATCGCAGATACGCTTGAAAATGCCCAGCGGTTCACGTCCTGCCGGGTTGTCATAGAAGAGATAAGCGATCTTACCACCTTTTTTAACCCCACCCTGGTCTTTCAGATACTGCATGGCAGCACCCATCTGCGACCAGTACGAGGCTGCCACGGGGAAAATGTAAGGGAAGCGCTGGCCATCGGTGGAATCCGCTCGTCCGAAACCTGGCGTGAGACCAGGGATCTTGTCTTCCATATGCCGTGGCGTCAGGGCATAGACAATTGGCGTGCCGTAGTCGAGCATCACTACTGCACCCTCACGCTTCAGGCGCTCGTACGCTTCTACCCCGCGGTCGACCTTATAGGCATTCTCTACTTCAATATACCGCAGGGTGTGGCCCTGAATGCCCCCTTTTTTATTTGCCAGCTTGATGTAATCAAACACCCCAGGACAGATTTGCGTCCCCACGTTTTTTGTCGGGCCGGTGCGGTCACACTGGCCACCGATGACGATCTCATCCGCCCACGCAGTCGTGCCGGCTCCACTGGCAACGAACCCACAGACGAACAGCCCAACCAGCCATGTCCAGCTCCGCATAGTACTCCCCTTAATATGAATACGGCCATAGACGGAAATAGCGCTTGATGTTTTCCCACAGCCGTGCCAGGCCTTCAGGTTCCACCGTCAGAAAGATGATGATCAGTGCCCCAAACACCAGTAATTGAAAGTTGGCCAGAAAATTGGCCACGTTCTCGTAGGAGATCCCGAAGACCGTTTTGGCAATACTGATGACCGTGATATCCAGGACAATGGGCAACAGCTTGATAAAAATCGCCCCCAGCACAGACCCAAGGACACTGCCCAATCCCCCGATAATAATCATGGTGAGATACTCGATCGAGACCACTAGCGTGAAATTCTCATAATTGGCAATGCGTAAATAGTAGGTCCACAGCGCTCCAGCCACACCGGCGTAAAACGAACTGACGGCGAACGCCAGGAGTTTATATTTGAAAATGTTGACGCCAATAATCTCTGCCGCGATATCGCGATCACGGATCGCGATGAACGCCCGTCCCACCCGCGAACGCACCAGGTTTTGTGCTCCGAAATACGCCAGTAAGAAAAACACCAGGATGAGATAGTACCGTCGAAACTCGTTATTGAATACGAGCCCCAGAAAGCGTGGCGAATCCACGTAAATCGACGACTGCGCCCCCCCGCCGATCCACTGGACATGGTTGATCGTCCACTCAATGATCAATTGTGCTGCTAAGGTGGCCACTGCCAGATACAGCCCCTTGATGCGGAGTGACGGAATCCCGAACAAGGCGCCCACCAGGGCGGCCATACAGCCACCTGCCAGGATACCAAACCAGAACGGCATGCCGTAGCGGCTCGAGAGAATGGCGGCAGTGTACCCGCCCACCGCCATGAACGCGCCTTGCCCCAGAGAAATCTGGCCCGTATAGCCATTCAAAATATTCAGGCCAATAGCACCAATAGACGCCAGCGCAATTGTGTTGACAATGCTCATGAAGTGCTCATTGCCAGCCCGGGCCAGGGGCCATGGCAGGATGAGCAAAAGCCCTAAGGTTCCCCAGAAGGCGATTTGAGCCAGGGGGAGGGTATAGAGGGCCATGTCGCCCCGATAACTCGTCTGAAAAACACCTGCCTCGCGATTGATCATGCTTACACCCGCTCAATCGTCTCATGCCCGAAGAAGCCATACGGCTTGATAAACAGCACCAGGATCATGAGCACATATGGAATAAAATCCTTTGTGCCGCCCCCAACATAGGGATCAAAGTAGCCAGACGCCACACTCTCGATTGCTCCTATGAGCAGACCACCAACGATAGCGCCGCCAATGCTGTCCAGCCCGCCAAGAATCACCACTGGAAACACTTTGAGACCCACGAGTGACAGCAGGGTGTCCACCCCCAGCATATTCCCCCAAATAATGCCTCCGGCGGCAGCAGCCAGGCCGGCGATCGCCCACGACAGCGCAAAGACACGCGACACTCGAATACCCACCACCATCGACGCCTGCTGATCATCAGCGACAGCCCGCATGGCTACCCCGAGTCGGCTGCGCGTGAAGAATAAGCCAAAGGCGACGAGGAAAAGAATGGCAATAATGGCTGCCACAAGATTGATCGGCGAAATGAACGCAGGACCTACTTTATAAGGGGCCATGCGTACAGGCAGCGGGAGTTCACGCG
>JBMDXC010000625.1:0-5128 GCA_048594805.1 Candidatus Entotheonellaceae bacterium | reverse complement strand
GGGGTGATTGTGTTGGATGGGGTGCGCATTGGCGCTGGTGCTGTGGTAGGGGCTGGCTCAGTCGTGGTGCACGACGTACCGGATGGCGCTGTGGCCCAAGGTGTGCCAGCGCGGGTGATGATGCTCCGCAGTGAGCTGGCTCCTAGTACGCTGTTGGAACAGGGTGGGCTGTCTTTGCGTGGGGCACACATATGAGTGAATCCACGATAACACCGCTTGTCAGTATCGGCATTCCCGTGTACAACGGGGCACGTTTGATACGCCAGGCGCTTGATCATCTGCTGGCGCAGACCTATACGCATCTGGAACTGGTCATCTGCGACAACGCCTCCACAGACGACACCGGCGCGATCTGTCAAGCGTATGCCGCGCGCGATGCCCGGGTGCGCTATTATCGCAACTCCACCAATGTCGGCCTCATTAACAACTTCCGCCTGGCTGTCGCACGCAGTACTGGGCCATACTTCACATGGGCCGCCGTAGACGACCGCAAGTTGCCGACAGCAGTAGAAGCCTGCGTACGCGCGCTCCAGGCCCAACCGGCAGCCGTGATGGTGCACGGTATTGTCCTGGTGCAGTCGCCAGGACGTGACGACCTGGTGCCGTTCGCCAACGCCGTGGACCTCGCAATACCTGACACTGCGGCCCGTATCCGCGCTTTTACCGCTGGCATCACCCATAACGCTATATTATACTCAGGCCTCTACTGTTTGGAGGCCCTACGCCAGGTACATTTAGGTGATCGCCTGGGCCATGATTACCTCCTATGCTTGCAAATGTGCCTGCTCGGTCCAGTCGCTTACACGCCGACGCCCACCGTCATTTACGCCGAGCGCCACCCACAGCCGAACGATAACCCGATGTATACCACGCTGCCTATCACCTTTGGCAATCTACTCTGCGCCGGGCGCCTGCATCGGCGCAAATGTTGGACGGTGCTGCTGCGTGGATGTTACGAGCTGGGGCGCTTGCAGCGCGTGCCGTGGCCGATGCGGTGGCGTGGCATTTGGGCGCACGTGACGGCCTTCTGCCAGCGGTACTGCTACCGGCTAGCGCGAGAGGTAGTTTTTCAAGGATGTGCACCCCTGGCCTGGCTCAGCATGCATGTCTGGCGGTTGGCGCAACACTGGACGTTGACTGCATCTCTGGCGCGCAAGGCGCGTGCGTGTCTGAGGCTGGGCTACAAAGCGTGATAGCGCCAGCACCATTGGCGTTGTACTGTCGCTTGCAACCAGTACTGAGAAGAAGTGCACCTGCTCTATAAGCGCCCCTGCGTACTCCAAAGGCGGAGATAGTGTGTTACGTCTTGGACAAGAAGGAGACTTATCGATGGCGCATCAACAGGACTTCCGGCAATTGAGCGCCCAGTATCTTAGGCAAGGCCAGTGGAGCCAGGCACACGGGGCCCTGACTGACCTTTGGTATTATCAACCTTCGCTCGCAACCGCTCACTATCTACTGACGAGCTATGCACGCCTGCGGCAGTACGTGCCCTTAACCCCCTGTCGGCTTGCTCTCCTGCGTTCTTTCACGGTAGAGCCACTGGTGCCGCTGCTACAAGCCGCGGCTTTCGCCCATGGCATTGCCCTGGAGGTGCACGTGGGCGCCTTTAACACGTACGCGCAAGACATCCTTGATCCGGCCAGTGCCCTGTATCACTTTGCCCCAGACATGGTCCTGTTGGCTGTGCAGACACGGGACATCGTGCCGGAATTATGGCACGGTTACGCTGATCTCACTGCCGAAGCGCGGGACGCTACGATCAGGCGCACTATTGACTCTCTGCACACCTACATCACCACCTTGCGTAGCCGCGGCCAGGCGCATCTCATCGTGCATACCCTGGAGACACCGGCTGTTCCCAGTCAAGGTGTATTTGACCAGCAGAGCACCAATGGCCAGGCAGGTGCCATACAGGAGATCAATACCGCTCTGCGCCAGCTTGCGAATCAGCAACGCGGCGTCTATGTGCTTGATTACGATGCCGTCGTCGCGCGCTACGGGCGCAGTCGCTGGTACGATGAACGCAAATGGCTCACTACCCGCCTGCCTATCAGCGCCGACTGTCTTGTGCCTATGGTGCAAGAGTGGTTGCGCTTCCTGGTGCCGCTCACCGGTAGGGTGTGCAAGGCGTTGGTCGTCGACCTCGATAACACTTTGTGGGGTGGCGTCATCGGTGAAGACGGCATGGAGGGCATTCAGGTCGGGTCTGAATATCCTGGTGCAGCCTATCAGGCCTTGCAACGCGTCATGCTCGACCTGTACCATCGGGGTATCATCCTGGCGCTGTGTAGTAAAAACAACCTCGCTGACGCCATGGAAGCCCTCGAACACCATCCGGGCATGTTGCTACGTCCGCAGCACTGCGCTGCCTGGCGTATTAACTGGCAGGACAAAGTCCAGAACCTCCGTGAGCTTGCTGATGAACTGAACATCGGCATCGACGCCCTGGCGTTTCTCGATGATAACCCGGTGGAACGGGCCCATATACGCACCGCCTTACCGGAGGTGACGGTAATAGCCCTGCCCGACGATCCCATGGGCTATGCCGCAGCGCTGCGGGCCACACCCGTGTTCGAGCGCCTGGTGCTTTCTGACGAGGACCGCGAGCGTGGACGCTACTATGTCGAGCAACGGCAGCGGGTGGAGCTGGAGCAGCAGGCCACGTCGCTGGAGGATTTTTATGCATCACTCCAGCAGGAAGTAGAGATTAGGGCCGTCGATGTTGCCTCTCTGACACGCGTGGCGCAGCTCACCCAAAAAACTAACCAGTTCAACACCACCACGCACCGCTACAGTGAACAGCAGATCAGCACCATGGCCGAGAGCCCTGATTGGGACGTGTACGCTGTGCGAGTGCGTGACCGCTTTGGAGACAACGGGATAGTGGGGGTAGTCATCATCCATGATGGGGATGACGTGAGTGACATAGACACCTTCCTGCTGAGTTGTCGGGTGATTAGTCGAGGCGTAGAAACCTCTATCTTGTCGTTCCTCGTCGATCGCGCGCAGGCACGTCAATTGCGGCAGGTGCAGGGTTGGTTTATTCCCACCAGAAAGAACGCCCCAGCGCACGATTGCTACGCTGAACACCACATGAAGGCCCTTGCTGAGCAAGACGGGGCTACCCTGTGGGTACTTGACCTGGCGACGCAGGATATCGCCTGCCCACCCTGGATTCGCCTGACAACTTGTGAAGGAGTGTTGAGCCGATGACGACTGTCTTAGCACGCCTCCAACGCCTCTTTGCTGATCTCTTTGTGCTCTCAGAGGATGACATTACGCTCGCCACATCTGCAGAAACGCTAGCAGAGTGGGATTCCCTCAAACACCTCCAGCTGATGCTCATGCTGGAAGAAGAATTCCACGTCCAGGTAAGCCCGGAGACCATGGAACAGCTCACCTCAGTCGAGCGCATCGCCGTCTGGCTAGAGGAGCAGAATGCTGTCACAGGGACACATGTATGAGTCTGGACGTGCGTTACGCTCAGCTCGATGACTATCCACGCCTGAGCGCCTTTCTCGACATATACTGGGCCAAGGATCACGTCTACGTACGCCAGCGGTCACTTTTTGATTGGACCTTTGGCCGGCGTGATCTCTGGGCGTACGACGGTTACAGCTTTGCCCTGGCTGAGGACCGCGGCGAGGTGGTGGGTATCCTTGGCGGTGTGCCCTTTGTGATGAATTGCTTTGGCTGCACTTCCCCAGGCGTCTGGTTGGCGAATTACCTGGTGCGCCCAGATTATCGCCGTGGCGCCCTGGCTGTGCGACTGCTCAATATGTTTCGCCAGCCGCTGTTCACCGTCACCATCGCCTTTGGTGTCGGCTCGGCGGCAGTGCCGCTGTACACCGCCTTGCGCGCCCACGTGCTAGAGACCATCCCGCGGCATGTGGCCATCTTCCCGGAGGCTGTGGAACGGGTTAGCCATCTGCTGCACCTGACCTATCCCGACTGGCCAGCAGCACGCGTGCACGCATTGGCAAAGGCGTTGCGTTACCGTCAGAGCCTCGAAGAAGCCGGCCCACATGGGACAACCATTCCCGCCAACTGGGACACGCAAGATTGGCCGCGATGGGCCGCGTGCACGGTTGGGGCAGCACGCGACACGGCGTACTTGAACTGGCGTTACCAGAGCCACCCGGATTTTTCCTATCGTCTTCTTACCGTCCGCGAGGGCAAGCGTACCGGTCTAGCTGTCTGGCGCCTGGAGACTATCCACCGTGCCACCCCGCAAGGACGCGAGCCGGTGGACCGCATTGGCCGGCTCGTGGAATTTCTCCCTGCTTCCCACGCTAATGCGCAGGCGCTACTGGCGTGTTTCTGGCAGGCGCTGCGCGAAGCGGACGCCATCGGCGCTGATTATTACGGCTATCACGGTGGCATTCGCGCCTGGCTGCACGCAGCAGGCTTCCACGTGCTGCAGCACTGCGCTGATGGCCTGGCCATGCCCGCCCGTTTTCAGCCGCTGGACGGCCAAGGCGGGGGCATCGTCAGCGCTGTTTGTGCCCCGAACGAGGTGCCTGCGTGTTCTGTTGCGGCAGAGTGTCCGTGGTACTGGACCAAATCCGATGCCGACCAGGACCGCCCCAATTAGTTGAGGAGAGAGGAACCATCTATGGTGGCTTTTGGCAGCCGAATTCTGTCTGAGACCACATTGAGAGACGTACGCGCCACTCGAGAACAGGGGTATATTGCGTTTTTGTTGAGCCATGGCTTTATGGCCCGCATGGTGCTACGGAGTGGGATTGCCAGGCAGCTCGTCGAGCAAGGTATCCGTGTTACGGCAATCAGTCCCAATGCAGATGAACAATACTTTCAGGACGAGTGTCGTCAGGAAGGCGTTACCCTCTGTCAGGTCCAAAGCACAGGTCGTATTGCTGACTGGTTTCGTGCCTATCGGCCCTACTTGCTCGATGACATCATGGGCAATGTGGCTTTGCGGACCAATCACGAGCAGCGTTTTGCGTATCACCCCCTCTGGCGTGCTATCATGGAATACATCAATGGCCATCTGACCCCATATGCCACGTTCCGCGCCTGCGTCCGCCAGTTTGAGCGCTGGGTCAATCGCTTCCCACCCATCGCCAGCCTGTTGCGTGATCTCCGCCCGGATTGCCTCGTGCTC
>JBMDXC010000624.1:0-2592 GCA_048594805.1 Candidatus Entotheonellaceae bacterium | reverse complement strand
CCAAGGAACTCGGACTGCACGCCGAAAATCTCCAGGAACTGGGCGACAGGACCGCCGCGGGGAAAGAGAAACAGCTTCCAGATGAGGCCCTGGATGGCCACGCCGAGGATTACCGGCAGGAAATAGATGGTCCTGAAGATCAGCCTCCCGCGGAGGCGCTGGTTCAGGAGAATGGCGATGAGTAGCCCTAAGGCGAACTGAACGGTGGTGACGAAGAAACAGAAGATCAGCGTGCGCTTCAGGGCGTCGAGGTTGTCCCGCGAGACGACGCCCTTGAAGAGGAACTCGTCGTAATTGTCAAAACCGATCCAGTTGATGGGCGCGCCGCGGATGCCGGTGGCATCGGTAAAGGAAAAGACGCCTGTCGCCAGGGAGGGTCCCAGGGCAATCAGCAAGTACAGAAGGAATCCGGGCAGGAGCAAGAGTAAGGGCGTGGCCCGTGACCGGCCGCCACCAAACAGGTAATTCATGGTTAACACCCCCGGCTACGGTAGAGCTGGGCTTCTCCGCCGCGCAGCGGAGAAGCCCAGCTTTTAACTATCGTTGTCCTGCGGACTGCTTATTGGCTGGCGTCCAGACCGGCCTGTAGATCGGCCTGGGCCTGGTCGGCCAGGGCTGCAGGGTCGTCCCATTCGTTGAAGGGCTGGAACCAAGAAGCGCCTTGCGAGCCATTGGCCCACTGCCCGGCGCCCGTGGGTGAGACCCAGTACTGCTCAAAGCCCACGCGGTAATTGGCCAGATAGGGGGCCACCTCTTCGCCGAGCTTGGTGTCCAGGGTCGCGCCCGACTGGGTGGGAATGAAGCCCACGGCGTTCACGAATTCCTGATAGTTGGCCGGTTCCGAGAACGCTGCCAGGTAATTGAGGGCCGCTTCCTGATTGGGTGAATCGGCGGCAATCGCCCAGCCCTGGTCGTACTTGCCAAAGAGGTACTGGTTGTCTTCGGCATTGTCGCTGCCGGGGAAGGGGCTGTAGCTCCACTCAAACGGCGGCTCGGCGGCCTCGAGAGCAGGGGCCTGCCACACGCCGGTGGGCATCATGGCCACATCGCCGGCCGCGAAGCGGGCCGGCGCGGCGTCATGGGAGATGCCGGTCACGCCAGGCTCGAGCATCTGGGTGGCATAAACCTGATAGCGGTTCCACAGCTCCAAGGCCTGTTCGTCGTTCCACTTAATGTCGCCATTCCAGAGACCTTCGACCAGGGCTGCCTGGTCGGGGTACATGGCGCCGAGCAAGCCGTAAGCGCCGACAAAAACGGGCCAGCCATCACTGCCGCCGACCGTCATGCAGGCTACATCCGCTTCCGCAAAGGCCTCACAGGCCGCGACCAGCTCGCTCCAGGTCGTGGGGACGGTTACACCGTGCTCCGCGAACAGGTCTTCGTTGACAAACATGCCGCTATAGGAGACGCGGCCCAGGTTGATCGAGTAGACCTTGCCGTCGTAGGAGCCGGCATCGCGGATGGTCGCTTCGTCGTACAGCTCGACAAACGGCTGGCCGGTCAGGTCGAGGAGCAGCCCGGCTTCGATCAACGTCTGCCAGTTGGGCGGCGTCACGTCGGTCATGTAAGGCAGGACGCCGTTAGCAAAGCCGAAAATGTCGATGACGTCCACGTCGTTGGCGGTCAGACGGGTCTGGGTGACGGTGCTCAGGTCGTTCGCGTTGACCACCGCCATGTCCACCGTCACGTTCGGGTACTGGGCTTCAAACTCGTCGTTAAAGGCCTCCATGAACTCGACCATGGGTGGATTCTGGTGGATGAGAACGCGGAGCGTGACCGGCTCACCTTCCGCTTCTTCGGCCACTGGTTCTTCTTCAGTGGTCGTCTCCTCGGGCGCCGTTTCTTCGACCGTTTCTTCAGTCGTTTCCGCGACATCCGTCTCGGTATTCGTCTCCGCTGCTTCTTCACCGCCGCAGGCGACGAAGAGCAAGCCAAAGACAACCAACAGGGTTATCAGTAACCAACGCGACCTCTTCATTCTTGGTTCTCCTTCAATCAGTCGGGTATTCATCGGCAACGCATGTACATCTCACAACACATAGACAAGTTAGCCAGCGATCAGCCAACGATAACGATCTCGAACCATCAACACCTCCATAGACGGAAAGCTCTTTCCATCCTTACTGGTATGACCTGCAACCTGAATTACTTATCTCGCAACCGCTGAATGCGCCGGGCCGGTGTTTGGACCGGGCGGCAGAATAAATGCCCGGTGGAACTGGGCGGGTGTAGGAGACGGCAAAAGGCGGGGGCGTCCTGCCCACCTGACTCGTGAGGAGACGGTCAGTAACAGAATCGGCCCGACACGGAAACGCTTTCGTATTACCCTCCACAAACAGCCCTAATTACTGAAAACGCTTTCAGACACAGGTCATAATAACAGAGTGATTATGGCCTGTCAACAGCCTTTGTCATGGAATAGGCCATGACAAATGTCAGAACCGGCCGATATGCCCTTGCTAATTCGCTGGAGAAGGCCTATCATTATGAAAGCGTTTTCATCACGACTACTCAGGGAAAACACCATGGATGCCGAGGAGAAGGTTACGATTACGGACATCGCGCGCAGGGCCGACGTGTCTATCAGCACCG
>JBMDXC010000623.1:0-13778 GCA_048594805.1 Candidatus Entotheonellaceae bacterium | reverse complement strand
GAGTTAGAGTAAAACAGTGCGTACTCGTGAGGGCGTCTGGCCTCTATGCGGTGGACGAAACTCACGCCGGACGGCGGGCAACAGTAATCTCGGCTGGACCAGTCATCGTGCTGCGATCTTCCTGGAAGTGAATGCGCCCTTTACGGCGCAGAATCATAGCCCTTGCCTGCTGCGCTTGAAATTCTGCATGCACGTGTTCCCATTCGTGCTGGGGGAAATATGCTTGAGTAAGCACAAAAGAGCGGATGATGTATGACAGGTGCATCCTACATTGGACATCAGCAAACCCGACCTGTTGCAGCCGTGTATACAGCTCGTCTCGGGTCAGAAAATGGCGATTCTTCACGGCACTATGCAAACCAGCAAGACTGTCCTTAAAACGTACGAATTCTTGAAACTGATTGCGCTCCTCTACATCATCAAACACAAGTCCGAGATTAACAAATGTACCCCCTGGCTTCAGGAGTTGAAAGATGTTGTTGTAAAGATCAAGCTGCATGGCAAGAGGAATTTCATGGTTGCCACTTTTTATCACTACCCTGTCAAAAAAGCCTTTGGGTAATAGCTCGTCGCTGGCATAATTCTCCAGAGTAAGGATATTACCCCAGACAACTTTGGCAGGTGTGTCTGCAAGCTGCTCTCTGGCCAACTCACACTGTACACGAGAGATCTCTAAGAGCATGACGTTAGGGGGGAAGCACCCACGACGCTCACAGTAGTCATAGAGTCGCCATGTCAGGTTGCCATTGCCTGCCATGGCCTCGAGGACATTGGAAGCTTGACCTGGATCGACGATATCCAGCATAGCATCGAGTATTTGTGCTGAGAAACCATTCACAGCATCCTGATCGTATTCGCCAATTTTGTCGTGGGCTATTTCCATCTCGGGTAATTCTGCGATATTTACAGCGTGTTCTCTGGGGCTCTGAAACAGACGTGCGACATTCTGCATGATGGTAGCTCTCCCAAAAATATTTTGTTTCTCTTGAGCGGTCTGGCTGACCTGAGTGCCCTACATCTTTCTGTACCCTTATCGGTAGCCTAAGCCGATGACTTGAGTTGTAAAATGCGGGAATTAGGAGTTGGGTGGAAAATGGAAACGGGGACGTCTGACATGCCAGGCAAACGTCGCAGGAGGGTTCACAGCTCACGCAGATGTGCTATACTCTTTTGCCGATGTGATGATGTATCGCTTTGCAGGACTGTATGGCTTTTCCAACCATGCCATACCCGGCAGGGTTTTTGTTTGTCTGAAGGAGTAATGATGACGAACGCTTTTGCAAAGCTGGGCTTGTGCCCTGGGCTGGTGCAGACTGTAACCGCGTTGGGGTACACGCAGCCCACTCCCATCCAGGCCAGGGCTATTCCGGAATTACTGGCCGGCCGCGATGTGCTTGGGCAAGCTCAAACTGGCACCGGAAAAACCGCTGCCTTTGCCTTGCCCATGTTACAGCTCCTGGATATGCCAGGGACGGGGGTGCAAGGACTGGTGCTGGCACCAACACGCGAATTGGCGATCCAGGTGGCTGATGCCATCTATCGTTATGGGCATTCCCTGGGGGGCCGGGTTCTGCCAGTCTACGGTGGGCAAGCCTACGCGCGTCAACAGCAGCGTCTCGCCAAGGGTGTCCCTATAGTGGTGGGCACGCCAGGGCGGACACTGGATTTGCTGCGGCAGGGAGCCCTCGACCTGGGGACAGTGCGCTACCTCGTGCTCGACGAAGCCGATGCCATGCTGCAGATGGGTTTCATCGAGGATGTCGAAGCCCTGTTGAGCGCCACCCCACCGACGCGCCAGACGGCGCTCTTCTCGGCGACCTTGCCATCGGCTATCCGCCACCTGGCAGCGCGCTACATGCGCGATCCGCTGACCGTGGCCATTGACGAGGCTCGCACTGTGCCCCAGACCACGCAGCGTTACTATCTGCTCCAGGAGTCCTCCAAGGTCGCGGCGCTGACGCTCCTGCTGGAAGCGGAGGAGATCAAGAGCGCGCTCATTTTCACCCGCACCAGAGTTGGGGCGGCCGAGCTGGCTGAGGCCCTGGTGGCCCGGGGCTACCCGGCAGAAGCCTTACATGGTGATCTCAGCCAGGCCGCCCGCGAGACCGTGCTGGGCCGCTTCCGCACCGGCAGGGTGACCCTCCTCGTGTCTACGGACGTGGGGGCGCGCGGCCTCGACATTGCGGAGGTGTCGCACGTCATAAACTTTGATATGCCCTTCGATGTCACAGACTACGTGCATCGCATCGGCCGCACCGGACGTGCTGGCCGACCTGGCATGGCGCTGACCCTGGTGACTCCGTCCGAACGCCACCGGCTGCGGGCCATCGAAATGTTTACCGGGCAGCCGCTAGCCCGCGCCACCCTGCCAAGCCCGGCGGTAGTGGAGGCCCAGCGTGATGCCCGTTTCAAGCGCCGTCTCGACACTATACTGGCTGAGTGCAATCTGCACCGTGAGCTTATGCTGGTAAAGGAACTCGCCGCTGGCTCTGACGCTGATGTGGCGCGCATTGCCGCAGCGGCGATCCAGCTGGCCCGTGCCCCTGAACAGCACCGCCCTCTCACAGCGGTGCGGGATCTCTCAACCTCCCCAGGACGCACGTCGCCACGGCGTCACCAGCCCGACCGGCGTACAGGACGACAGCCTGCCCGGTTTGGCAACCGCCGGCGTCGTGCACGGCCAGGCGCAGCAGTGAGTGCTACTAAGGGATGAGGCCGCTCACTCCGTGCGCACACCCTCTCCCCGAGAGAGAGGGTGGCGATAGGTATTAAATCGCTCGGTAGGTGCTAAAGCGGACCGTCTGAGAGCGGGCCCGCGGGTCGGTGATGACGTTGACCACGGCTGGCTTACCGGCCTGCACAGCAGCCTTGGCGCGCTCCAGGGCCGGACGAATCTCATCCGGTTTCTCAACGTACTCACCGTGGCACCCCAAGACCTCGGAGAGTTTGTCGTAGCGGGTAAAGCCAAGATCGCGGCCAGCCATGCCACCCATCGCAGCCCAGCCACCGTTGTTGCTCACCACTACCAGGATGGGAATGTGGTGCCGCACGGCGGTGTCCATCTCCATGCCGTTCATACCAAAGGAGCCATCACCGCTGAGCACGATCACCTGCTTCTCCGGCTTGGCCATCTTTGCCCCGAGGCCGTACGGGACTGCTACGCCCATGCAGCCGTTGGCGCCGGCATTGATGCGGTGGCCTGGCGTGTGGGTAGGGATGGACTGACGCGCATAGTTGAGAATTTCGTGCCCGTCTACCACCAGGATGGCGTCACGATCCATGAAGTCACGCACTTCCTTGCACAGCCGCAAGGGATGAATGGGGACGGCGTCCGTATTGAGCAGAGCCTCGGCTTTTTCTTCATTCTGGCGTGAAGCCTGACGTAGGGCGTCGATCCAGGGCAGATCGATGGGCTTGGGAAAGGCCGTGCGCGCCGCCGCGGTGAGTTGTTCCAGGACACGACGCGCATCGCCGACAATGCCCACGTCGATGGTGCGATTGCGTCCTAATTCCTCGCGGTGGATATCGACCTGGATGATCTTCACATCCTCAGCCCAACGCGGCGGCAGGCCAAAACCGACAATAAAATTCAGGCGCGTCCCGACGACCAGCACCACATCCGCCTCTTTAAAAGCCTTCGAGCGGGCGCCCAGGAAGGAGAGCGGATGATCCTCTGGAATGACACCGCGTCCCTGTGGCGTGGTGTAGAAGGGAATGCCGCTCAGGTCAACAAATGCCTGGAGGGCAGCGGAGGCATCGGACCATAAAATGCCGCTGCCGGTCAGGATAAGGGGGCGTTTGGCCTGCTGCAGGAGCGCCACGGCCTCCTCGATCAACTCAGGGTCCCCAGAGGGCCGCGGCTGCTTTGGCAGATTACGTGGGAAGTGTACCTCATCGAGTTCCACCTGGGTATACAAAATATCCCCCGGCAAATCGAGATAGACCGGGCCCTGCTGGCCCTGCGTGGCCATACGGATGGCCTTACTGATCAACTCTGGAATACGCCGGGTGTCAGTGACGCGCTCCGCCCACTTGGTGACGGGCTTGAAGATGGAGACCTGGTCCATCTCCTGAAATGCGCCCCGACTGTTCTGGGTCAGCGGGCTCGATCCACCCAGGGCGACCACTGGCGTGGCATCGAGGAAAGCATTGCCGATGCCGGTGAGTAAATTGGTGGTGCCCGGACCTGAGGCCGCAAAGCAAATGCCCGGTTTACCGGTCAGGCGGCTGTAGGCATGGGCCATCATGGCCGCAGCCTGCTCATGACGCACGTCAATGGACTTAAACTGCATCTCCAGACAGAGGCCGGCAACGTCTGACATCGGCCCACCCGTGAGATAAAAAACGGTATCGACCCCTTCGTTCTGCAGGGTCTGCACAACCAGATCGTTCCCTGTCACTTTCGGCATAGACTGTCCTCCTTCCAGAATTCCCTCGGACATATGTGGCGCCATCCTAAACGGATTCAGCAGCATTTTCAATGCCGGAGGCATTGGCAACGCTGGGCCCGGCTGCGCGGAGGCTTGACAGCGTGCCTTGTCAAGCTTAGCATGAGCCCCTTAGACCAAGCATTGTGCAAACATCGCAGCACGTTTTTGTAGAGGACAGATATGGATCGTCGACATGCTCCATGGGACTGGCTCACACGCCGCGCCTTCCTGGGGACCGCCGCGGGCGCGGCTGCAGGGGTCTATGGGCTCGCCCAGGGCCTCGCGGCTGAGGTTCCCAGCACCTTCGACGGCAAGGACTTCAAGTTGCGGGCACCTGAGGCCAATGCCAAGCGCGGTGGCGTCCTACGCTACGGGGTCTTGAGTGCCCCGGCACATTTTGATGTGCACCAATCAGGCACTGTCGCCAACATGGGCACACAGGGTTGCATGTACGATAACCTGATCCGGCGTGACCCGCGGGATAGTGGCCAAACCATCATTCCGGACCTGGCCCATAGTTGGGAGATCGCGAAAGACGGCAAAACCTACACGTTTTTCCTGCGCAAGGGCGTCAAATTTCACGATGGGGGCGATTTTACCGCCGAGGACGTCAAGGCAACGTATCAGCGCATCATTTTTCCTCCCCAGGGTTTTAGTAGCCCACGCACAGCCTTATTTACCTACGCCACAGCAGAAGAAATTAACGTGCGTGACGCCCATACTATTGAGTTCAAATTCCATGAGCCCCGGCCGAAAGAGTATATTCTCGGGGCCTTTGCCAGTGGCTGGAATATTATTGTGCGCAAAAAGACGTTAGAGGACAATAACTACAACCTGCGCCAGATAGTGGACTATCCGGGCACCGGCCCGTTCCGACATAAGAAGCGCGTCGATAAAGAGGTCTGGAGCATGGAGCGCCATCCAGACTACTGGAACGAGGGATTGCCGTATCTCGATGGCATCGAGTTCTACCACTTCGATGCCTTCTCTCCGCCCCTCGGTGCAGCGCTCCTCTCTGGTCGCATCGATTATGCCCGCCTCCTTGACCCGGTGAGCCTGAAGAAGGTTCAGGAGACCCCGGGGATGACTGGCACCAATTACTACCAGAGCGTTATCCAAGCAGTTTGGGTCAACAACGCGAAGAAGCCGTTTGACGACCCACGCGTGCGCCGGGCCATGCATCTGGCCTTCGACCGGCCGGCCTTGGTGGAAGTGGTGAAAGAGGTCGCGCCCATGCTGGTCGGAGGTTTTATCTATCCCTTCTCGGACTGGGCTACTCCCCCACCAAAGTTGTCCGAGCGGCTTGGTTATCAATCCGACACCAAAGCCGCCATCAAGGAGGCAAAACAACTGCTCGCCGCTGCTGGTCATGCCAAAGGCATCAAAGGGGTGGATTTCATGGTCAGAGACGTGCCGTCGTTCAAGACCTGGGCCCCGGCGATACAGGAGATGCTCAAGGAAATTGGCATCGAGACAAATCTCCGCACCGTCCAGGTATCTGTGTGGTTTGAAGAGGCACAGGCGAGCAAATTCGACATTACGATCAGCGCCATTGTCTCCACACTCATCGATCCCTCGGATTACTTTCGTTCCTGGTACAGCAAAGACGGTCCGCAGAACTACTCCAAGTGGAACAACCCAGACTTCGAAGCACTCCTGCCGCACATCGACCGTGAACTCGATGAGGCCAAGCGCAAGGATCTGGTGCGTAAGGCGGAAGCGATCTTTGAACAGGATCCGCCGTTGCTGCCGGTCTCGTGGGAGAAGATCAACGACGGTTGGTACAACTACGTGAAGGGCCACAACCCTTATAACTACTTTGGCATTTACGATGTGGTGCGCTTTGATACGTTCTGGTTAGACAAGTAGGAGACGTGCACAATGCGATCCTCGAAAGCCCTGTCCATTCTGCTTGACAGGGCTTACGCTGGAATTCTAGTATGATTTCCTTACGTTGGTTGGACACATACGCCATGATTGCCGCTTCTGTCTGACCTGTCTCCGTACAGGAAATGAGACGGAGCGCCTGGAGTCACGAGCGTGCATAGGTACCTGATACGACGCCTGGCCTTTGGAGTGTTGACCGTCTTCGGGGTATCGATCATCATTTTTGTGGTGATGCGTTTACTGCCTGGGGATCTTCTGGCTGTCCTGTATGGTGAAGGCGCCACCAAGTTGACCGACGTCGATCGCGCCAAGATCATGCAAGAATTGCACCTCAGCGATCCCCTGTACCAGCAATACTTCCGCTGGATGAAAGACCTGGCGAGCGGCAAGCTCGGTTCGTCCTTTTTCCGCGGGGATAATGTCGCAGACCTGATCCTGCGCCGCGGCCCTTTGAGTGCGGAGATAGGTATCCTGGCAGTGCTTATCTCATGGCTTGTGGGGCTGCCTGTGGGGATGGTCAGTGCGCTGCGACCGAATAGCATCGTCGATACTGGGGCGCGCGTGATGTCTATTCTCTTCCTGGCCATCCCAGGTTTCTGGCTTGGCATGCTCATCGTGCTGGCCTTGCTCTTCTGGTTTAACTACAAGGCGCCGCTGACAGTCGTCCAAATCTGGGAAGACCCGTGGATGAACTTCCAGCTGGTCATCGGGCCAGCCGTGGTCCTGGGGCTGGGACAGGCTGCGTATATTGCCCGCATGGCTCGCTCCTCCCTCCTCGAGGTTATTCGTGAAGATTTTGTGCGGACGGCCCGTGCCAAAGGGCTGCTCGAACGGTTCGTGATTCTGCGCCATGCGCTGCCCAACGCCTTACTCCCCGTGATCACCCTGTCGGGCATTTTGATGGGATTTGTGCTGGGCGGATCGGTCGCCATTGAGCAGGCCTTTGGCGTCCCAGGACTCGGCAGGGCCATGATCACGGCCGTGATCGAGCGCGATATCATCATCGTCCAAAACCTGGTGTTTCTCTATGCGCTCATCTTTGTGGGCGTGAATATACTCGTTGACCTGAGCTACGCCTGGTTTGATCCAAGGATACATTACCAATAGCCATGAAACCCCACAGCCATACCTATACCGAAAGACTCCCACGCCCAACGCCAGCGGCGCCAGCCATGGGCTGGGTTGTTGGCCGCGCTCTGCGCAGCCTGTTGCGCAGCCTGCGGACTTTTGCCAAGCGCAACCCCCTATCGGCTTTCTGGGGGTGTGTGGCGGCGCTCATCATCCTCGTCGCTATCCTGGCGCCGCTCGTGGCCCCCTATGATCCCTTGAAGGCGAATTTCAGGCGTATGGCCAAGGCACCCGATACCGAAAACTACTTTGGTACGGATCAGATCGGCCGCGATCATCTCAGCCGCGTCATTTATGGCTCCCGTGCCTCACTCATAGTGGCTATTTCCGCGGTGTTACTGGGAACCACCACGGGCTCGCTCTGGGGGCTCGCCAGTGGCTATATCGGCGGCACCTTCGATATCGTGAGCCAGCGTATGATCGAGTTTTTACAAGCGTTTCCAGACCTGATCCTGGCCATGGCGATTTCTATGGCGCTCGGCACTGGCCATGGCACGGTCATCGTCGCCATTGCCATTACGCGGATTCCTTTTGGAGGACGTATTGTGCGGGCAGTCGCCCTGTCGCTCAAAGAGATGGCCTATGTCGAAGCGGCCCGTGCCATTGGGTCGTCGCCGCTCAGGATCATGGCCAGGCACATTCTACCCCAGTGTGTGGCTCCCTATCTTGTCCTCGCCACCACGCACTTGGGTGTGGCCATCATCATTGAGGCGGCTCTGGGCTTTTTGGGGGTTGGTATACCACCACCGACACCGACCTGGGGCAATATGCTAGCCGGCTCCCTGACATCACTTGTGCCACACTGGTGGCTGGTGTTCTTCCCAGGTCTTGCTATTACCATCACGGTCCTGGCATTCAACCTGTTGGGAGACGGTATCCGCGACACCCTCGACCCACGACTACGTGGGACGCGGTAAACTGCACATAACGCACAGAGGTACGCCTAAGGAGGCATCATGCCATTCGGTGCCCTTTTACCCAAGGAGCACAGTTTCTTTGACTTCTTCGAGTAACATGCCAGTAAGTGCGTCGAGGGGGCTCGTCTCCTGCTGCAATTGCTCAAGAACGTGCAGGATGCCGAGGCGCTTGCGAAGGAGATCAAAGAGGTCGAACATGCTGGTGACAGATTACCCATCACACTGTGGAAACCCTGCACAAGACGTTCATTACCCCCATTGATCGTGAGGAGATCCATCAACTGATCTCGGGCATGGACGATATCCTCGATTTTATGGACGCGGCGAGTCAACGGGTTGTGTTGTACGAAATCACCACGGTCACGGTTGAAGCGCAGGAGCTAGCTCAAGTGCTGCTGCAAGCCACGGAGCAAGTGCAAGAGGCGGTCCGTGGCTTACGACGGTTACAATACCCTATGGAAACGCTGCAGACCTGTGTCGAGATTAACCGCCTCGAAAACGAAGGTGATGCCGCGCTCCGCAGGGGTATGGCCCGGCTCTTTAAGGAAAGCACCGACCCCATTCACATCATCAAGTGGAAAGAGATCTACGAGTCCCTGAAGAAGCGACCGATGCCTGCGAGGATGTCGCCAACATCATCGCAGGTATCGTCCTCGAGCACGGCTAGCATGAGCGCCACAGAAGATATTCTCGGCATCGTGCAACTCTGGCATGCGCCCCTGATCGTGCGCCGCAGGAGTAGCCTGCGTGCTCTGGTACGTGCTCTATATTGGGTGGAGCGCAGTGACAGGGCTATGGTAAGCCAGTAAAACGCACACCGCTGCCTTTCACCTTGTGACGGATGTTGAGGCCAATGAGCAAGGCGGTGAGACTCTCGACCACGCGGGCATTAAAGGCCAGGCCAGCATCGATAGGGTGCAGGCCCATCTGCTCAACTAGACGCATGACGGTCTGACGCGCCGCGCGATCATTGCCGCAGACGAGCACGTCACAGTCGATGCTGTGCTCAAGCTCGCGCAGTTCATGCGCCGAGACGTTCTGGAAAGCCGCCACGACTTTCACGCCATTCCCCAGGATCTCCTGGGCCTCCTCTGTGGCAGAGCCAGCCGCGGGCATCAACATCTTGCGGGGGTTCTCCGGATCCAGCGGCACACACACGTCAATCAGCACCTTCCCCTGGAGCTGGGCTCGTACCGATTCAAGGGTGCTGCGATGTGCTGCGAACGGTACGGTCAAGGCCACCACCTCCGCGGCAGCGGCGGCATCGGGGTTGGCCATCCCTTTGATGCGGGGCTGGCCGAGTTCTTGATTGAGCTCAGCAGCTATGCCTTCGGCTCGCCCCTGCTGCCGGGAGCCAATGATCACCGCTACCCCGGCTCTGGCCCAGCGCAAGGCCATGCCCGGTCCCTGTTCGCCAGTGCCCCCTAAAATGCTGACAATCACGCCTTCTCTCCCTCTGCTAACGGAATAAATCACGCTCTGCGGCCCGGATCAGTTGTGTCAGACTGCCTTCACCGCGTGGATACTCATAGCCGCGGATGACCGCCACTGGCACATTATCGAGCTTATTCATCACCAGTTCAGCCGCTGCCGCCAGTTCGTCGGCAATGGCCAGCGCCGTGACACGCAACTCATACCCCTGGGCATCAAGCTGGCCAGTGTAGTCCTTGATCGCCTCGATACCGGAGAGTCCGATCGCAATGTTGACCAGGCCATGCCGCCAGGGGCGTCCAAAGGTATCGGAGATAATCACCGCCACATCGAAGCCCAGGCGCTCACGAATAGCCTGCCGAATTGCTCGTGCCGAGGCATCGGGGTCGGGAGGGAGTACGGCTACCACCTCTTCGCCCTCGATATTCGACTGATCCACACCGGCATTGGCGCAAATAAAGCCATGGTGCGTTTCGGTAATGAGGACCCCTCGGTCCATTTTGACAATGCGGCGCGACTGCTGCAACACGACCTCGACATGGCGCGGATCCTTCCCCCACTGCCGCGCAAAACTTTCAGCGAGCGGCGAGGGTGTGACGTCCTTGAGGACAATGAGATGGCCCTCTGCCTTGGACACCACCTTCTGCGTGACTACCAAAATATCTCCTGCTTGCAGCGGCAAGGGTGCTACTGTAGCTGCCTGCTGGATCAGGGCTGCCAGATCCATGCCAGGAGTCACTAGGGGGATACCGGGAAGACCAATAACACGAAGTTCTGGAAGACTCATGAAACACGCTCATGTGACTAAAGGGGTAATCCCCCTCGTATTAACTCAGAAATTCAACAGCTTGTGAGGACTAAGCGCTACAGCAAAAGCAGCATTTACTGCAACTTTACTGCAACTCACTTCTAGCCCCTTCCTGTTCATGCTGCATTCAGCTTTGCGGCTGCCTTCTTCTCTAACTCTAAACTCACATGGCTATAGATGTCCAGAGTAATTGCGACACGGCTATGCCCTAGCATTGTTTGCACGGTCTTGGGCGACTCCCCCAACTCCAGCATCAGAGTAGCAAAGGTGTGCCGGGCATCATGGAATCGGATAGGGGTAACCCTGCTTGCGTTATCAGCCTCGTGAAGGTCTTGGGCAACGTTTCCGGGGCCATCGGAGTGCCATCGGGCCGGCAGAAGACAAGGCTATGATCCTGATAGGCCGGCCCCAGACGGAGCTTTTCTTGCGCCTGCCGCGCTTTATGCTGGTGCAGCGCTGCCAGGCATGCCTCAGGGATAGGCACCAATCTTGCCTCAACAGTATCCGGCCTTGTGGTGCCCCCGATCTGGCTGCGTGCCCCCTGGAGCACCCGAGCCCCCTCCAGTGGCACGCCTTGCCCACACCTCCTCCCGCGCGCTCAGTCCCACGCGGCCTGGACATACGCTACCGGATGCTGTACGGTAGGGAGTTTCAGAGGTACGCTTGGGAGAAAGCTTCGGGAAAAACGTGTTGGCAATGCGGGGACTGCATGAGGATGGAGGGTGGGATGACGGCAATGACCCCCTGGAAGACATGGATAATGAAAATAATGTGTCTCCTGTTGGGGCTCGGTATGGTCAGGTGTGGGGGCGGTGGGGGTGATAGAGCGAGCGATGGTGATACGCCTGCTGTGACAACAACCGTGGCCATTCAGGGCGTCGTTAATGATGGCACCCCTACGTCGCCTATCGCGCAGGCGCTCTGTCACTTTGTGGAACAGCCTAACGGACAGCAGGACGTCGTCACCACCGTTGCGGATGCTGCTGGCAATTTTACGCTGCAAATCCCACCCCAGGCACAGGGCTTGATTGAGTGCCAGCATCCCACGCTTCCCACCCTTGCCCTGACTACGTTTGTCAGTACCGTAGGCGAGGCGCCTGGTACCACTGTGATCGAAGAGATATCGCCAGCAAGCAACGTTATTGCTGATATCATCCTTACCTCGCATGCCCCGGATCCAAAAACCCTTAAGTCAAATCTCCAGGAGGAGCTTGCCAGCGAAGAGCCGCGCCTTACCGCACTGGTGGATGCCGCAGTCATCGTCATCAAAGCGCTGCTTGAGACGCAGACTGTCGTTGCAGCCAGCTTTAGTGGTGATGGGACTTCAGAGGAGACCGATGATGGGAACGAGGGGAATGATACTGGGTCACAGGGAGACGGGGGCGGCGTAACGGGGGAGGTCGGTGATGGCGCAGAACTTTCTCCTATTCCTAGAGCCGTCTGTACATTTACCCTTGATCAGCATGGTATGGTGGGTGCGAACACCATACTCGGGGACCTCTTTGCCGATGGTCGGTTGGATCGGCCGGATCTGCAGCCCATTGCGGAGCGTGTGCATGCCGCACTGCGTCCCGAACGTCGGCAGGCCGTCCAAGACGCTTTTGCCATCCTGTTTCCACGCGGGCTTGGTCGGCCTCTCCAGACCGTTGCCGATGACGAGAGGTCGGCAACCCCTGGTCGATTCTTTCTCCCTGTCCCGCCAGGCGTGCCAGGGGTGATTCGCTGTTATCCTCCGGATCGACCGAATCTGGTTCTCACGACCTGCGTACCGGCCCGGTCGGACCGTGAAATCCTTGCAGAACAAGATATCACACCACGCACCGATGTGGTCTGTGATCTTGCCTCACAGGCCCGACTGGCAGACGCGAAAGCCGACCGTGAGGCTATTAAAGTCGACCTCATTTCCCGACTGAGACTTCTGCAAATCTTCCTGTCAGAAGACCGTAATGGCAATGGCAGCCAGGATCTAGATGAAGAGGATGAAAATCGTGATGGCGTGTTTGATACTGTCGTCCGTATTCGCAGCAACACGCCGTTGCCCAACGAGGATCGTGATCTCGCGTTGCTCGTTTCCACGGCCACGACAATCTTCGATACCATGCGTATTATGCACACGCATGTCCCACCAGATCAGACTTTTACAGACGCTCGTAGGGACTTCTTTACGCATGGCACTTTCAGCGCACCATTTGCCCCGCTGGCGCCTGACGTGGCAGAGGCGCTTACGGATGAGACCAACGAAGCTGTCCTCGGAACAACCGATGTGGTCGGAGCAGCCACCACGGGCGACTTGCGTGGAACCGTGACAGATGACAAGGGGCGTCCTCTGGCTGGTGTACAAGTGCTAGCCATACAGCATGACGTCCAGGTAAACGTGGCGGGGAATCCTGCCACCACGGATGCCAACGGCATGTTCCGCATTGCCGATCTCCCCATAGGAGAGACCACGGTGACCGCCTCATTAAACGATTTTGAGGTGGCGAAGACCACGACCAATGTTGTTGCCATTGTCACCATCAATCTACAGCTCCAACCGATTCCCGAAATCGAGATCACTCCCTCCACACTGACGTTCGATGAAGTGCAAGTTGGAGAAGCGCGGACCCGTCAGGTGACAGTGGCCAATGTAGGGACAGCGGACCTCACCATCACTGCCTTCACTATAGAAAATGCTAACAGTGCCGCATTCTCACTGGGCCAGGCCCCAGAGACGCCCGTCAATATCGCGCCAGGAGCCTCTACCACCGTGTCGATCGTCTACCGTCCGACTGCTGTTGGCGCCGCTGCTGGGGCACTTCGTGTTGCCAGTAATGCCCAGAATGCATTAGAGGACACAGTGGCCCTGCGCGGCAAGGGAGTGCCCGCCCCTATGCCGCAGATCGAAGTAGACCCCCCCTCGTTGACGTTTGGCGAGGTCCAGGTACGAACCGATCAGGCCGTCACTGTGACAGAATCCGTGACTGTCCGTAATGTGGGGACGGCACCGCTAACCCTCTCAGCCTTGACGGTCGAGCCAGTGGAGTTCACGCTGGGCCAGGGGTTAACAGTGCCAGTGACTATTGCTCCAAGGGCAGCGGTTACTATAGAGCTAAGCTATCGTCCCAGGAACACAGGCACTGTCACTGGCACCCTGCGCATCGCGAGTGATGCGGCGAATACTCGCGAAGCCATAGTGGC
>JBMDXC010000622.1:0-4418 GCA_048594805.1 Candidatus Entotheonellaceae bacterium | reverse complement strand
TACTCACACGCCTGGACTGAGCCACTCGGACCAGCGCGGGTCGTTTTCAACGCACTCGTTGCGAGTGTTGCGCCTTGCCCTTACCTCGTGAAGTCGTGGGAGAACATGGCTCCATGCGCGATGAGAGCAGCAGGAGCGCATAAGCTACAAACACGCTGCACTCACGTGCATGCTCGTCCCTACTCTCCCACGGAGTCCGCCACACTTTTCTGACGGTACTGCTGGCGTATGGCGCTGTTGCCTCCGGCCTTAGGCTATGCGAGAAGCTTCTGCCCTACAGAAAACTCGCAACAACTTCTAAGGGTTGCTCTCCCTCTCTTCCTCTGCTCAAGGATCGCCGATCAACACCTGTAGAATACCTTTAATAAGAGTGTCAGACGTTCTCCTATCCCCTCGCCCGCCGCTCATATGACAGCGGTGTCTGGCGCATAGCAGTATGGAGAATTTCCGCTAGCCGTGCTTCAAAGATCGTCAACGCCCGCCGCTCATTCATGGGGCGCTTCAGCTGGGTCTTCTCTAGCTCTGCGACAATGCGGTCTTCCGCCTGAAACAGGATATCGCGACAGGCCCGCATAATATTGCTGTGCGTCAGATTAACGTTGGCTGCATCCGAGAGGCGTTGGACAAATTTCTCGATCTCGCGTCGCTCCACACGGCTCACCCGATACCGCATGGACTCCGTGAGTTGATCCTCTGCTGTCTCAATCTCCAGCGCCTCGGCGCTCTCAAGGGCCCGCGGCTGGTGGTTCTCCACCCCTGTCATTAGTGCCACGACTTTCGTCCGTGTGTCTTTCGTTTGGCGTGGTGCCGGCGGCTTGCTGGGCTCTGGCGGTGGCAGCGTCGGTTCAGTCGCCTCTTCAATGAGCTTCAGATTCAATGGACTAAAGGACTTGTCCTCGGGCCGAGCGAACTTAGCCATGCACGACTTCTCCCTGAGCTTGCAGGCGCACAGGCACCTCGCGTTCAACCCCCTCAGTGGCGTCGAGACGGGCCTCCAGCTCGCGCACCAGCTGCCGATATTCATCCGTCACTTTGTGATCAGGAAAGAGCTGAAACATCGTTTTGCCGTACTGCTGACATTCACACACATAGGTGGTTTCCGTGATGCGGGTCTTATAGCTCCGGGCTGAGGGATCCGAGGCGGCGTCAAACTGTTCCTCGACATAGCCAATCAGCTCGCGCTGCAGTCGAGTGCTTCTGCCCTTAATGGCCGAGAGCACGACCCCAATGAGACGGAGCGACGGATTCCCCTGCTTTTTCACGGTAGCGATATCTTCCAGGGCCGCACTCAACCCTTCAATGGCCAGCGGCTCTGGGATCGCAGACAGCAAGAAGTAGTCGGCCGCTTTATAGGCGGCTACGGTGGGAATTGTTAGATTTGGGGCGGTATCGAGAAAGATATAGTCATAGTCCCCACGCAGCTGATCCACTAGGGGGCGCAAAACATCCTTGGGATTGCCGAAGACATGCTTCGCATTCAGCACCATATCAATGTTTTCAAGATTGCGACGCGCGGCAATAAGCGACACGTTCGGTGGCAGCTCTAGTCCTTCAATGTCGCCCGTGCTGATGACGACTTCGACAGGATCTTCTTCGCCTAACAAGACTTCATAGGACCCAAGCACGGGCATTTCTTTGGGGATGCCTAACTGTACACTTGCCCCACGGTTCATATCCAGGTCCCAAATGAGACTGTGACGTCCCATCTCGCCCAGCCCAGCCGCAAGGTGCACAGTTAGAGTACTCTTTCCTACTCCCCCCTTCTGGTTCCCAACCGCAATAACGCGTGCTTTGCGTTGGTTACTTTTTCTTTCCATAAAAAATTTTCCTTGCTCATTAGAGGCCACATATTAGGGTGCTAATGCCCTAATATTCGAGGCCACTCATCAGAGCATTAGCGCTCTTATGTTAGAGGCCAGATGGGAATATGTCAAGAAAAAAACGCTTGCGCACGTAGGTAAAAGATCTATAGTTGCAATGTGCTCGGCGTGTGCAGTCAAGGCAGGTCGGACATGGGACGATAGCGCACCAGCTGCGTGGCGTGACAATGCCAGTAAAGATGTACTGAAGGAATACCAATGTAGAGTAGGTGAGGGGAGCATAAACAAAAAGCCAACCCTGGCAAGGTCGGCTTTTTGGAGACCCACGATTTAGGCTTAGCCTCTCAGTTCGACGGCAATCGAACTGACAGTAGGCGTGGGCGCAATCGTAAGCTAGATTGAGTTAATAGCTAACATCTCTCAATTTAGCCTACCGATCTCCAGCCGTCAAGACCTAATTGTGAGCCTCACGGGAGAAGTTTGTCCCAAAATCAGCGCTGCCCTCACAGGAAAGCGGACGTCTGATCTTCGTCCGCCACCACACCAGTGAGGCCATATGAACACAACTAAGTATTTGAAACTGAAGAAAAAAAAGCCAGTAGGGGGCTTCGTTTTTCTCACTGTCCAGCAGCTCTGTCTTGTATGGTGGGCGTACCGCATTCGACTCATCCATCTTATAGACTTTCGTGTCTGGTTTGCTGCCCATGAGATGGGGGTCAGGCGCTGCCAGCTCGACCCCGGCCAAGTTCCAGAATACACACTGAAAGAACTGCATAACCTAGTTGGTGGGGTAGGGGGGGAGCACCTGCGGGCCTCCATCCGCCGTCTTGAGGCCGTAGGCCTGCTTACCTGGTCAAGCACGAAACTCACCTTTGCCACGGCTGCTACAGCCCTACGGGGTATCCACGACCTCTCGGACTTGCATACCATGTATAACGCCATACCCAACAATAGTCGGCGCGTACCTGTGCCACGGCAAGCCATCCGCCTCATTGCTGGGGGCTGCCGACCCACAGTTATCGCCACGATGCTGGGGCACCTCATTCGCTGCCTTTACTACCGCAATCGCCGTTGCATCAGCGGCGGGTGGTGCAAGGCCTCCTGGATTGCCGACGTCTTTCGTCTGGACCTCAGGAACATCAAAGCTGCTAGAAAACACCTCGTCACGATCGGCTGGCTCCAGACGCTTGACACACCTCAGACTCTCTGTAACCGTTGGGGGAGCTATATACTAGTCAACCTCTCCTGGACGCGCGCTGCCATGGAGAAGGCTTCTCAAGACGATGCCCAGACACCGTCAAGTGAATCACCACCCCCTCCTGCGTTCTCCACCACCAAATTATCACCCCCTTCTAAAGAATACAGAGAACCCTTGCAGGAACTTCAACACCAGAAACCCGCTCCACAGGCGGATATGGCTCCATTACCCTTTCCCACCCAACACGCAGAACCCATCTCCAGCAGACCCGCTTCTGGGGTTGACACACAGGAGAGGGAAAAAACCGAGAGGGCCACGAACCACACACCAACGCTCTCCCACATTGTGCCCGAAGACCTCATAGACACCGCACGACTCCTCACTCTCTTCGAGCAAGCCTACACCCAGGGACTGATCGGTAAGAGCGACAGCGAGCGGCTGACCTTCCTCAGTCTTGCCGAGCATTCTAAGGTGGTCGGGTCTTCCAACCCCTGTGGGCTCTTTGCTGCATTGGTACGCCGTCAGTGCTGGCACTTTGTCACGGAGAGTGATGAAGACGCCGCGCATCAGCGCTTCAAGGCATATCTCTATGGGGCACACCATCAGCCGAGAGGCTCTCCGCAGCCACACAGCCTCGCGCAGCCCGAGCTGTCCAAGGATGCTGCCATCGTGCGGTACCTCCAGACCCAACTTGCCCGTGCCGGATTTACGGGGGATATGTTTGGCCTGGTGAGTCGCGACGATGTGTCCTGGACCCGCGAGCGCTGGGACAACGCGGTGGGCGAGCTCGACCAGGCGAGGCGCATCTGGCACCAGGGCAACGTCCTCAACCGCCTGGGCGATCTCACGGATCTTGGGGGCCCCCTCGGGTCTCTTGTCGCCACCCACAGCGCGTGCGCCCACTCTAGTGCGGCCTGATCTAGCCCAGCAGTTCGCCGCGTTCCAGGCCGCTCTGCCGGGCAGTTGTGGCGATACCTATCTGCAGCAGCGGGGCATTCCCTTGGCCCTGGCACAGCAGCTGGGTGTAGGCTATGCGGCGCCGGGCACCTGGCCGCATACCGCCCGCGACTGGCGCAGCGGTCGTGTGGTGTTTGCGCAGACGACCCCAGACAGCTGCGAGGTGAATCTGTACGGCCGTGCGGTGGGAACGGCTGAGCAGGTCCCCAAAGCCAAGCGACACGATCATCTCCCTGGCGTGAAAGGTTACTTCAACGCTGCGGTGTTGTGCAGTGTCCGCGAATCTTCTATACGAATTTGGACAATTTAATTTGTAAGTGGCTATACCTACTGTATGTCTCGACGCAACTTCTTTGGTGGTAAGCAGTTACAGGTGCGATGATGGTAGAATCGGGCCAACTCGTTGCGCATTAATTGGCGCTGGACATGGCGACAGATAGCGG
>JBMDXC010000621.1:0-11315 GCA_048594805.1 Candidatus Entotheonellaceae bacterium | reverse complement strand
GTGAAGAGCTGCTGCACAATATGCGCCACCACTGACTCCCGCAGCCCCCCCTGCGGATGGCGCAACAACGCGCTGCCCACTTTGACCACCACTCGTTTCTGGTCGCGCGGGGATGTGGGCACGTCTTCTCCTCAGAGTTGTTGGAGATACGTTGCCAGCCGGGCAAGCAAAGTCTGGAGGCCCGCACCAGTGGCTGCAGAAATGGGGAGGATGTCGTAGCCGTGCGTGCGAAAGAGCTGCTGTACCTCTGGCCAACGCTGCCGGGCGATGGGGAGATCCATCTTGGTGGCAACGACGATTTGTGGGCGCTGCGCTAAGGCAGGACTGAAACAGGCAAGTTCGTGATTCAGTGCAACAAAGTCCGCCCAGGGAGCACGTCCCTCCTCCTGCGTGCTCAGGTCGAGCATATGCACCAGGAGACGCGTACGTTCGACGTGTTTGAGAAAGTCGAGCCCTAACCCTTTCCCCTCGTGCGCCCCAGGAATCAGCCCTGGGATATCGGCAATCACACAGGTGTGATAATCGGCTAATTGCACCACACCCAGATGTGGAGTCAGGGTCGTAAATGGATAATCAGCAATTTTGGGCTTAGCCGCGGACAGGCAGGACAACAAGGTCGACTTCCCGGCATTGGGGAAACCCACTAAGCCCACGTCGGCCAGGAGTTTTAACTCCACCAGGAGCCAGCGTTCCTCTCCAGGAGTGCCAGGGGTTGCTTGCCGCGGGGTACGGTTGGTTGCCGTCGCAAAATGCGCATTGCCCTTGCCCCCATGTCCGCCGTGGGCTATAATGATACACTCGCCCTCGTGCTGAAAATCCCAGAGAACCTCGTCGGTATCGGCATCCTTGCAAATCGTCCCAACCGGTACACGAATGACCAGATCCTTGCCGCGTTTGCCGTGCATGTCCTTGCCTTTGCCATGCGCGCCGCGCTCGGCAAAGTTGAGAGGGTGGTAGTGCAGATCTAGCAGGGTACGCACAGAGGCTGTGCTCTCAACGATAACGTCACCTCCATCGCCCCCATCACCCCCATTTGGCCCCCCACGTGGGACAAACTTCTCACGACGAAAGCTGACACAGCCATTGCCCCCGCCACCACCACGCACAAGAATTTTTGCTTGGTCAATGATACCAGGACCTTTCAGAAACCTCTCTCCTTCGCCACCGCAAACGAGCGGTACATTGTGCAGCATGCGGGGACAGGAACAGGGAAAGGTACTGCCTCAAGCAGCACTCCCCTGGGCGGCATGCACGCTTATGCGCCGATTTTTTTTGCCTCTGTTCTCAAACTGGACCACGCCATCGATCAGGGCAAAAAGTGTGTAGTCCCGCCCGACACCGACATTGAGCCCCGGTTTGAACGTCGTCCCACGTTGTCGCACTAGAATACTACCAGCGCGCACCGTCTGCCCAGCAAAGCGCTTCACTCCAAGGCGTTTGCCGATGCTGTCGCGTCCATTGGTAGTGCTGCCCTGCCCTTTTTTGTGTGCCATACTGTCACTCCTACGCGATGTTCTCTCCGCTCAGAGGCGGAGTCTCGTCGTGCTCGATGCCCTGCTCTGGAGATGCCTCAGGCTCGATGCCTTGCTCTGGGGATACGTCCTGCTCGACGCTCTGCTCTGGGGAGTAAATAGCTACAATCTTCAGCGAGGTCAGGGACTGTCGATGCCCCTGCTTGCGACGATAACCTTTGCGTCGCCGATGCTTGAAGATAATGAGTTTTTTGCCCCGCTTCTGCGCCGTAATCTGGGCTTCGACCCGCACGCCAGCAACGGCCGGCGCGCCAATCGCCACCTCTGCGCCTTGCCCGACGAGTTGCACATTGGTCAATGCGACTGTGTCACCAACGGCACCCGTAAGTTTTTCTACATCAATCGTGTCGCCTGGGCTGACTCGATATTGCCGACCACCCGTCGTCACCACCGCATACATATCCTATCCTTTAGCCCTCAAGAGCAATTGTACCTCATCCTGCGCCGTGCCGTTGTTGCAGGCACCGTGTCAGACCAGGCGCTGACTCCGCCATGCAAAAGTGGGTGGTGAACGTACCACACGTAGGGGAGGACTGTCAAGCAGGGCACCTCCCGTCACCTATGGCTCCTGCATCTGGCACAGGGTCCGCATAGTGTGTATAGTAATCTGTGCGGCATGGAGCACCACTTCCACACCTCATGTTGTGACGAGGCCGCCATAACTATTATGGTACTATTTCGGGACACACGACGTTTTGAAATCACCGTAGAGGAGCAAACTGGCCTCTGGGTCGCCAAACTCCAGGCATTTGTCCCCGACCGTCTCTACCCCACGCTCTACCTCCTACGAACGTGTACAACACGTCAGGAAGCTATCAAAGCCTTGCAGCGTAAGTGGCGCATCCTGTTTCCAGGCGAAGAAGCTTTCGCCTGGCATGATCCTGCGCCTGTATCGTTGCCGAGCCCACCCCGACGAGCGCGCAACTCAGAGGGGCGTGAAAGATGAACCTGACAGACGTATTGTACCTGGCACTGGGGCTTGTCTTCGTGACCTTACTGCTGCTGGGGCTCTCTACGCGGCGCTTTTGCCAGCACTGTGATTATTGCGGGCGCTTTTACTGGTGGATTGGCTGGATCGCCTTTGAGTGGACCTCACCAGACTGCGACTATTGGGCAATGCGCTGCAAGTCCTGCCGGTGGCTTGCCCAGCAGTTGTCCACTGTCTCTGACAATTAGTATGGCAATCCCTCCTGGGGCGCTGCTGCAGCGTGCCAGTGTTGGAGCAACGCTTCGCCCTCAGCCTGCACTTTGTGCACCAGAGCTGCGCTCACTAGCCGTTGCCGCTGCAGGTCTTGCAAGGCCTCGAACCCCATCAGTATAGGGGGCTGTGACGGGCTGTATTGCCCCGTGACGTGGAGATTCACCAGGTGCAGTTGATCGGAAAAAATGGCAATGGGCATGGTAATACTGGCGTAGTCGCCCTTCCAGGTGCCATCGCGACCATAGAACCGCGTGATATAGCTCCAACTGCCTTCCTGAAAGCGCGTTACGCTATAGTCCCCGGGTTGTTGCTCCAGCTGCAGAGCTGGGGGATAACTTTCTGGACGTCCTAAGGTCTCGCGCACGTCAACCCAGCCAGCATCCAGATCATAGGCCAAACGCTGGCCTTCACCGGCCTCCGCGACTCGCCCATCGAGGTCGCGTACCAGAAAACGCAGTTGATCATGGATCGGCAGTTGCATGGCATCAATACTGGAGAGGATGTTCAAGCTCGCCGTGCGCGTGCGTAGAACTGCAGGCGGCAGCTCCTTTTCAAGCGCATCAACAATGGCACCATAGACATCCCCCTGCGCTTTATATTTATGATGCCCCGGGAGGGTGGGCAGGATGTCCGTGCGGAAGGTGTCACAGACCGCTTTGCTCTGCCCTGGCAGCAACACATGTGCGACCATCTCACCACCATAGATATAGCCGACTGTGGTCGTAGCGCTGATCCGGGCCTGGAGGTCGCGAGCGACCTGGGTCAGATGCGAAATCTCCTGAACCAGAACCTGTTCGTCGGCATGTTGGGCGGCAGTGCGCCAGAGGATGCCCCAGCCATCCGTGGATTGGGCCTCGCCCAGCTGCTGTAAACGCTCACGGGTTTCGGTATCACTGATTTGCTTGCTCAATTTGACAGAGGGAGACGAGGTGAGCACGGCATATTGTCCAGGCACAGTGACGACCGTGCTGAGCTGGGGACGATCATCGCCGTCGGTGGTCAGGGCTTCGATGCGCACGGGGAGGTAGGAGCCGACGCGCAAGTCGCGGTCGTCGTAGCGCAGTGACAGAATGCCGGCGCGTTGCTCACCCATATATACCACGGCGCGGCGGCGAGCGCGGCTCACGACTCCTACCAGCCCCATGTAGGTTGCCCCAAGCTGGGAACTTTCACGGCGGATGAGACTATCAAAACAGTGCTCCTGCAGGAGCTGCAATACCTGCTCAACGGCGTCGGCAGGGCCAGCAACCCGTATGGTGTCGCGACTGCCACGCGCATCAGGCTGGTCGTCAATCGTGACATCGGGTGAATCCATGCGCCAGGCCTGGCTCAAACGCGCCTGGATCTCGTCATCGGGCTGCACCACCTCGCACACGTGCGGGTATTGGCGAAAGAGGGCTGTCAAGGCCGCAGCGTAAAGACCTCGAATGCGTAATGTGATCATGATAGATACAGTACCTACTGAAGGAAAGGGTTCACTCGTTGGCATTGGCTGTCTATGCTTCTATCATAATAGCATAAACTTGACCACACGTCGGTAACGAGATGCCAGAGCCCAGGCGAGTACCGCTCAAAGTCACTACCACACCTTCTGCACAGTTCAAGATGCTGCATCAGGTCTGTCATAGGAAGCCCACCAACAGGAGCCATGAGAGAAAGGAGGCAGGGGAAACAAGACTGTCAGTAGCCCTAACGGGAATCGAACCCGTGTCTTCGGCGTGAGAGGCCGATATCCTAACCGCTAGACGATAGGGCCATACACTGACCACGACTGGGGAGCCAGGATTCGAACCTAGATAGCCAGATCCAGAGTCTGGAGTCCTACCGTTGGACGACTCCCCATTATTGTCAGGAAACCCAAAAAACCTAACGCAATTGCCTCCTGTCAGTCAAGAGAAAAGTATGCGCGCTCAGAATTCGAGGCGCTCCAGGGCTCGACAGCCGAGGCGGAGGGGCAGCAGGGTGGTGAGCAGACAGAGTCCCACAATTGCTCCATAGCACAGATACACTTCCACGCCACCCACCTGTTGGTACAGGAATTTACGATACAGATGAACGTAGAGCGGGCGGGCTGCCAGGAGTAGCATGACGCCGATAAACCCCAGGCTGAGGACCATGTAGAGGATGCCGCCCGTGCTCGCCGCCGTCTGGGCAATATTGTCATACTCGAACCGCGCATACATCGCTCCCAGGCCAACGCCAAGACCTGTCAAGGCACAGGTGATAAGCAAGATGACGACGACCGCAAAGAGCATCAGATAGGTATCGGCTTTGAGGAGCAGATTGGATACCACCACCAGAGTTTCTGACAGCACGAGTAGCGGCACAATGTACATGCAGAACTTTTCACGGAGAAACCCCCGAAAGGCGATGGGGGAGGCCAGCACGATCCAAAAACTGCGGCCTTCGAGGCTGGTGCTGGTGAAGACAAAGCGCACCGCCACCGCAGACAACACAAAGCCGGCCAGAGCGAGGTTCAAGATGGAAATAAAATTTTTCAGAAACAGCGTGTGCAGCGGTAGGTTTCTAATATTGAACAGGTAAATAACCGCCAGGGCACCCAGTAGCAACAATTGCGACCACTGGGCCGGATCGCGAAAAAAGAGTTTGAGATCTTTGAGCACCAGGCCGCGGGTCGCTGAGGTGCAGCAACGCAGCACGGGCAAGAGGACGCGCTCGGTCCGCCAGGGACGACGTGGGGTGCTGCCACGCATCGCCGTGGCTCCTCCGGACCAGCCAGTGTAGTACACTTGACTGGCGACCCAGACCGTGAGGGCAAAGATCACCAGAGCGCCCCCCCAGAGGAGGGCGACATGCCCGATGGCGTCACCCGGTGTGGCGCCACCGCCAGCGAGCAAAGCCTTGGCGGCCCAGGTGCTGGGCAGCAAGGGTAAATCGGGTGTTTTGAGGCTGTCGAGAAACTGCATCAGTACCTCGTCAGGCGCTTCGCGTACCAGGCGCTCTGGACGCAAGAAGCGGATAAGCATCACGAGCGCTGCCATAAAACAAACGCTGAGCACAGTCAAGGCCTTATGGGTTTGCTGGGCTGGGAAATAGCGCATCAGCAGCATAGTACCAAGCATGCCGAGACCCGCGGGAACGACCAGGAATGGGAGCAGGGTAGGGATGAGCCAGACATAGTAGACCGGCGTCGCCTGTTGCACCTGGCCAAACGCAATAAAGATGGGCAGGCCAAACAGTAGAACCATCCAGGAGCTATAGAGTAGGGTCTGGATAAATTTTGAGACAAAGATATTGGTCAAGCGCAAGGGGGATGCCATCAACACGAGCAGGTCAGAAGAGAGATAAATGGTCGAGAGCGACGTCACGGTATTAGAGAATATTAACATGGAGAAGAAGGTCAGAAAAATCATGTGGAGAAGTTGTGCCATCAAGAGCGGCGCGAGTTCCCCCGGCATGGTGGACATATGCCGCAACAGGCGAAAGAAAAACGCATAATCGCCAATAAGAAAGGGACCCGCCACCATAGTGAGGAGCAGCAGACGCCAGTAGTGCTTACGGACGTGGGACATCAGGCTATTGCGGGCTAACTGCCACCGCAGACGGCCCAGCAGCCACAGTTCACGACGCACGCTCAAGGGGCGTGAAGGCATGCCGAGGTTCATGATCCCTCCTGAGGGAACGCCTGATAGGCAACGTCCTGGCTGTGCCCAGGCAGGACTGGCCGGTAAGGGCGTACCGCGTTGACGCGATAGCTATTGCCATCGCTGGCAATGGTAATGGCGCCATGTTTGTCAGTGCGCCAGACCGCCACGCCCTGTTGCGTCAAAACGTCCAATACTCGTTGGTGCGGGTGGCCAAAGGGATTGCTGGCACCAGTCGAGATAATACCAACTTGGGGCTGTACCTGCTGCACAAAAGCCAGTGACGTTGAGGTTTTGCTGCCGTGGTGTGGCACTTTGAGAATATCGGCGCGCACGTCAGCCCCCTGGGCCAGGAGCCAGCGCTCGGTGGCCTGCTCGATATCCCCGGTCAGGAGCAGGCGCACAGCCCCGTATTGCAGACGCAGCACCAGCGAGCGGTCGTTTTCGTTGCGCGGCAGCCAGGTAGGACGTTGCTCCCCAGGCGTTTCTGGGGGAGCGAGCACGCTCATCTGCAAACGTTCCCACTGCCAGTGGCGCGGGCCGTCTGTGGCAATATGCTGTTGGGTGCCCCAGCGTTGGCCAGCCGCGAGCAGGTCGCGTACGTAATCCGAAGTGACTGCGCTGCCGTTCGTGAGCAGATGCTGCGTTGGAAACAGGCGGAGAATACTCACCAGGCCACGGGCGTGGTCGGGGTGCATGTGCGTCAGCGCCATGAGATCAAAGTGGCGCACGTAGTGTTGCCAGAGAAATGGAGCCACCAGCTGCATGCCAGTGTCGAAGCGCCCGTCATACGTGCCGCCCCCATCGATGAGGAGCGTGTGATTCCCAGGCACCTGGACGACAATGGCGTCTCCTGCACCAACGTCCAAAAACGTCACGCGGAGTTGCTGCGTACGTGTCTCCAGATATTGCCAGCCAGCACCGGCCAATACCAGTCCAAGGCACAGCCCGGCACACCGCAGACGCCAGCGCCAGCGGCGCCAGACGAGCAGGCTCCCCAGCAATCCATAGTATCCGAGCAGCATCGGCACCGAGGGAGAAGCGATATGGAGTTGCGCCGCTGGCCATGCCGCGACCGTCTCGGCAATCATTACAGTCCAGGTGAGCAAAGGGGTAAAGGGCGCAAACATCCAGGGGGCGAGGGCTGGCCAGAGGAGCAACAGGCCCAGGGCGACAACCCCAGCCTGGGTCAGGAGGCCAGCCAGGGGCACCAGCGGCAGATTCGCCAGGATCGCAAACGTCTGCACCGTGTGAAACGTAGTGCCAATAATCGGCAATGTCCCAAAATACGCCGCGCTGTTGACGAGGAGGTAGACCCTCAGGCGCTTCCCCCAACGGCGTATGGTGTTCCCTGGGTTGTCTACCGTCGAGGTTTGCTCACTAACCACAAAGATGGATGCCACGGCAACAAAGGAGAGTTGGAAAGCAATATCCCGCGACGCTGCCGGCTCGATCACGAGGATGAGCGCTGCGGCCAGGACCAGGGTATGCAGCGGCTCGCGTGTGCGCTGTAGCATCAAGGCCAGGAGATAGCTCCCCACTATGAGTGCAGCGCGTGTGGCTGGCACTTCCCAGCCCACCAGACTGCAGTATAGTAAGACCGGTGGAATACTCAACACGGCTGCCATCGGCGTCGGACGCCAGCCTGGGCACCAGGGACGTGGGAGCCAGCTACGCACCAGGCGCAGGAGCGTGCGCCATGCCCAGTACACACCAATAGCGATACAGCTCACGTTCAGGCCGGAAACGACGAGCAGATGCGTTGTGCCAGAGGCTCGGAAGTTCTGTTGTACCTCAGGCGTGAGGTCGCCTCGCTGGCCGATGATCATGGCTAGAAAGACCCCGTCATATGGGGCAGACAGGAGCGACCGTACTGCGGTACGCAGGCGCTGGCGCCACTGCTCAAGCGTGCGATCGAAGCGGAAACCCTCAGGTCGATGCCGCAGACTTAGACGCTCCGGATTGCTCACCCCACCTGTCACATAAATGCCCTGCCAGCGCATAAAGCGCTCAAAATCGAAGCCGCCTGGATTGTGCGACCCCCGCACCGGGTGCAGACGTAGACGGGTTACCCGCACAACGTCTCCAGGGAGAAATGGTAGCGACGTAGTATGCACGCTGAGGCGCACGAGACCTGCCACCGGCTGCTCGCCGCCGTCACCTTCCAGGCGGTGCAGTTGGAGATAGACATATTGACGGTCACCGCGGGCCTCCACAGCGCGATCCAGGGTGCCTTCAACCGTCACGTGTTGGGGGAGGGACGGCAAGAGACGGGCGATGTGGTGCACAGGCAGGGCGTACGGTTGCCAGGCGAGTTGTAGCGAGGTCAGGGTCAGCCCCACCAGGCCCAGGCGACAGCAGCGTTGCACCAGCGGCAAAGGCCAGGGTAAGAGCAGGAATAACCCTGCGATCAGCAGTGCACTGCTCAGCGGCACAAGGGGGAGGTCAACCACGGTCCCCAGCAGGCTTCCTGCCAGCAGACCGGCCGCTACACACCACAATGGGCGTTCACTCAACGGTGTGACGAGGCTATCGGCCTGTGGCCAGCGGTCGCGCAGCTGACGACGTCCGACGCGCCAGTCACGCTGGAGCCCAGGGACAATGCCTCTCCAATGCCCCTGGGAGTTCTGCCGTACAGCGGGCGTCGGTTCCTGCCTCATAGCCTTGATCTCATTGGCGCACGCTACCCCTACTAAACCTCATCCGCCGATACGGCGACCGCGAAAGGCACACCTAATGCCTCAAAATGACGCTGGCCACAGCGAATCTTGTCAGCCTCGCTGGTCCGCAGCTGCAAGAAGACGCGCGTTGCCTTGGTTTCACGTATCAGATAGAGCGTCTGGTCATCTTCTTTCAGGATGGCCCAGTCCGGGTTGTATTTGCCCACCGGCGTGTCGATCTTGAACCAGCCTGGGAGTTTAACAAACAACTTGATATCTTGCCGTTGATCCAACCGGCGGGCGAACTCCCGCTCCACCTCCGAATCGTAGACGACATACTCATAGATCGACTTTTGCACCTGGAGAGCGGTCAAGTAGTTGACCAGCTCCTCATGCTTGAAGAGCCGCATCTCCCACGCCGCCTGTGGCTCAGTACTCGGCAGGCACTCGTATTTGATGCCGTCCACTAACAGTCTGTGCAGTTCATACTTGAGGACTGTCGTGACAGCATCCATGAAGCGCTGCGGATCAACAAAGAACTCGGCGAGCCGGCCCGACGCTTTGAGAATGCGCACCAATGTGGAGCGGGTGAGTTCTGGCTCATTCTGCAAATAGGCCAGGATATCCGGCATGGGACGTATGCCGAAGGCGCCTGCCTCATCTGCGACGTTTACAGCGGTGGTGGTGATGCCGCCTCTGGTCACGCCGAGTTGACCAGCACTCACGTGGATCTTCGCCGGTTCGATCTTGTCCATCCGGCGCAAAGCTGCCACAGCCCGTGTCACCAGCCCGTCGGTCTCGAATTCTACACGATAGGTGGTTTTCGGCTTGATGCGCTCCCACAAGGCCTGGAACTCAGGACTGAGCTGTACATCCTTGCGCAGACGGTTGGGGCCTTCATCCCTATCTTTGCGGATATGTCGTTCGATTTGATAGGATGCCAGCAGGTCGATGACCGCTGGCGCGAGATCACGCTGTGCCTCGGGAAGATCAAGGGCAAACCCTACCCGTCTTGGCTCAAAGGCAGGCTGAATGCGGCCTTCAGCATCCAGTATGCCCTGACGCACGAGGGCTGCATGGATAACCTCAGCGGTCTCCCGGCCGATGGGCCGCTCTTCACCATGCACCACACATGGCAGTTTCGCCAGAGCTGTAATCGGCACCTGGCCAAAGGTGACGCCGCAGTCTTCCTCGTATTCGGTCTGGAGGGCGCGAGCGAAGTCTTCATAGTTTTCGTTAGCTACGACGAACAGCCTGTTGAGTGATGCGTCGAAGACGCGCTGGCCGCTCTGATCCACCGGTAGGCGTAAGCCTCGCCCGATCTCTTGCCGCTTCTTCACCGTGCTGCGGGTTTCGTTCAGCGTGCAGATCTGAAAGACATTAGGGTTGTCCCAGCCTTCGCGCAGGGCCGAATGGCTGAAAATGAAGCGTAAGGGCTCGTCCAGCGACAACAGACGTTCTTTGTCTTTCATGATCAAATTGTACACTTCATCGTCGGCCTGGGTATCGCCACGCGTATCCTTGAGCACGCCCTTCTTGTCCTGGGCAAAGTAGCCGTTATGTAGTCGTGCGATGGGCAGCTTGAGCCAGTCCAGCTCCCGGTAGCGCTCTTCTTGAGCCAATTCGGCCAGGGCTGCTTCAAAAGCTATAGCAAACTTGCCCTGGACCAGCTGACCGGCGGCGTTGTAGTCTCGGTAGTTGGCCACGCGGTCGATGAAAAACAGACTCAGCACCTTGATGCCACGCGCCCATACCTGCAGTTCTTTGTCCAGATGTTTTTTGACGGTGTGCTCGATCTGTACGCGCCAGACATCGTCACGCAGACTGCCGGTCTTCTGGCCCAGCCGGAGCACGCGACCATTATTGAAGCGCAAATATTCGTTGCCCGGTTCGGCGTTGATCTCCGCTACCAAGAAACCATCCTGGTAGCAGGCCCGCTCGTTGGACAGGATGTAGAGGTTTGCGCCATTTTTGACCGTGACCGATTTCTCCTTCGGTCCTTGCGGGGTTTGCATGTGGATGCGCAATTTCGCCTTGATACCTCTGGTATAGTCGATCTTCTCCACCCGCACGAACGCGTCGTTCATACCGCCGTCCGCAGTGGCACTCGCCATGACGATCTGCTTGACCAGTTTGAGTTCGAAGGCCCGTACCGGGTCGAGTCGGTAGACCAGGTTATAGGGATTGCGATGGGTAGCAGAGTAACGCAGGGGGTTCAGCGCCTTGATCGCTTCCTGTGCCTTGTCAGTGGCATCTACACTCTGGGGCTCGTCGATAATGACTATCGGGCGTGCAGCCTGGACAAACTTGATGGGCT
>JBMDXC010000620.1:0-4486 GCA_048594805.1 Candidatus Entotheonellaceae bacterium | reverse complement strand
TTTGTGCAGTAGGCAGTGCTCCGATACCACGGTGGTCAATCATCGTACAAATAAAATATAGACCGGAGGGAGTAAAAAGTAAAACTGATTTATTTCATCAGGAACATGACATTGAGTAATGGATGACTGTGTTAGAGCTAGGGTGTTCTCATAATTTTGTTTGGTGCAACAGGATGGATTGGGGGTGGGGACACCACGGAAAACGGGGCTTTCACCGCGTATATGGCCGTAGAGCATGGGATCAGCTTTGGGCTGGGGAGCGGGCCGCGCAAAGCAGGTGGGTGAAATGAGGCTAGTGATTGACGTTGGACAGTCTCCATCCGTGAGGAATTAAAGCTATTGACGCTTATTGCATGCCAGAGGTCGAAGGCAGACACGATCTATGTCCAATACCTAGCTTACAGATGATTACTGACATCCTTGCGCTGTATAGGGGTAACGACCGTAAACAGGCCGGGGTCCTGGACAAACGTGATGGCCAAGGTTTCACAATGGTGACAGTAGCCGTGTTTGCTAATGTAATAACTGCAGGCGGACGTGAGACCCTGGGGATCGCGATGGATCGATACCGTGTAGGTGCCGTGATTGCCGACCACTTTGGCGGTGATTTTGTTGCCACGTCGTTCGGCTCCAGAAAAGGCATTGACATAGGGTCTGGCTTTTTGACTTGGTACACGCGACCACTGGCGCTTGATCGCCGTGTGCAGTTGTTCGAGTTCTGCGTCAGCCATACGGATGGTCCTGGGTTTCGAATTGCCAAAAGTATTGACGCAGCAATGATACCACATGGCTATACCGTTGCCTTGCCCGAGTGCGACAAGTCGCCGACGCATCGGGAGTGTTGTTCTATGACCTGAGTCGTCGCATACTCGCTCGTCAGGTAGTACTTATGATGGGTGTAGTCTATGCCCTCCACCATGGGGCTCCACCTCAGGAACTGCCATATGATGCTCTCTCAACCTCAAACATGATGCCTATGCACTGATACATACGCTACATACCTCGATGTCTCTGCCACTCCAACGCGAGACAGTGTTTGCATTCGTTGCTGAGGCCACCAATCTGCAACGCATTACGCTGCCCGAGTTCGGATTCGAGATGGTGACGCCGCAACCCAGCAGTATACACGAGAGCCGGTGTGCCGCAGTGAACCCCGTGTAACGGCTCTGCCAGTGTCGCTTCCACCTCTGGAGAAGATATCAGCGCTACCACACCGTAAGCCTCTAGAGACCGTGGAGCCGGACGATTCGCTAGCCTGGCTAGTATTTTAGTAGGACCGATACCAACAGAAACCGGAATCCCAGGCCATTGAGGGATGGTAGTCCAGAGCGTCTGGCCAAAGATACATAGAGCCTCAGTGGAGATACCGGTCAGATCTAGGAAGGCTGCGTCAATCGAGTAGACCTCCACTTCAGGAGCCCACTGCGCCAGTGTCGCCGTCTCGTGAAGATCCACGACAGCCCACACAGCTATCTCTGCGGATACTTACTCAAACTCCCATGGCCAGGTCATAGGGAAGAAATCCTGCCAGAAAAACGCGCCCAGCACCAGCCAGCCCAGCCCAGCAAACGGCACGACCGGAAACACAAAGGTGAAATACATGGTGCAGACGAAGCAGGCAATCCGGAGGCAGTACGCATACAGCACCGTCCATACGGGGGACTTCATGGGACCTCGCTTCCTGAGGGTGTCGCGTCAGGGTATGTCCGAGCTGCGCATTGTACAGGCAACATCCCAGTGAGCGCAATGCGTCTCGCGCTGTGTGCCCGATGCGTCCATGTGCCCTGTCGTCACCTCCACCTTAGGTGGCGTGGAGAGCGCCAAGAGTGGCACGTCCTCTTCCCTGCTGAACCCCGCGTGCTCCTGCTGTGTCACGCATGTGGATGCTGCAGGCCTGCCCACGACGATTCTGCTCGTCGTCGAAACATGATATAACCGTCCCACAGGAATGACCTGGACCCAATAAGTTCTTGTCCCGTCTTGTGCCGTCCGTTCTTCGATGTTCGCCATACCCTTGTCCCTATTGCTTGTTGCAAATCACATGCTCTCCATGGGACACGCCTGGGACCCTCCCGCTCTCACAGCGACACAATAACCCCGCAGAGAGGAGTCTCTCCAGACACTCAATCGGCAAACACAGCGGAAAGTTGAGGGGAGAACGGCAAGGCTGAGGTGTTGTGTTGTATTGGCTAATGTCGGAACCTGTCGAGCACGAGTGCCCTACCAGTGCCCCAGAAGCAGAAAAAGAGACGCAAGAGGAACAATGCACCTCCTAACCCTCTGGTTTTCCTTGTCTTTCTTAAGTACCCCCTGGGTGACTCGAACACCCGACCCTCGGATTAGAAGTCTTCAGGGCATGGAGTCCCCACCTGTCCTTCCAAGTCTTAACACGTCATAATTTCAATAACTTAGTGCACATCATGAGTCCTCAAGTGTCCCACATGTACTATGGCAAATCCCATACGGAAGGTAGCTATAGGGTTGCTGCAGCGATCTGTGCTAAAATGCCCAAAACAGCAATGGCCCAGAGGCGTCTGCATGGGGTGCCGATCCTCTAGGCCACACCGTCTCCCCCGCGTGTTCTGCGCGGAGACTGATTGTCAGCTATCCTACCACGACAGGGCAGCGAGGACAAGGAGAGCCCTATGGCTATTCTGACCCAGCGCAGTGTGGATGCCCTGCAACCGCGCACAAAATGGTATGCTGTCTGGGATGACGATCCGCATGGGTTTGGCCTCCGCATATGGCCCAGTGGCCGCAAGGTCTATGTGGTCAAGTATGAGCTGCGCGGCAGTCGCAAGGACCAGCTGGTACACCCTGGGCGACCATGCTGTCTTGAAAACCCAGGCAGCGCGGGAGATGGCCAAGCAATTTCTGGCCCTAGTCCGCCAGGGGCGTGATCCTGTCGCCGACATCCGCCGCGCCCAGCACGGCACAACGCTGGCCGATGTGATTACGAAATACCGGGCGGACGTGCTGCCCACGGAGAGCCTATCCGCACGCCGGAATCAGCGCATTCATCTGACCTACTGGCAGCAGAACCTGGGGGACGTATGCCTTGATGAGCTGACCCCACAGCGCATTGCCCGGGAACGGGATACGCTCGGGCAGACCCACAGCAATGGCACCGTCAACCGCTATCTGGCCTCGCTCTCGTCTGCCTTACATGCGGCTGTACGGGATTGGGGCTGGCTCCCAGACAATCCGCTGCGCCAGGTCACCCGCAAACTGGAGTCACGTGGGGAGGTCCGCTGGTTGGCAGATCAGGAGGAGATCCGCCGCTTACTCCATGTCTGTGCCGCCAGTCCGCACCCCTACCTTCATCTGGTCGTACTCCTCGAACTCCATACCGGCGTGCGCAAGATGGAGTTGATGCGCCTCCAGTGGGATCATATCACCTGGGGTCCGGATCATGCCCGCTTACGGGTCTACCGCAGCAAGAGCAAGCGTTGGGATCAGGTCGTCGTAGGTGGTGAAGCACTGACATGCCTCCGACAGCATCAGGCACGCAGCGATCTCCAGATTCCCTGGGTCTTTCCACGCAAAGATGGTCAGCAGCCGTTAGATATCAGGAAGGCCTGGGAGCGGGTCCGCCGCGAGTCCGGGCTGACCGATTTCCGCTTTCACGATCTCCGTCATACCTTCGCCAGCTACCTGGCCATGAGTGGCGCATCGCTCCGCGAAATTCAAGAGGGCCTGGGTGATCGTACGGTCGAGATGGTCCGATATAGCCATCTCAGCGAAGCGCATACGGCCAGCGTGGTCAGTCGGATGGCTCAGAGATTTCTGGAGCCAGGCACAGCGACGACCTCACGGGAGCTTAGCGAAGAAGGACCAGCCCCTGGAGAACGTTGAGCTTGAGCTGCTCAATGAGCTGGGCAGCCTGGAGGAGCTGCACCCAGAGTTGCGTCCAATGCGCACTGGTTAGCTTCCGTGTGCAGGCGCTCTGCGTGCGGAGTTGCTCTCGCCGTGCTGCCGGGGAGGATGCGGTGATATCCTCGGATGTCGCGCTCTGGAGCAGGTCGATGAGCGATAGGCCCCCGACTGCAGTCAAGTCCTGTAACACCGGCAAGAGTAGCGTTTGCGAGCCGTGTTCCATGCGTGAAATCGTCGGGCAGGGCTTCCCGATCAGGCGCGCCACATCCTCTTGTTCCAAGCCATGGGCCTCCCGGGCCTGCTTCAGACGTCTCCCAAGCGGTACAGGCGCTTGGTATTATTCAGGTTCTCCTCGACCCAACCCGCGCCCTCGAAGTAGAAGATCGTTGCCGTCTTGCCATGCTGCTCGGACACTTTCTGGAGCCCTTGCAGCCTCAGTCACGGCAGGATGAGGGAGGGTTCTTGGCCGGTCCCCTGTCATAGGCCGCGCGCAGAAAGGCCACAAGCTGCGCGCGGGCTGCCTCCGAAAGATATGAGCTGGCTGCCTGTAAGGCCCAATCGACCGGATACTCGTCAGCCTCAGGTCCCTGTGTTCCTTCATCCCTAAAAA
>JBMDXC010000062.1:0-15500 GCA_048594805.1 Candidatus Entotheonellaceae bacterium | reverse complement strand
GTCCACAAGGCGGGGCTGCACATACAGGACGTGTGTCGCATATTATGGAGGCATCGCTCTCTCCCTACCAAACATAGCCTGTCCTCTCGTGTAAAGCACACGACGCTTTGAGCATAGGATAGGATAATCGCAACGAAAATTTGGCAAATTTATTTTGCGACGACCCCTTAGTGTTTTAGTGCCTTAGTGGCTGACTTTTCCTTGCCGCAAAAACTTGAGGCCGCACCTTTAAGGAGGTTGGGAGGGACCGTTGTCCGTCTCAAAACGAATATTGCAATCCGAGTATTGCCTTGTAGTATACTCCCGGCCGGCGTCACTTCCCCGCTGAGCACAACCGCCGCCCCCAGGGTCTTGTCCCACCCAAAGACGTGCGCCAGTTGTTCGTTCTTCAGCACGCCATTCTGGATCGACAGCACGCTGCCCACCTTAATATGCCTGACACTCGCCAGGGCCTGCTCAATGTCATAGGTCTTCACCGCCATCACCAGAACGTCCGCCTCATGCACCGTCTGCGGCTGGGTGGTCACGGCAACCGGCACAGTAAAATCCGCCAGCCCTGTGAGAGTAATCCCGTGTTGCTGCACATAGGCTGCCCGCTGCCCACGCGCAATAATGGTCACCTCTTCGCCCGCCCGCGCCAGATGCCCACCGATAATCGACCCCACCGCCCCCGCTCCCAGGATAACGATTTTCATAGCGCCTGCTTCCCCATGGCTATGCTGCACTATTACCGGATTTCGACGCAAAAAGAAAGTCCTGCAGGCGCGATTTTGATGTACTTGCCGCTTGCATGCGCACCAAGTAGAATGAGCGCATGTTAAGGAGGGAATGGCTATGCCCACCGTGCAGGTACCCGCTCAGTTGACTGTTGAACACCTGATGGCAGCCGTCAAGCAGCTCTCGCCTGCCGAATTGGGCGAGTTCGTACAACAGCTCACCGCCTGGCAGCAGCAGAACGGCCAGCAGGCCGAGGCAGAAGCCGCGTTATTAGCGCGCATTAAGGAAAATTCTTGCCTGCCTGCCGCTGCACAGCGGCGCTTCAACCGCCTACGGCGCAAGCGTCAGGCTGCAACGCTAACCGCGCCAGAAGCTACAGAACTCCAGGCCTTCTGGCAGCGTGTGGAGCAGATGAATGTCGCGCTCTTGGAAGCCTTGATCGCCCTGGCGCAGCAGCGTGGCACTGACGTGCAAACACTCATGCGTGAACTGGGACTTGCAGAGCGCCCTGATGTCTGCTAGATGCCTCTCGCGCGCCTTGCGTTCTCTGGTCGCCGAGCATGCGCAGTTGCGGTGTGAGTACTGCTACAGCCCAGCAGCATTCTCTACCCAGCCTTTCGAGGTAGATCACATCATTCCACGCAGCAAAAACGGTCCGACCACGCTAGAGAATCTGGCCTTATCCTGCGGCTGCAACCGCTACAAGGGGGAGAGCACACACGCCCACGACCCGCAGACGGGGCGTATGGTACGGCTCTTTCACCCGCGCCACCAGCGCTGGTCACGGCATTTTACATGGAGTGAGGACTTCACAGTCATCATCGGGCGTACCGCCACGGGTAGGGCGACGGTAGCCGCGCTACATTTCAATCGTCTCGAACTGTGTAACTTGCGCCGACTGCTCCGTGCTATCGGCGCCCATCCGCCCGTCGTATAGCTGTGGTCCGCAATTATTACGTGTCTGCGCCGTGAAAGGTTTCTCTCGTCTTCATTCACATGGTTGCATGAGGAGAATGCAGTGCTGGACATCTGTCCTCTAAGTCGCGACAATAAATCGGGGATAACGAGGACTCAGAGGAACCCATCGCCATGCGGAACGTCTCAGGCCAATTTCGCCATGTCTGCCACCTGGCATCGGTGCTGCTCTCGCTCATCATCGATGCCGCGTGCTATCTCGGACTCTGCCTCCGTCCAAGTCCAATACTGGCCGCGGAAAATCTCTTTCTGCGGAAGCAACTGGCGTTGTATCAAGAGCGTCAGGGCAAGCCGCGGCGAGCGACGCATGCCACCCGAATAGCCTTGGTTTGGCTCAGCCGGTGGTTCGATTGGCGACGAGCTTTAGGCATTGTGAAACCCGAGACCTTCATTGGTTGGCATCGTCAGGGCTTCCGCCTGTTTTGGCGGTGGAAATCCAGGCCGGGGCGACCCACTTTGCCCAAGGACTTGCTGGGCGTTCATTCGCCGCATGGCCCTGGAGAATCCGACCTGGAGCCAGGAGCGCATTGCCAACGAACTCTTGCTCAAGCTTGGCCTGCGGGTCTCTCCACGAACCGTACGCAAATATATGCCGAGCCACTGTGTGGGAGGGCCTGGCAAACGCTGTCCCTCTCAACGCTGGTCCACGTTTATCCGCAACCAGGCCCAAGGCATTGTGGCGTGTGACTTCTGTGTGGTGGTCACCGCAACGTTTCGCATCCTCTATGTGTTTGTGGTCATTGAGCATGCAAGTCGCCGACTCCTTCACGCCAATGTCACGTCGCATCCCACAGCGGAGTGGACCTGACATCAGCTGCGTGAAGCGATTCCCTCTGACCATTCCTACCGATTTCTTATTCATGACCGCGACTCGATCTTCTCCCAAGATCTCGATCAACATATACAGAACTTGGGGCTGAAGATACTGAAAACGCCACCGAAGTCGCCTCAGGCTAATGCGATTTGCGAACGGATCATCGGGACAGTCCGGCGCGAATGTCTGGATTTCATAATCCCCTTCACAGAAACCCATGTGCGCCGCCTCCTCGTTGAGTGGGTCACGCATTACAATGGAGGGCGCCCCCATATGTCCTTGGGACCAGGTATCCCGCAGCCATCCGTATCTGTTCCGATCTCGTTACATAAGCATCGACATTGGCTTGCGCCGCCTCTTCCTGTGGTATCACGTCCGGTCCTTGGCGGTTTACATCAGGAATACCGGCTTGACCAGAAGGCGGCGTGACGATCGCACATCTTCCTGGCAGAGGATTACAGAGGGAACTTAGCTATGAGATATAAGGGTTATGTCAAGGGGGATGTCGTTATCCTGCAAGAACCGTTGTCCGTGCCGGATGGGACCGAGGTGGAAATCTTCATCCCATCAGCCGAAGCGGACAGCCGCACGGGGCAAGAGAAGTTGAGCGTCGCCCAGCAAACGTTTGGCATGATTCGCTCCGACCCCGCTCTGGTTCGTGCGGTTCTGGAAGAAGATTTGTATGAAGCTTGAGGACTTGCCAGGCGGGACACCGATCTTTGTGGATGCCAACATTTTCATCTATCACTTTTCTGGGATATCGCTGGAATGTCGAGCGTTTCTCCAACGGTGTCAGTCCCGGCAGGTGGAAGCATTTACAGGTGTGCACATCGTGCTGGAAGTCATGCATCGACTGATGATGCTTGAAGCGTTGCACAAAGGGTTGATCACCGGTGGCCAGCCCGCGCGCAAGTTGAAAGAGCAGCCCGAGATTATCAAAGTCTTACGGGAGTATAATCAGTCGGTCCAACACATTCCTCGTCTGAATATCCGCGTCCGAACGATTACCTCTGGGGTTGTCCGAGCCAGCGAAGCCATCCGGGTGCAAAACGGGTTGATGAGCAACGACTCAATAACAGTGGCCTTAATGCGAAAGCTGAGTCTGACAGCCATCGCAACGGCTGATGCAGATTTCGATAACATCTCAGCCCTCAGAGTTTATCAACCTGGAGATATTTCCTGAGGAAATAGCGGCGGCCTAGAGCCGTGTAGTTGGCCTCTGATAGGATATCGTTACCATAATTTTTGCGGATCACAGCAGTGGTCGTCTCGGCAGACAAGGCTCTGGCATATTTTGCTGCGCATCCGGAAATGGTGCTAGAGCTTTTAGGGCTTTACTGTAAAGAGAGCGCTTTCGCACTCAAGCAGGTTGCGTAGATTCCGAAAGCAAACCTGAACATCTATAGCCGTTGCCATGGAACGCCACCACTGGCTCATTTGGCTCCCCTGGTAAAGTTTTCCCCCGTGTTGCCGATGTAAAGCAGAGGACTATGGAAGACAGCAGCGTGCATAGGGGGGCCCGTAATGCAGACGGCCATACCGCCTACGGTTATGGTGATCAATGACGACGCAGCGCAATTACGTCTGACCGTAGCCTGGATCGAGAAAGATGGGTTGCGTGTCCTGGCGTGCCAGAGTGCCGAAGCGGCGTTGCGTCTGCTCCGTAAGGGCCTTGCGGTCGACGTCATTGTGACGGACCTGCACATGCCGCACATCGATGGGTGGCGTCTATGCCACCTGCTACGTTCCCCCGAGTATGCGGCCTTCAATCACGTCCCTATTCTCGTGCTCTCCGCCACGTTTGCCGGGGCCGATGCCACGCGCGTGAGCACTGATCTAGGAGCTAATGCTTTCTTGTCGGTTCCCTATGATCCGGTCATCTTATGTGCCCATGTGCGTGACCTGCTTGCCGGCCGCATGCCCCAGGCCCCTCTCCGTATCCTCATCGTGGAGGACAGCGACACACGCGCGACACTCCTCCGGCGCACCTTGGAAGCTCATGGGTATGCGGTTGACATCGCCAGCACGGGAAGCGAGGGCCTGCGGAGGCTGCAGGAGCAGAGCCCTGATCTCGCTATTCTCGATTATCACTTGCCGGACATGACTGGCGACCAGCTCCTCCCAGCCTGCACACGCTCCCGGCGGCCTATTGTGGCCATCATGATCGCCACGGAGCCGACGCCAGAACTCGCCCTCCACTTCATGCGCCTCGGAGCCTATGGGTATCTCCATGAGCCCCTTGATCCGATATCCCTCGTTGACCTCTGCGCCAGAGCGCTGCGGGAGCGAACCCTGCTACGGGTTGAGGAGTTGCTGGAGGAGCATACACGGGCACTGCGCACCGCAGAAGCCCAGTTTCGTCTCCTCTTCAATAGCATCCCTGACGCCGTCTTGTTGTATGACGCGGATGGGACCATCCTGGCTATGAACGAAGTCGGGGCACGCTGGCTCGCACGGCCCGCTGCAGACGTCGTCGGGCAACATATCAGCACACTGCTTACCCCATATACCATACCGCCCCTGGGCGTACCACAGCCGGCGCTCATCAACGGCAGCACGACCACATTACGGACGATGTCTATGGCGCCCACAGGCCGTCATATGACCGTCGAGGTTACTGAGTATCCCAGCGAGTTCCATGGCAAGCCGGCTATCTTCAGTATGGTGCGTGACATCACGGAGCGTGAACAGGCCATGGTCTCCTTACAAGCCGCCAAAGATTACGCCGAAAACATCATCAACAGCTCCCTCGACATGATCGTCTCAGTGGATACAGAGCGACGCATCATCGCTTTTAACCATGCGGCCCAGCAGGCGTTTGGCTATCAACCCGACGAGGTGTTGGGCCAACCCGTGCATCTGCTGTATGCTGACCCAGGGGTAGGCACTGGTATCCACCATCATGCGCTCACCAACGGCTACTATACAGGTGAGATTACGAACAAACGCAAAGATGGGACACTCTTCGAGTCGTATTTGTCGGCATCGGTGCTCCGTGACAGCCAGGGGCAGGTGATTGGGGTGATGGGGATCTCGCGTGACATCACTGAGCGCAAGCAGGCGGAGGCGGCTCTGCAGGCGTCGAAAGAAGCAGCGGAAGCCGCCAACCGCAGCAAGAATGCCTTTCTCGCCAATGTCAGCCACGAAATTCGTACTCCGATGAACGGCATCCTGGGCATGGCAGAACTGGCGCTTGGCACGGAACTGAGCGTGGAACAACGCGAATATCTCGAACTCGTCAAAGCGTCAGCGGAAGCCCTCCTCGGGGTCATCAATGATCTCCTGGATTTTTCGAAGATCGAGTCTGGCAAATTGGTGCTCGATCCGCGTGAGTTTTCCTTGCGTGCCAGTCTGAACGAGGCCATAAAAACACTCGCCGTCCCAGCATACCACAAGGGACTAGAACTCGTCTACGAGGTGCAACCTGATGTCCCGGATGGGCTGATAGGCGATGTGGGACGTCTGCGGCAAATCATCGTTAACCTGGTCGGCAATGCCATCAAATTTACCGCGCAGGGCGAAGTGGTTCTCCGTATTGCCCTGCATCAGGGGGCGAACTGCCAGTCTCCCTCGCCCGCAGGCGACACGGTCAGCACGTGTGAGTTGCACGTGTCGGTGAGCGATACTGGGATTGGCATTCCTGCCGTACAACAGCAGGCGATCTTTGAGCCTTTTGTGCAGGCCGATGGTTCGATGACACGTCACTACGGGGGCACGGGTCTCGGGCTCTCCATTGCCGCTCAACTGGTCGCCCTCATGGGCGGCCGTATCTGGGTGGAAAGTACAGTTGGGACTGGGAGTACGTTCCATTGCACTGTGCACCTTGGGGTGCAGCCTGGTCAGCGTGCAGCGCTACCTGTCTCGGCAGCGCTGCACGGCCTGAAGGTGCTGGTTGCTGACGATAACACCACGCAACGATACCTGCTGCAGAGCCTTCTGAGCTCTTGGTCGATGCGCCCCACGCTCGTCGAGAGTGCCCCAGCGGCTCTTGAGGCCCTACGCCACGCTGATCAGATACAACAGCCGTTTGCTGTGGTCGTCCTGGACGCGCATCTTCCAGGCGAGGACAGCTTTGCGGTCGCCCGCTGGCTCAGGCAGCAATCAGCACTGGCGACGACCCCTCTGCTCGTGCTTACGGTAGCCACACAGGTAGGCGATCGGCAGTACTGGCAGGAACTCCATGGGGCGGTCTGTGTCACGAAACCTATTACTCCTGTGGACTTGTGGGAGACCATCCACCAGGCGCTCGTCTGTGCTGATGACGTCACACCGTCTTCGCCACAGCATACAACGCCGGAGGTACAAGACGGCCGGTCCTTACGCGTGCTGCTCGCCGAAGACAACGCCATCAACCAGCGCCTGACCGTGCGCTTACTCGAAAAGCGTGGCCATACCGTGACCGTGGTGCAGGATGGCACTGAAGCTCTAGCGGCCTTGCAGCGGCAAACGTTTGATGTGGTCTTGATGGATATCCAGATGCCCCATATGGATGGTCTAGAAGCCACGCAGGCGATTCGGGCGCGCGAGCAGGACACCGCAACGCGTGTGCCCATTGTGGCGATGACTGCCCATGCCATGCAAGGGGACCGCGAGCGCTGCCTGGCGGCTGGTATGGATGGCTATGTCACCAAACCGCTGCGCCCTACGGAGCTGTTCGAGGTCATCGCACGTTTGACAGCGCCAGCGGCCTCTACGCCTGAGACGCCTGCCGCGTCCGAGGAGGAGCAAGACATCCTATGTCGCCGCACCCTCTGGGAACGTGTCGCTGGCGATGCTGAGCTGTTGCGCGAGATCATTGAGCTCTTTCTGGCCGACTACCCAGAGCGTCTTCTGGAGTTACACGAAGCCCTGACGCACCAGGACTGCCCAGCCCTGGCGCGGGCGGCGCATCGGCTCAAGGGGGCCCTGGGAAATATCAGCGCCAACCATGCCCTGGCGGCAGTGCGGCGTGTGGAGACTGCAGCACGAGCAGGGGACGTCCACGCCGCGACCGAAGCACTCGCCAGGCTGGAAGACGAGTTGGCACGCCTGACACCTCTCCTCACCGTGTGCGCTGGGAACAGGCAAGCTACGGTCATGTCCTTCCCTCTCGCTTGACATCGCTAGACTCCGATGATACAAACCACAGCTGTATAGCCTAACACCAGTAGTGGTCCCCTCGTCCTCGAGGAGAGGCTTAGGGAGCGGGTCCCCGCAGGTATTTTTTAGGGAGAGGCGATCGTGCAGGAGTCATTTGCTGCGTACGTAGTCAAGAAAAACGACGACCGTGTCGAGGGTGAGGTGACGACGCTCAGACCCGACCAACTTCCCGCCGGGGACGTCACGATTGCCGTCGAATATTCCTCGCTCAACTACAAAGACGCCCTGGCAGCAACAGGGCAGGGCGGTATCGTCAGAAACTACCCGCACGTACCCGGCATTGACGCTGCTGGAACCGTCGTCGAGAGCCAGTCTGCGGCGATCGCTGCAGGTGACCAGGCTCTCGTTACCGGCTATGACCTTGGCGTTGGCTCCTTTGGCGGCTACGCTGCCTATGTCCGTGTGCCAGCTGCCTGGGTCGTCAAGATACCAGCAACCCTCACGGCCTTTGACGCCATGGCCTTGGGCACAGCTGGCTTCACGGCAGCTATGTGTCTGCTGGCCATAGAACGCAATGGCACCCGCCCTGAGCAGGGGCCTGTGCTGGTTACTGGCGCGACCGGTGGCGTAGGCAGCGTGGCCGTTGATTTGCTGGCCCAGCAGGGCTATATCGTAGCTGCCAGCACTGGTAAGACCGACCAGCACGACTATCTGCGGCAGTTAGGTGCCAGCCAGATCCTGAGCCGCGAGGAGGTGAGTCTCACCGGTGATCGCCTGCGTCCTCTGCTCACAGGCACCTGGGCCGGCGCCATCGATACGGTCGGAGGCGCCACCACCAGCTATCTCCTGCGCACAGTCAATTATGGCGGCAACATTGCCTTGTGCGGTCTGGTCGGAGGCCACGATTTCGCTGGCACCGTCATCCCATTTCTCTTGCGTGGTATCAACCTCCTGGGCATCGACTCGGCCATGTGTCCTATGGCCTATCGCCAGACCATCTGGCAGCGCCTGGGCACCGATCTGAAACCACGTCATTTAAGCCAGATCGCCCAGGTCATCCCACTACGCGACCTCCCTGGGGCTATCGCTGCTATGCTCAAAGGCCAGGTGAAAGGCCGTCTCCTCGTCGCCCCACAAGCCTGACCTCTACACTCTATGAAGCAGCTTGGCGTCATCTTCGCGCTCCTGTGCGCTATCGCCTGGGCCTTTTGGGGCATGTTCAGTAAACTCAGCACTAACTATGGCGTGCCGCCTACCACGCTCGCCTTTCTCTCCACATGCGCCAGTTTTGTGGTGATCGTAGGCACCTATGCCTGGCAACGTTTCCCTACTGCCCCCACTGCTGCCGGCATCCTGTGTGCACTGATGAGCGGTGTGTGTGGTGCCATTGGCATGCTGTTCTTCTCGATAGCCATCAAACGCGGTGAGGCCGCCATCATCGTCACACTCAGTGCTATTTATCCCATTTTCATCGTGCTGCTGAGTCCGCTCATCCTGCAGGAAAAGCTCTCTCTCTCCCATGTCATTGGGGTGTTGCTGGTAACACTGGGCGTGATCCTGGTGGCGCGCTAAGTACTGCGCCCGACTACGGCGTAGAACTCATTCCCCCCGCCAGTGTGGCAGGGGCTGTGTAGAGCTTATGCGCCGTACGCAGCACCGCGCCAGGGTGGCGCGGTCTCTCCCTGGCTTGCCAGGCATAGGGCTTCCGGTGTTCCACAGCGTGCATACCGCAGACAAACTCCGCGAGCGGTCGCCGGGACCATAGCACGGTGGCGCCTCTAGGGAAAGATGGCCGGGAAGAGGAGTCCTGCTGTCTCCGGGAACTGAAACATCAGGTTCATATTGTGTATCGCCTGTCCTGCTGCCCCCCGTCCAAGATTGTCAATGGCCGCGATGGCAATGGCAGTACGCGTGCGTGTGTCGATCTTCACCGTCACATCACAGTAGTTTGAACCCAGGGTAGCCTTGGTCTGCGGTAAGCTCTCACGCAGCACACGGACAAAGGGCGCATCGTGGTAGAATGCTTCGTACAGGCGGAGCGCCTCTTCTTCGCTCACGTCATGCGCAAGCGGGGCATACACAGTGGCCAGGATACCACGTGTCATAGGGATGAGATGCGGGGTGAACACGACCTGGACAGGCGTCTTGGCCAGGGATGATAACTCCTGCTCGATCTCAGCGATGTGATTATGACGCGGCACGCCATATGCCTGGACGTTCTCGTTCACTTCCGAGAAACCAAAACCGCCGCCGCCACCGCGGCCAGCCCCAGAGATGCCAGATTTGGCATCGATGACAATGCCTTCACTGCGGACGACGCCACTGCGCACCAGCGGCAGGAGGGCGAGCAGCGAGGCCGCCGGATAACACCCGGGGTTGGCTAAGAGCCGTGTTGTACCAATAGCGTCGCGGTGCAGTTCCGGCAAACCATAGACCGCTTCGCTCAGGTACGCGGGCGCCATATGCGCAAACTTGTACCATACTGGATAAAGGGCAGCATCACGCAGGCGAAAATCCGCAGCGATATCGATGACCTTACAGCCTTGCTCGAGCAACGCCGGCACCAGGTGCATGGCCTTACCACTGGGCAGTGACACAAAAGTGACATCGGAGTCATGGCCAATGCGCTCTGCATCCACCGCAATCATCGTTTGATCAACGAAACCACGCAAATTGGGGTAGCGTTTTGACATGACCTGCCCCTGTTGCGTTTCGGCAGTAATGTGGACGACTTCAACGTGCGGGTGCGTGGTGAGCAGCCGCACGGCCTCCGCCCCCCCATAGCCCGAAGCGCCAATGACGCTTGCCTTGATCTTGTTCACGAGCTTTCTCCCAGTGGCATCCTGTGCTGCGTCTTTCTCTAAAGAACAACATCTACTCGGTTTGGTTGCCCACAAGCGTGTGGCAAGGGATTATAGCATGTCCACGAGCCGCCATCTGCTGTTCCCGACGTGAAAGAGCCAAGGCTAGCGGTTACAATCCCTTTTTGTCTGACCACGAGCCCCCTGGCCTACCGGGGGTGTGCGCTCTGCTACAGCCACACACTACGAACCCTACAGACGGGAGTCCTGCCATGCCGACATTGCTCGAAACCACGGTGGCCCAGATTCAACCGCTCGATCCCTCTCTCAGCGTGCAGGCACAGCAGCACCTGGACCAGCTCACCAAACCGCCTGGGAGTCTGGGCCGTCTCGAAGAGCTGGCGCGGCGCTATGTCGCCATTACGGGCATGGTGCCACCGCATATCGAACGGAAACTGGTCATTGTCTTTGCGGCTGATCATGGTGTGACGGCGGAAGGGGTGAGCGCCTATCCACAGGAGGTGACCGCGCAGATGGTGTACAATTTTTTACGCGGTGGAGCGGCCATCAACGCCTTCGCCCTACAGGCTGGGACGGAAGTGCGCGTCGTGGATATCGGGGTCGCGGTGGAGTTCCCACCCCTGCCCGGTTTGCTCGCCCGGAAGGTCCGTCCCGGGACTGCCAACATGACACGTGAGCCAGCCATGAGCCGTGCTGAGGCTCAACAGTGCCTGGAAATTGGCATCGAGATGGCTGAACAATGCGTGCGTGATAGGATCTCGTTGGTGGCCACAGGGGACATGGGTATTGGCAATACTACGGCCAGCAGTGCCCTCGTGGCGCTGTTTACGGGCACGCCGGTCGAGGAGGTCACAGGGTATGGAACCGGTATTGACCAAACGACCTGGCAGCACAAAGTCGACGTGATTAAGCGTGCCATACAGCTCCACGCCCCTCACGTTGACGAGCCGCTCGGCTGGCTCGCAGCGGTTGGCGGTCTGGAGATAGGCGGCATTGCCGGTCTCATCCTCGGCTGCGCCCGTCACCGGCTCCCCGTCCTCGTGGACGGTCTGATTGCCACGGCTGGTGCACTAGTAGCGGCAGCGCTCCAACCGCTCGTCAAAGAGTACATGATTGCCGCGCACGCCTCTGTGGAAGTGGGCCAGCAAGTGGCCTGGCGCTTCCTGGAACAGACCCCTCTCCTGGACTTGCACCTACGCCTGGGCGAGGGCACCGGGGCCGTGTTGGCCATGCATCTGGTCGAGGCAGCCCTGCGTGTGTATAATGACATGGCCACCTTTGACGAGGCAGGAGTGTCAGATCGCGAGAACGAACACGGACGCTCCCAGCACTGACAATGTGCGACCCATCCTGGCACGTCTTAGTACTGTGCGCGGTACATACGCCGCGGCTGCCATACGAGGCGTATACGCCTGGAAAGCCAGGGAGGTGCTCCGCCACACTGGCGGGGGTGCAGCGCATGGCGCATGATCTCTACACAGGCTCCGCCACACTGGCGGGGGAATGAGCCCTACGCCGTAGCCGGGCGCAGCTCTTAGCGCATGGGCTTATCGGACTCTATCTGTCCCAGAGGGCGTACAAAAGTATACCGCGCCGGGTCCATGATGAGCTTTTGTGCTGCCTTATCCACACTCCTTGTTGGAATACTGAAAGGCAACGTGACCACGAACACTGCCGTTCCCACCACGGTTGCCACTATCCCGCCGGGTCGCAGGAGCAGCCCATCGACGATCATCGCTTCTGCTGACACGTCTTCAGTTCTGGTTATGTAGGAGGAGTGTGCAGTCGCGTGGACCAGGCTCGTGGCACAGAGGAAGAGAAGAGCCATGAGGAGCGCAACACCTGCTTGCAGCCGCGATCGGAACATAGGTCACCTCCATATCGTGTAAGGAAATTGGGGAGCATATATATAATTTTGGCACTTTTTGTATCATAGGGCAAGATCATCCTGGGCCTCTCAGGTACAGGGTCCAATGGACGCATGGGATCTGAGTCGTGCTTGCAACCGCGTAGGGACAGCACTACAATCGCGCCGACTGAAGATGAACGCTAGTGAGGAAACTGTCAGAAGGAGCAGATCGTGAAGTGGGCGATCAAAACGCAGCGGCTGTTCGATGGCACGGAGCGCCCATTGGTGCGTGAGGCGCTGGTTGTCATCGAGAATGAACGTATTGTAGCTGTCGGACCGGCGGCACAGGTGGCGTTACCAGCCGACATAGCGGTGCTGGATGTGGGGGATCGTCTGGTGATGCCTGGGATGATCGATGCCCATGTGCACATTCTCTGGAGCGGCAGTGTGTCCAGTGGTCAAGAGTCACGAGTGGCGACGGATAATCAGGCGTTGCTCATGGGTGTGCGTAATGCCCAGGTAGCGCTGAAGAGTGGCTTGACGACAGTGCGTGATTGCGGCGATCGTCATTACCTGAGCCTGGCGCTGCGCGACTGTATCAATCATGGGGATCTGGCTGGACCCCGCCTGCTCTGCTCAGGCCCCGTGATTACCAGTACGGCTGGGCAGTTGTGGTGGCAAAGCATCGAATGTGACAGAATAGACGAACTGCAGAAGGCGGTGCGGACGCTGGTAAAACACGACGTGAATTTTGTCAAACTCATGGGGACTGGAGGCAATGCGACCCCTGGGTCCAACCCAGAGGCGTCGCAGTACGATGCGGCTGGGTTTCAGATGGTAGCCGACGATGCGCATCGCATGGGCAAAAAGGTCGCGGTGCATGTGCACGGGGTGGAAGGCATGCGCTTTGCTGTAGACGCTGGGATTGACACCCTGGAGCACTGTCCGTTTCGGGCGCATGGCCACATCGAGTATGATGCACAACTGGTAGCCGACATTGTGGCGCGCAACCTGATTGTGAGTCTCGCGATGCCGGCCACATGGTACCGTCTACGGGCCGAGGAAATGCGCGAGCCCCGCACCCACCCCGGCCATCTCTGGAAGGACCGCTATGAGACCATCCGCCGCATGCATGCCGCTGGTGTGAAACTGGTGGTGAGCAGCGATCAGGGCTCCACCGGGACCCAGATCGACGAGTTACCACTGCTCATGGAGTTTTTAACGAACCAGGTGCAGATACCGGCTGCCACGGTGTTACGTGGCGTGACCGGGCTTGCCGCGGAGGCCCTGGGGCTCACCGACCGCGTGGGGACGCTGGCACCGGGGAAACTGGCAGATGTGGTGATCGTGGATGGCGACCCATTCGCTGACATGACAGCCATGCGACGCGTCCACACGGTGATCAAAGACGGCGAGACCCTGGTACGCGATGGGGCCATGCTCTGGCCTTCCCCGCGCCTTGGGACGCTTGCAAGAGGGTAGCAATATGGCTGATCTGTCAAAGGACGAGGTCAAAAGTTTGGGGCGCGCTGTGGGACTCGACTTGGACGAACCCTTGCTCACTGAGGTGACATATAATCTCAACGCCCTCCGGGAGCTGCTGGACAGCGTCAATCCTCCAGGGCTCGACCAGCTTGAACCCCTGCCCATTATCCCTCCGCATGAAAGGCTAGCGCATGAACAAGGCTGATATCCCTTTCCTGTCGGCGACCGTCTTAGGCGAGTTGATCCGTCAACGCGAGGTCTCACCCGTTGAAGCGACAGAGGCGTATCTCGAGCGTATGGACGCCATGGATGGCACCTTACACAGCTATATCACCGTGTGTCGTCAGGAAGCGCTGCAAGCCGCCCGTGCCGCGGAGCAGGAGCTGACCCGTGGCGAATACCGTGGGCCGCTCCACGGTGTGCCGTATGCGGTCAAGGACCAATTCTGGACCAAAGGCCTGCTCACGACTGGTGGCTCAACGATTCTCGGCGATTTCGTCCCCAATGAAGACGCCACGGTGGTGGCCCGGCTGCGCGCCGCGGGTGGTGTGCTGCTGGGCAAGCTCAATATGAGTGAGTTTGCTACCGGCAATAGCGTGCACCATCCCTATGGCACCCCACACAATCCGTGGGATCTACGACGCAACCCTGGCACCTCCAGCAGTGGCTCTGGGGCCGCGACCGCGGCCTTTCTGTGTGCCACTTCGCTCGGCGAAGATACTGGGGGTTCCATTCGTAACCCTGCCAATAACTGCGGCCTGGTCGGCATCCGACCCACCTGGGGACTGGTGAGTCGCTATGGCATGCTGGGGGCTTGCTGGTCCATGGACATCGCTGGCCCGATTTCGCGCACGGTCGAAGACTGCGCTCTGACCCTGCAGGCCATTGCCGGCCACGACCCGCGTGATCCCTATACTGCACAAAGGGCAGTACCGGATTTTCGTGCTGGGCTCACTGGCGACATTAAGGATCTGCGCATCGGGATGATCAAGGAAGCGGTTGAGGCCGACTTTCTCCAGCCGCAGGTCAAGGCTGCCGTCATGCAGGCTATGGCTGATTTAGGCACGTTGGGCGCGACAATTGTTGCGGTATCGATTCCTATCTTGCCGTCTGCTGCGGCCGTCACCCGTGCCATCCTGGCTGTCGAAAGCGCGACGCTGCACCGCGACTGGATCAGGACGCGGTTGCGCGACTACGACCACAACGTGCAGATCGACTTCCTGACGGGCGCTATCCTGCCAGCGCAACTCTACTATAAAGCACAACAGTTGCGCGAGCTGACGCGCCATCAGGTGTTTGCCGCTCTGCAGCAGGCAGACGTGTTGGCCCTGCCTGGCTCCTCTGAACCAGCACCACTCCTGCCGACAGGCCCTGGTATTCAGAGTAAAGAAGACGCACGCCAACGTATGGCCGGACGCCGCAGTTTCACCGGTGTGTTCAATCTCGCCAATGTCCCGGCGTTATGCGTGCTGTGTGGTTTTGCGAGTGTCGATGGGAAGGACTTACCGCTTGGGCTCCAGCTCGCTGGCAAGCCCTTTGCTGATGGCCTGCTGTTAAAGGTCGCACACGCTTACGAGCAGAGCACTACATGGCACACGCGCCGACCGCTGATTGCGTAATTCCTCCTCTCGCAAGGCCACGGTGGGGATGAAGGCCAGGGGGAAGGTCAATGGGTTAGATCGCCCAGCCAGACTCCACAATCAGCTCGGCGATCTGATTCAGGTTGGCATCGACGATGGCTGACCATGCCTCTGTGGTC
>JBMDXC010000619.1:0-5827 GCA_048594805.1 Candidatus Entotheonellaceae bacterium | reverse complement strand
GTAGGCTGCCAATACGCATAACGTATGCTGCTTTGTGTGAGTTGTGTAGTTATCGACTCCGGTATTCTCGATGCAGACGCAGCACTTTGTCAAACACATCAGGGTGCTGGACGCTACAGCCAAACTGTGGGTAGGCCTTCTGTGCTTCCACACGCCATTGCGCCAGCGTGGGTTCGTCCAGGTCGACAATCTGCAGGCCGCGTTTGTGCATTTCCTGAATGGCCTCATCGCCAGCCTGACGTATCTCTTCACGGAGTGTCTTGCCCACCTGCCTGACCGCTTCGAGCAAGTGCGATCTGTAGCTTGCTGGAATGCGCTCCCAGGCTGGGACGCTGATGACCGTCGCCGCGTTGAGCGGCGCGAATTTCAGGTTGGTCATGTATTTCGCCAGCTGGTAACTGCGTTCGAGGAGGGCGAACAGGGGAGGGACGTCGATGGCTTCGATCAGACCGGTCTGGAGCCCGGTGAGCATGTCGGTTTCGGGCAGTGGGACCACCTGAAAACCCAGCGCTTTGCTCAGCTTCTCGGCCTCAGGATACCCTGCTGCGGTCCATAGTCGGAGCTTGCGGAGATCATCAGGCGTGCGCACCGGCACTTTGGTAAAGAAATAGATCCAACCGCCTTCAGCCCAGCTCAACACCTTGAAGTGCTTGTGGGCGAGGCGCTGTTCCAGTTCTGCGGTGATGCCGTTTCTGATATAGTCCAGCTCCTCGTAGGAGGCAAACAACATCGGGATGTTCAAACAATCCACGCTGCTGTCGATGAACGGTAGACCAGAACCCGATATGGCGATGGCGTCGAGCCCGTGTCGTTGGACTTTGCGCACCATTTCTGTCTCACCGCCTAGCACACCGCCAGCATAGATGCGTAGCTCCACCTCTCCATGAGATATGTCTCGCCACTGTTGGCGAATTTTGAGCAAGGCATCGTGCCAGGCCGAGCCTTCAGGGGCGACCGTCCCCAGCTTAATGACCACCTGGGCTATACTCCTGGAGGGGAGCTGCAGGAAGAGCACACAAGTCAGCAATACAGACACGATGCGTGTAGACGTTTTTCTCATGATGGTTAGGCTCTCACTCTGCATCCACATGCCCCACTCAGAAAAAGAGTTCGTCGATGTGCTCCAGCAACCACCGTGCACGGCGCTGGGCGATAATATTCATGAGTCGGTGCTCGGGATCGGCCTCGAGGTCAACGGCCAATGCCTTGTGCATCAACGCCATGAACTCGGTACGATCCTGGTTGGGGATGGCGACCGCCTCGGCGTAGGCGACGTGAGCGCTGGCACGTCGGCCTTGGGACAGCGTCAAGGCCCGTTCGTAATGGCGGCGTATCTCCTCCTGACCTCCCGGCGCACCCCGTGCCGCCATCCATGTGATCTTGAACTCGTGGAGGGTGCCGGCATTCCAGGCTTCATGCAGTGTCAGGGCACGCTCGAGCAGGGCGTCGACCTCAGGCAGGCGGGCGAGCATGGACGGCTCGTTCTTTGACACCGATATGGCTAGCCCGAGTGCCGCGGCGTTCCAGTATAAGAACGGCACGTCCTGCTCTGCGGCGTCCAGACCGATCCTCTGCACAGCGACCTGCGGCTGCGATGACAACTGCTCGGCAAAACCGGGATAGGCTTGCGCCAACGCCCGGAGCGCGTATCGAACGGCGCGGAGATACAGGCGCCGCGCCCGGTCGCGTAACGCCCGGGCGCGGTGCACGTCATCGCGCGCCAGTTGTTCGGCTTCGTAATGCACATAGGCATAAGAGTACAAGACAAAACCGCGCGCGGCGCTTAACAACAAACCGCGATTGTTGGGAGATTCGGCCAGCAAGCCCTCGATGAGCTTCAGGCTGAACGGTAACGCGTCGCCGATGAGGACGATATCATCATCACTCTCATAGAGCGAGCCCCCCGACGCCAGCACGTCACCGATGGTGTTGACCGCATAACGCCGGATCGAACAGCCCCCTGTCGCCAGGACGGCGGCCAGGACACCGATCAAGGCGTATCTGCCATGGCGTAACGGGGGGAAGGCCTGTGCACTACCATGCACCCTGCTGAGCATACAGACACCTGTTGCGCAAGAGTCATGTGATCCAGCATTGTTCAGCGGCGGTGATGATGGTACCAGCGCCGTCAGTGACGGAAACCACTCCCAGCCCTTCACCATCGGTGTCCCCTTTCGAACCCGGTGTCGCTGGGAGTATAATCGATCCAACCCACCACACGCCCATCCATGAGATAGACATCGACGCGGTTCCCAAAATTTTGGTACTGATTGCCATGTGCGGCCAGGTCCATGGAGGAGCCGAGATAATACCAGTGCGCGGACCGGCGAGCGTCTCCGGCTGTATAGTAGGGCTCTCCCCATAAGAAGAGCAGCGCCTCAGCGCTCATGCCTCGCCGGGGCCACCCGTACCGCACGGTCTCCTGGTCAAGGGGGTCGAGAGCCTGGAAGCGCTGGGCCAGGCCAATCTCATAGAGATAGGCCGTGCGCTCGGCTGCCGTCTTCTTGGCGAGATAGGCACGTTCCTGCGCCCAGGTCATGACTTTCCAGTAGAGGAAAAACTCTGTCTGTTCTGGGAGGGACAGCCGCGACACAGCCGTGTCATACGTGCAGCCGGTCCCCACCGCCCAGAGGACGAGCAGGAGGCCCATACCCTGGAGCATCGGTCGGATCGTACGCATAATCGTTGCCTTTTTTTAGGGCAGGCATGGAGAACGTCCACACCCAGCGCCTGACACTTGTCATACCTCTTGCCTGCCATCCATCTGTATAGGAGCAATTGGCGTGCCGGCCCTTTGTGTTGCTGCAAGCCCTACGGCAAGAATGGCTCTGTGTCTGGCGCATGCCCAGACGAGGCGTGACAATCTGTCCGGTCGACGCACATCTTGTCCCTCACTGCTGCGAGGCCTGGGACTCGACAGGGGCACAAACAGCTTGTGCTACAAGGGCAAACGTCTGGAGCCGCACTGGCACGGTCTTTGCTTCCTCCAGGAGGGCGAGCCACCCGCTCCCATGCAGAGCATGGGGTAGGAAGCGCTTCGAGAGCAGAGCGCAGGCAGATACAGGGGAGTCAAAGGCAGAGGAGGAAGACCATGGCACTGGCAAAATGGGAACCCTTTGAGGGCCTCACAGCGTTACAGCGGGAGATAAACCGCATGTTCGAGCGCTTCTTCGACGACGGGTCTATGCGCCTGGGGGAGCGGGCGCTCGAACCGGCGATCGAAGTTGCCGACACGCCCGATGCGGTGGTGGTGAAAGCCCAGGTCCCTGGCGTACCCAAGGACCAGCTCCAGCTGACGATTACCGAGGACGCCATGACTCTCAAAGGGGAGATCAAAGAAGAGGAAAAGAAAGAGGGTAAGAACTACTATCGGCGTGAGTTGCGCTATGGTGCCTTCGAGCGCACTATTCCGATGCCGGTAGCAGTCCAGGCCGAGAAGGCCACCGCGGACCTCAAGGATGGGGTCTTGGCCGTGACGCTCCCCAAGCGTGAGACCGCCAAAGCGAAACAGATCCCCATCCAAGCGTAGTGACATATGGGCCAGCCGCTGCGGGATATCCCGCAACGGCTCCCTGAACACGAGCGCTCACATATTGAGTTCGGCTCGGGTGAGCAGATACCGGAGGATATGATCCCGCGACAGCATTCCGACCAGCTGTCTGTGGGCCACCACGGGCACCTGGTTAATATCGTCTTGCCCGAGCATCTCCAAAGCCTCGGTGGCCGGGGTCTCGGGGGTGACCATGCGCAGCTGCGCCAGGGGGCGCATCACCTCAGACACCAGCGTAGAGGGCCAGCGCGCCCGGTCGACCGCCTTGACCTCATGCAGTGTGATCAGGCCCGCAATCGCACCATCCTCGGCCACCACGAAGCAGCGCTGGCCGGTGCGTAAGAGTGTGTCCTCGACAAACGTCTGGAGCGTCGAGTGCCCATCCACGAGGGGACAGTCTCGCGTCATCACCTCACTTACGCGCACACCACGTAAGCTCTCGCGCAATTCCAGCTCCGCGTAGCTGGCGCGCGCTGCGCTGAGCAGGAACCAGCCAATAAACGTGATCCACAAGCCCCCAAAGCCGGCGCCGCCCAAGAACCGGAGGAGCCCCAGCACGATAAACCCGAAGGCGACGACCTGGCCTGTCCGCGTAGCGATGCGGGTGGCGCGCACCGCATTGCCAGTGATCCACCAGATGATGGCACGCAGGACGCGCCCACCGTCCATTGGGAAGCCCGGGAGCATGTTGAACAGTGCCAGGGCGATATTGATATACCCCAGCCAGACCAGCATGGCTAGCAGCGGGGTTGCGGGCTCAGTCCAGACAGGCCAGCCCAGCACCCACGCCAGCCCCAGACAGAGCCCCCCGATCAGCGCGCTCATGATGGGACCAGCCACCCCCATCCAGAATTCGGTACCAGCATCGGTAGCCTCGCGCTCAATATGGGCTACCCCACCGAGGGCAAACAGGGTAATCGAGCGCACCGGCAGGCCCCGCGCCCGTGCGACCACAGCATGGGCCAGTTCATGGGCGATGAGGGCGGCGAAGAAGAGCAGTGCCGTCCCGATGGCCAGAGCCCAGACCAGGCCCTGCCCCCAGGTCGGATGCATGGCCTGCCAGTGCCCAGCGAGCGAAAAGAGGAGCAGCAGGGCGATGAGCAACCAGGTGTAATGGAGCCCAATCCGCACGCCGAAGAGACGACCAAGTGTGATGTGGGCTTGCATATTCCCTCTCTTTTCCTTATGCGCAGTGTACAGGTTTACGACCTTTTAGGCCATAGGAAGGGCAAACTTCGCACCAACGCTGGCCTTGTGCCAGGCAGACAGAGGCAATGACAGGCCGTTCTGGAAAAGATTGCAACATCTGTCCATTCAAGATCCACCTATGCTATTCTACCAATGGTGTGTGTCTTGCTACATACCCTGTTCAGAGCCGTGAAAAGCCCCTTCTCTCATGAAACAGTATGTACTATGATATTCTGTGTTTCACTCTCCTAAGAATGGTAGAGATGCGGCAGGTAGGAATCTTCCACAGGAACACGGCACGGCTGCACCTGAGGCAGAGTTGACACGAGCAATCATCTATCAATGTGCTGTGCATGAGGTTGATCGTAGGAGCACGGCTGCATGTGGCGGCGTCTAACAGCGTCTCTAAATCAGGACGAGGATGGGAACGGTATATGGAATGGTATTGGGACCCCCATTGGCTATATTTCTATTGGAAAAACCATCTCATGCTCGTCGTGCTCACCATCGTGCTCGTCATGGCCTTTCTTGCGCTGAGTGTGCTTGTGATAAGGCGGCGCATTGCGAGGATCGCTGCATGGAGGAGGAAACATTCTCGACCATAATGCTTGGCGCTTCATTGTGCCACAATGTTTCCTCGCATGCCGACACATGTAGTACGGCTGCCCCCCCTGCTTCAGAGGTCCCGCATTATTTCCCGACACTGAGGGCTGACTGCACTTTTTTCAAGGTCTCCAAATTTTTCTGTAGCCCATTGACATGCTCTTGCATCTCCACAATGGACGACCCGAGTTCGGCCACCGATCCGACCGGGCCGCCCACGCCTTTCATGGTCTCCCCGACGCCTTTGCCCATCCCTGGTATCTGCGCGTTGGCATACCGCTGACTGAGCGACCCACACCATACCCCTGCGAGGAACATCCCAATAAATAGACTTACAAGCACCACTTGCCTCATTGCCCGTTGGCTCATATCGTCCTCCTATCCTCAGTCTCTCCGAGGTCCCCGCGATGCTCGCGGCTGGCCCTGCTCCCACTCTGGAACGCATCGACGCTCCCTCAAACGTACACTCTACTGAACGCTCCTGTC
>JBMDXC010000618.1:0-2179 GCA_048594805.1 Candidatus Entotheonellaceae bacterium | reverse complement strand
CACTGCTCGTCCACTACTTAGAGCAACTGGTCGATTTCTGGAGGCAGGCCGGCAGCCTCGTCGCCGGCAATCGGCAATTACTCGCGGAGATAGTGTGGCCGCATTGCTTCGCCATCCAGATCCTATTGGTCGTCATAGTGTTTTCCTACTGCACGATCCGCGAGCTGGCGCGTGTGCTCGGAAAGGCCAAGCTCATCGAGATGTTTTTCGGCATCCGAGTGCGCGCACGCGTATCGCCGCATGACCGGTAACACCCGTCGTAATCGGCTCCTCCCCTCACTCTGTACAAGCGTCGGGAAAAGCGCTAAGTAAAACCTACATCTCCACTTTCAGAACACTATCGATCTACCGGAGCAGTGTTAAAATAGGTCGGCATGACTACCGGTCCTGACCAGCCCCCCTGCCTCGTCTGTGACCTGGTAGATCAGCAACCAGTCTGGCTCTATATAACAGTCCCAATAAGGCTTCCAGTCTCCTGCCAAGGGATGAGGTCCATATCGTGGTTCGAGCGCTTCCCCCACCCGCAGCTTCTCCACCACGGCTTGTAATTTGGCAATGTCCTTGCCACGTTTGACCATACGTCGCAGGGCACGATCGAAGCGCTTAGAGGGGATAATCTGACACACATTACAATCCCAGCTCTTGCCGGTATGCGTCGAAGCTGCTGTAGTGTCGCAGGTCTTTCCCTGCCTCCAGCTCTCGCATGGCCTCGATGGTCTCCTCGTTTGGAATACGGACCTCAAAAGGCAAGCCTTTATGGAAGCTGACCTGCCGGTAGAACAGCGTAATGGCCTGTGATGGAGCATGCCCAGCTGCTCAAAAACTGCCCCAGCGGCAGCCTTGATCTCTGGCTCTATGCGGACATTGACTTGTCCTGTCTTCGCCATAGCCTCACCTCATCAAAGAAAGGAAAAGAGACACACAAATGTATAGCGATTGCTATACAAAGGCAATTGTGGGTGTAAGCCGCAGCAACTTGAACAGTTCGGTGAACACTTCCGGGGCACAGCATGCCTCATTTGAACGCTTCGGGGATGGTCGTGAACGGAGCGCGTCGTGTATCGTCCTGGCATCCGATGGACACGCACACAAGCCCCGCCTCGGTCGGGGCGATGGAGTTTTGTGGATCAAGCGCAACAACCCAGGCTTTGCAAGGGCAAGGCTTTTGAGAGCGAGAGGAGATCACCTATGTGCAAGTCGTGTCTATTCTTTGTACTTCTTGCCGTGCTGGCCGTGACAGGGTGCGCGTCCCAGAGCCAGTTTCTCGACAGCAAACAAGCCATGGCGATGCAGACGGCCGTGAGTCGTGGGCAATTCGAGATGAATTGTTCCGAGGCGACACCCACTTTGATTTCGCGTGAAGTCATCCAACCTGCTCTGCAAGGCCCCTGGGTGCAAGGGATCCAACGGGCCGAATATACCATTGGCGTCTCCGGCTGTGGCAAACGCACCACCTTTGTCGTCATTTGTCCCGATGGCGGCGAAGGGTGTTTTGGCGCAGGCCCAGGCAGATTCCACGATTGGCAGTAGACGTTGGGGCAGTGCAGAAGGCCCCGTGAGGGCTGCAATCCAACCATGAGTCAAGGCGAACTGCGCGGTGGCAGATGGAGCATGTGGGGTGGTGGCAGTTCAGGCGGCGCCTTAGAGCATGGACAACGCGTCCTCAGATGCAACCAAGCACAGGAGGTTGACATGCACAGACAGACGATAGCACTGACCCTGGGCCTGCTCTGCGGCCTGGCGTCTCTGGTGCCCAGAGCACGCCGCAGGCCACCGCGCTCAGCGAGCAGGAGGCACACGCTATTGGCATCAATGCCTATATCTACTTCTACCCGCTCGTGAGTATGGATCTAACCCGGAAGCAGTTCACAAACATCGAGCCCGGCAAGGAACTCGGCAAAGGCCCGATGAACACGTTTGCCCACATCGGGGAATATCCACCTGCCAATTTTAAGGGGGTTGTGCGCTCGAACTTCGATACGCTGTATTCCGTAGTGTGGCTCGATCTCACCAGGGAGCCCATGATTATCTCGGTCCTGGACACTGGTGGGTGTTATTACCTCCTGCCCATGCTCGATATATGGACGGACGTGTTCGCCTCCCCTGGTTGGCGGACGACGGGCACACAGGCGGGCAACTTCCTCATCGCCCCACCTGGTTGGAGACCTGATCTGCGTGA
>JBMDXC010000617.1:0-3995 GCA_048594805.1 Candidatus Entotheonellaceae bacterium | reverse complement strand
CCCCATCTTTACTCAGCAGCCCGTATCAGCCGCGTTCTCGCAGCATTGGATTACATATGCGCTGTTTTTCTATTCGCTGGGCGCCATGCTGCAGTCAGAGCGCACACCCCGCTGGCGCTGGCCTCTCACACTGACCGCCATCGGGGCGCAACTGCTGCACATGCTCACACTGGAATACTTCTGGGGGCTGGAGCTGCTGCGCCCGTTCATGCTCTGGCTGGTACACGCCGAAACGGTTCCCAATAAGCGACTCCGACTGCGGGCAACGCTCAGATCCTGGCTCCCATATCTTGTTATCTATGCCGGCGTGATTATCTGGTGGCTTTCTTACCGCGCCAACCTGTCCGATTCGAACCAGCCAGATGCCCTGCTCTCTCTAGGTACAACTCCACTGCAAACCGGCCTTCACTTCGTTCAAATCATCCTACAAGACACAATCCACAACCTGCTGGGGGCGTGGTATCAAATCATCGATCCGGCAGCTCTGGACCTGGGCGACCGTTACGTGCTCGCCTCCCTGGCGCTGGCTGCCCTGACCGCCGGACTGGTCTTTCTTTACCTGCTGCGCCTCAATGGAGACCAGCCAGCCGATCCCGCCTCGCCCACGCGATGGGCGCATCAGGCGATCGCCATTGGCCTGCTGGGCACCTTGATGGGCCCGCTGCCCATCTGGGCCATCGACCGCCAAGCGCTGGGTGGCTTGCAGAGCGGGCGCTTCGCCCTGGCGGCGATGACCGGCATGAGCATCCTGTTTGTGGGATTGCTGGAGTGGTTCACACCGCGCCGCCTGCCCAAAGCAGTCTTGCTGGCAACCGTGATCGGTCTGGCAGCCGGCTTTCATCTGCGTGTGGCTACCGCCTACTACCGCTCCACCCTGTCGCAAAACCAATTCTACTGGCAGCTTTACTGGCGCGCCCCTTACATTAAGCCCGGCACGGCCATCCTTTCCAGGGATGAGCTATTCATTTACGTAGGTCGCAAGCCCACCGCGGTGACGCTCAACTTGCTCTACCCACAACCTTTTGGCCCAAGGCAAGTGGGTTACTGGTTCCTGGAGATGGACCACGACGTCGGTCAGAAAATGGTGCCCAGGCTGGCCCGCGGCAAGACCTTCGACGAATCCTTCCGCACCTTCGACTTTACCGGCTCCAGCTTGGACAGCCTGGTGATCTTTTACAAACCAGGCGCAGGACGTTGCCTGTGGGTGCTCTCGCCCGACGACGTCAACCATACCCAATTGCCAGATTTGACCTTGCAGGCTCTGCCGGTCTCGAACCTCAGCCGCATCGAGCCGCAGCCGGCTTCGGACGATTACCCTCCAACCGAATTTTTTGGGAAAGAGCCCCAGCACACCTGGTGTTACTACTTTCAAAAGGCGCAACTGGCAGCCCAATTCGACCAATGGGATCAAGTGGTTGAGCTGGGCGACCAGGCCGTGAGGCAAGGCTATGCGGCAGGCAACCCATACGAGTGGCTGCCGTTCATTGAAGGCTATGCTAATAGCGGGCGCTGGGTGGAAGCCTTGCAGAGATCGCAAGCGGCCTTCGCCGCCGACGAGCTGATTGCCCCACGCCTGTGCATCCTGTGGAATCGAATAATGACATCGGGTAATCAACCAAACGCCGATCTTAATCATAGTATTCAAGAAATGCAAAATCTGCTAAAATGTAGTCTAAATTCCAACACCGGTAGCACATCATTCCAGTATGCTCCAGTCGGTTTGGCAGCCTTTTCATACACTGATCCCTGACTATTGAAGGGGGTAAACATGGATGCAGCAGCCTCACCCCTCCAAAAAGTTCATCCCTGTTTGGCTACCCAATCACGAATGCCATCGCGCCTTCGTTATGGCTTGATGATTACCAGGATCAAAAGGAATACTGGCGCGACGGTTTTAGACAATTCACGTATATAGACAAGTTCGAGTTGCTTCGGAGCCAAGTGACTCTCTTGTCGCCAAAACTTCATAGAGGAGAATGAATATGTCCAAGAGAGTAGCCATTCTGACTGGCGGCGGTGATGTCCCCGGCCTTAACATGTGCCTGAAGAGTCTGGTTTATCATCTGATCGATGACGGCTTTGAGCCCATCGGCGTGCGTAAGGGCTGGGAAGGGTTGGTCCAGTACAACCCGCGCGACCCGTCTACTTATGGCGAATCCTTCATAGAGCTCACCAAGAACATCGTGCGCCCGATCGACCGCACGCCCGGCTCGTTCCTGCACTCCTCCCGCATAGAGCCTCGCTCGATACCGCGCATGCAGGTACCCGAGTTTTTACGCAACTCAAAAATGGAAACACAAGACCTGACTGCCCACATCAAAGACGTGATCCAACGCCTGGATTTCTGCGGTCTGATCGTAATCGGCGACGACGACATGCTCCAGTATGCCGCTTATCTGAGCCAGCAGGGTGTACCGGTCGTCGGCATCCCGAAAACAATCCATAACAACATCCAGGGCACCGATTACACCCTGGGCTTCAGTACCGGCATGGCGCGGGGAGTGGCCTTCATCCACGAGCTGCGCGCCCTGGCCGGCTCTCGCGAGCAACTCTTCGTGGTGGAGACTTTCGCCGCCAAGTCCGGTTACAGCACCCTGTTGATGGCCTTCCTGGCCGGCGTCGACCGGGTGTTGATCCCAGAGCTGGCTTATGACCCGGAACGGCTGAGTTACCTGGTAATGCAGGATAAAAGGCAGACTCCCGCCAACTACGCCGTTGTCCTGGTCTGCGATGGCACTCGCGTGCAAGAAGATAAAATTGAGACTTACTCAAAAGCTGTTAGCTCGGAGAGAGCCAAGGATCTGATGCGTAACCAGATCCCCTCCGATCAAAAGCTGGTGGGAAGTGGTGTGATAGCTGCGACGCTACTCAGCTACATTACGGGTGAGAACGTGATCTTGCAGCCGCTGACCTATTTGTTGCGCACTGGCTCACCTGACGGACAAGATTTGTTGGGCGCGGCGAATTTTGCTTTCATCGCCGCCCACTTGTTAGAACGCGGCCAGTTTGGGCGCATGGCAGCCTTCGTCCAGGATAAGATGTGGACCGACGTAGATCTGAACCTGTCTACACAGGGCATCAAAACGGTAGATGTGGGCGCCTGGTATGACGAGAAAGAATATCGGGCAAAATTATCAGTCATTTGGTCAGCTATGGAACATTAAGTGCTAACAGCATCGTTAATATAGAACGGAGCATGCTTATGAGTGGAACAAATGGAAATAATACTCTGGTCCAGGTAGTCGACCTGGTGAAGAGCTTTCCCGTGGGCGGCGGGGAAGTGACCATCCTCAAGGGGTTGAACCTCGAAGTCAAGAATGGAGAGTTCGTCTCCATCGTCGGGCCATCGGGGAATGGCAAATCCACGCTGCTTAACATGATTACCGGTATCGATCGCCCCACCTCGGGTAGCGTGCTTGTCAAAGGCATGGAGGTCAACAAAATGAGCGAGAACAAGCTGGCTGCCTGGCGCGGCCAGCATGTTGGCATCGTCTTCCAGTTCTTTCAGATGCTGCCTGCGCTCAGCCTGTTGCAAAACATCATCCTGCCCATGGATTTTGCCAGAAAATACAGCTCCCGCGAGCGGCGCGAGCGCGCCATGTACCTGCTGGAGCTGGTCGGGTTGGCAGACCAGGCCAACAAGCTGCCCAGCATGGTCTCGGGCGGGCAGCAGCAACGCGCCGCCATCGCCCGCGCCCTATCCAATGATCCCGAGCTGATCGTCGCCGACGAGCCCACCGGCAACCTGGACACGCGCAACGCCAATGATGTTTTTGACCTCTTTATCAAGCTGATTAAAGAGGGCAAGACCATGATCATGGTCACCCACGATAAAGAGCTTTCACGGCGTGTGCCGCGCGTGGTGGAGATCACCGATGGCAGGATCACCCGTGATGAATTTGTGGGTGGAGCAATCTGGACGGGTTATTAATGGTGGACTTGTTACCAACCTTGCGAAGGTTTAGGAACCTTCGCAAGGTTTACAGAGGATGAAT